>NZ_DATCUY010000126.1:0-21819 GCF_036567245.1 Achromobacter sp. | reverse complement strand
GGCCACGCGCAGCGTGGTGTGGCCGACCAGCGGCGCGACGTTGACGGCGGCGGGCGCGGCGCGCAGCGCATCCATCCAGGCGCGGAAGGTGTCGAAGCGGAACAGGTCGGGCGGACCCAGCAGATCCAGCGGTTGCGGGATCGCCGCGGCGGTCAGAGGGGCCAGGCTGATGCCGCAATTGCCGGTGACCACGGTCGTGATGCCCTGCGACACCTTGGGCAGCATGTCCGGGTGCGCCAGCAGATAGCCGTCGTCGTGGGTGTGGGAATCGATGAAGCCGGGGGCCAGCGTCAGGCCGCTGGCGTTGATGACGGGGACGCCAGCGGGATGGGCGAACTCGCCCAGCGCCGCGATGCGTCCGTCATGCACCGCCAGGTCGCCCTGGCGAGCGGGGCCGCCGGTGCCATCGACGAGCGTGGCGCCCGCGACGATGAAGTCTGCTTGCAGCATGCGCGTGCTCATGTTCAATCGAGCTTCTCGATGCCGGCGCCGTCGATGATCTGTTGCCACTTGGCGGTTTCGCGGTCGATCAGCTGCTTGAAGTCGGCGGGCGAGCCGCTGGCCGGTTCGGCGCCCAGCGTGGCCAGGCCGGTGCGCACGTCAGGCGCTTGCAGCGCCTTCTGGATGGCGGCGTTCAGCGTGGCCACCACTTCCGGCGGCGTGCCCTTGGGCGCGACCACGCCGCCCCAGGCGACGGTCTCGTAGCCCTTCAGGCCGGCTTCGTCCAGGGTGGGCACGTCGGGCATCAGCGCCAGGCGCTTCAGGCTGCTCACGCCGATGGCGCGGACCTTGCCGCTCTTGACCAGCGGAGTCGCTTCCGAGGTGTTGACGAACAGGTAGTCGAGGCGGCCGCCCAGCAGGTCCTGGATGGCGGCGGGGCCGCCGTTGTAGGGGATGAACATGACGTTGATCTTGGCCATGCTCTTGAACAGTTCTCCGCCCATGTGGCCGGTGGTGCCCACGCCCGATGCGCCGTAGGACAGGCGGCCGGGCTCCTTGCGGGCGCGGTCGATCAGGTCCTGCACGCTCTTGACCGGCGAATCGGCCGGCACGATCAGCGCGTTGTACAGGTCGAACAGATGTGCCACCGGGGTCAGGTCCTGGTCCACGTCATATGGCAGGCGCTTGAACAGCGAGCGGTTGACGGCCAGCGTGTTGATGTTGCCGTAGCCGACCGTGTAGCCGTCGGGCGCGGCGCGCTTGACCAGGGCGATGCCGATGTTGCCGGCGGCGCCGGGGCGGTTTTCGACCACCACGGTGGCGCCGGTGTCGCGCGCCAGCTGGGTCGTGATCAGGCGCGACAGCACGTCGGGCGAGCCGCCGGCGGCGGACGGCACCACGAAGGTGATGGGCTTGTCGGGATAGGCGCCGGCGCTGGCTGTGGCCGACAGGACGGCGCTGAGCGCCAGCGCGGAAAGGCCGCGGATGACTTTGCTGTGCATGGTGGATTTCCCCTGGTTTTCTAGTGTTGAGGCGGGCAGGTTACACCCCGGGACGGCGCGCGCCCTCATCGAAAAATGTCGAAAACCTATAATCGGGCGTTATCGGTTTGGGGCTGAATTGCCAGGGGAAAATATGGATGCGCATGCCTACGCGGACGAGGTCGGACCCACTGCCGGCCGGCCGTTGAACCTGCGCCAGATCGAGGTGTTCCGGGCCATCATGATGGCCGGATCGATCAGCGGCGCGGGCCGCATGCTGCACGTGTCGCAGCCCGCCGTCAGCCGGGTGCTGGCGCTGACCGAGAGCCGGCTGGGCTACAAGCTGTTCGAACGCGTGAAGAGCCGGCTGTCGCCGACGGCCGAGGCGCGGCGGCTGTACGCGGAAGTGGAGCAGGTCTATGGCGGCATCCAGCGCGTAAACGACCTGGCCGCCAGCCTGGGCCAATCGGGTGCGGGCATGCTCAGGATCGTCGCCAGCGCCAGTTTCGGGCAGCGCCTGATACCGATGGCGCTGGACCGCTTCCGCGGCCGCAATGCGGATGCGCGGGTCGATTACCGCAGCGTGACCTTTGATGAACTGGCGGCGTATTTCCTGTCGGGCCAGGCGGACATTGGCGTTTCGATGCAGCCGCCCGATCATCCCAACCTGCGGTCCGTGCGCCTGGCGCGGGTGCCTATCCTCTGTGCGCTGCCTGCCGGCCATCCGCTGGCGGCGCGCGACGTGGTGCGGCCGGAGGATTTTTCCACGGCGGCCTGGATCGGCTATCCGCGCGACACGCCGCTGGCGCGCGCGCTCAAGCCCTTCTTCGGCGAGGGGCCGGCATGCGCGGCGGCGGTCGAGGTGCATTCGCCCGTGACCGCCTGTTCGTTCGTGCAGCAGGGATTGGGGCCGGCGCTGGTAGACGCCTGGTGCGTGACGCCGGACCAGGCCGCGCACATGGCCTTGCGGCCGATATCGCCACAGGCCAGCGTGGACATCTGGGCCACGCATTCGAATCTGAGCGCGCCGCCCTTGCTGGCGCGGCGCTTTCTGGCAGCGGTGAAGAAGACGCTGGAAGAGGGCGCGCCGCCCGATCTGGGAGACGCGCCGGACGCTTCCAATTGAGGGCTAGCGCGCGCAAGCCCTCTCTGTCTTACAGGCCCTCGGCCTTGAGCGCGGCCTGGACGCCCTTGTCGGCTTCCATGCGCTTGAAGAATGCGGCCAGGTTGTCCTGCCCCGACAGGTTCACTTCCTTGCCGTGAGCCCAGCGCAGCACCACGTACAGGTAGGCGTCGGCGATGGAGGGCTTGTCGCCCGTAAGGTAGGACTTGCCGGCGAGCTGGCCGTCCAGCTGCGCGAACAGCTTGGTCAGCAGGGCGGAAGCGGAAGCA
The DNA here is from genome assembly GCF_036567245.1 of Achromobacter sp. Lineage (GTDB taxonomy): Bacteria > Pseudomonadota > Gammaproteobacteria > Burkholderiales > Burkholderiaceae_B > Achromobacter. The sequence continues at coordinate 19,006 of NZ_DATCUY010000126.1, read as the reverse complement.
GCCAGTTCCTTCTGCGCGGCTTCGTCGCCGACGAAACGCGGCGCGCCGAAGATCATCGAGAAGGTCTTGTGGATGTCCGAGTTGATGAAGCCCAGCCAACGGCGCACTTCGGCGCGCGAGCGTGGCGTGCCGTCGCCCAGCAGTTGCAGTTCCGGAGCGTGCTCGGCCAGGTATTCGAGGATGGCGGCGTTCTGCGTGACGGTCCAGCCGTCGTGCGACAGGGCCGGCACCGCGCCCAGCGGGTTGACCTTCAGGAACTCCGGGCCCTTGAGCTCGTCACGGCTCAGTTTGTGTGTTTCGTAGGGTTTGCCGATCCATTCCAGAACGATGTGGGATGCGAGCGAGCACGCGCCGGGCATGTAGTACAGTTTCATCAGATGGGGTCTCCTGAAAGCAAGGACGGGGATCTCCGTTGCTGGCCGATATGGTACGCCACCCGTTGCCGGAGATGCCCATGCCGTCACGTCCCGCCGCGATCGTGCGCGCGTTGCTTGTGTCACTCTACCTGTCCGCCGCGCTGCCAGTGTCCGCGCAGCCAGGACCCGAACCCGCATCTGCTCCGGCCCGCGTCACGGCGGTGGTGGGCGGACTGAACCATCCCTGGGCCATGGCCTTCCTGCCTGAAGGCGGCGTGCTGATCACGGAGCGTCCCGGCAACCTCAGGCTGCTGCGTATTCCGGGCGGATTGTCCAAGCCGCTTGCCGGTGTGCCCAAGGTCGCGGCGCAAGGCCAGGGCGGGCTGCTGGACGTGGCGCTTTCGCCGGAGTTTGCCCGGGACCGCTATGTCTATCTGTCGTATGCGGAGGCCGACGGCTCGAAGAGCGGCACTGCCGTGGGTCGCGGCCGGCTGTCTGCCGACGGTGCGGCGCTGGAGGATTTCCGCGTGCTGTTCCGCCAGCAGCCCAAGCTGTCGTCCGGCCTGCATTACGGGTCGCGGCTGGTGTTCGACGGCAAGGGCTATCTCTACATCTCGCTGGGCGAAAACAACCAGCGGCCCACCGCGCAGGACCTGGACAAGCTGCAAGGCAAGGTGGTGCGGCTGAAGACCGATGGCACGGTGCCGACGGACAATCCCTTTGTGGGCCAGGCCGGCGCGCGGCCGGAGATCTGGTCCTACGGACATCGCAATCCCCAGGGCATGGCGCTCAATCCCTGGACCGGGCAGCTCTGGGAAAACGAACACGGGCCGCGCGGCGGCGACGAGATCAATCTGGTCCAGCGCGGCAAGAACTACGGTTGGCCGCTGGCCACCCATGGCATCAACTATTCGGGCCAGCCCATACCCGAAGCCACGGGCGCGGACCTGCCGGGCATGGAGGCGCCGCTGTACTGGTGGCCGAAGTCGCCGGCCATCAGCGGCATGGCTTTCTACGACGCGGACCGGTTCCCGGTCTGGCGTAATTCCGTTTTCATTGGCGCTCTCGCGAACCAGAACCTCATCCGCCTGACCTTGGACGGCGATCGTGTGGTGGCCCAGGAGTGGCTGCTGACGGATCGCAAGCAGCGGATACGCGACGTGCGACAGGGGCCGGACGGCTATGTGTACGTGTTGACCGACGCCTCGCCGGGCGAATTGCTGCGGCTGGCGCCGGCAGAACAGGGAGGGTGAACGCCATGAAACCGTATGAGCTGATCGGGTCCGCCGGCTGCGGATCCGCCATTGTCGAGATGGCGCTGGTGCTGGCCAACGTGCCGCATACGCTGACGGACCTGCCGTACCTCAAGCCCTGCGCCGAGCGCGACAGGCTGCTGCAATTGAATCCCCTGGGGCAGGTGCCCACGCTGGTGCTGCCGGACGGCGGGGTCATGACCGAGAGCGCCGCCATGATCCTGCACCTGAACGACGTGGCGCCCCAAGCCGGGCTGGCGCCTGCGGCCGACAAGCCGGAACGGGCGCTTTTTCTCAATCTGCTGATCCGCCTGGTGGCGGCGGTCTATCCCACCTTCACCTATGGTGATGACCCTCCGCAATGGACCAGTGCCGGCCCAGCCGCCGAACTGCTGCGCGAGCGAGTGCACTCGCGGCGGGCGGACATCTGGTTGGAGCTGGAGCGCCAGGCCGGCGCACCGCACATGCTGGGCCGGCGTTTTTCGGCGCTGGACCTGTATGTGACCGTGATGACGCGCTGGCGTCCGGGACCGGCGTGGTTCGCGTCCGAGTGCCCGGCCTTGACGGCCGTGGCGGGCGAGGCGGCGCTCGAACCCAACGTGGAGCGGGTGCTGAGACGGCACTTTCCGCCGCCCACGGAGTAGCCGGCGCGTCAGCCTTTGAGCCGCTTGCGCGTTTTGGACTTGGCCCGCGCTTCGCGCACGGCGATGTAGACGCCGCTGCCGGCGATGAAGAGCGCGCCCAGATAGGCATAGGCGTCCGGGGTCTCGTGCCAGAAGATCCAGCCCAGGATCGCGGCCCAGATCAGCCCGGTGTAATCGAAAGGCGCGACCACCGAGGCGGGGCCGATGCGGAATCCTTGCGTGATCAGCGCCAGGCCCAGGGTGCTGAACAGCGCGACGGCGCCGAAGTAGGGCAGGTCCGCCATCGCCGGCTGCTCCCAGACCAGGGGCAGGGCGATCGCGCTACAGACCAGTTGGCCCAGCACGATGTACAGCGTGGTCGTCAGCATGCCTTCGTTGCGGTTGATGCCGCGGGCCGTGATCATCATCACTCCGTAGAGCATGGCGGTGATCAGCGGCAAGAGGGTTGCCGCCTGGAAGGTCGCGGCGCCAGGCCGCACCACGATCAGCACGCCGGCAAAACCGGCCAGCACGGCCAGCCAGCGCTTGCCGTCCACGCGCTCTTTCAGGACCAGGACCGACAGCGCCGTCACGAACAGCGGCGCGGCGAAGGCGATGGCGGTGGCCTCGGCCAGCGGCAGCGTGCGCAGCCCCAGATAGAAGCAATAGGCCGACACCACGTTGATGGCGCCGCGCGCGAGGTGCAGCCCGGGATGGGCGGTGCGCAATACCCGGCGCCCGCCCAGCCACAGCGCCAGCGCGGTGACGAAAGGCAGGGCGATGAGCGCCCGCAGGAACAGGATTTGCAGCGGGTTGTAGTGGGCGCCCAGCCATTTGGCGTTGGCGTCGCTCAGGGTCAGAAAGAAAATGCCGCCCACCACACAGGCGATGCCTGCGGCGGCGGATTGGGTCTGGGGGGCGGGCAGTACGGAAGAAGTGGACATCTACAGCCTGGGAGGGTGGGCGGTTCCGGCCGCCTGAAAGGAAAAGAAGGGGGTGGGTTCAGCCTTGGGCGCGATAGGCCGCCAGCGCGACCATGGCCCATGACGCCAGGAAGGCGACGCCGCCGAAAGGGGTGACGGCGCCCAGCCAATGCGTGCCGGTCAGGGACAGCACATACAGGCTGCCGCAGAACAGCACGATGCCGACGAACATCACCACGCCGGCCGCGGACAGCAGGGACGAACCGTAGCGGGCGCCCAGCAGCGCGACGACGAACAGGCCCAGCGCGTGGATCAGGTGGTACAGCACGCCGGTTTGCCAGACGGACAGCAGTTCCGGCGTCAGCATGCGCTTGAGGCCATGGGCGCCAAAGGCTCCCGCGCCTACTGCCACCATGAGATTCAACGCCGCGAGTATCGTCAGCTGCCGGTCCGTCATCGCCAGTCCTTATAAGTGTCTGATCAATCGTGTTACAGCCGCCTATGATATGCCCAAATCCGGCCTCTACCCCGGGGATGTCGCTGTTGGGGACGGATCTTGTAGCGGGAATTCCAAATGGGATATCATGAATTCAATTTGGAAATTCTGAGGGCCGGCAGCCGCGGGCTCCAGACTTGCAGGAGTCAGGCCATGAGCGTAGCCGCCCTCGAAAAACACCCCGCCAAGCGTCCGTCGCGCCATGCCGCGGCGCGCGCCAAGCAGCTGTTCCGCAGCCTGGTCGACAGCCCCCTGGTCGACATGGCGCGCGACGTGCGCCGCGGCTTGCCCGCGCAGATGGTGGATGACGCCGCCGATTACCTGCAGGTGCCCAAGTCCGAGATCATGGCCATCACCGAGGTCAAGGCGGCCTCGCTGTCGCGCTGGAGCCGCGAGGGCCTCATGTTGCCCCTGGGCGAATCCGACCGCCTGGCCCGCGTGGCGCGGGTGGCGCGGGTGGCGCGCCAGGTGCTGGGCAGCGACGAAGAGGCGGTGGCCTGGCTGAATACGCCGGTGCCCGCGCTGGGCAACGTCAAGCCGCTGTCGCTGCTGACCTCCGACGCCAGCAGCCGCATCGTCGAGGACACGCTGGCGCGCGCCGCGGCGGGCGTCTACGCATGACCGACGACAGCGTTTCGATCTGGCGCATCGGCACGACCGCAGGCAAGTACCGCGCCGACGATTTGAGCGGGGCGGGGGCCGCGGCCGTGGGCGGGCGCTACAACAGCCCGGGCACGCCCGTGGTCTATGCCTCGGCCAGCGTGGCGCTGGCGGTGCTGGAAACCGTGGTGCATTTCGCGACCCGCGCGTCCGAGCAGGCCAACCGCTATCTGATCGAACTGGCCGTGCCGCGCGCCGTGCATGAGGCCCGCCAGACGCTCAGCCTGACGCAGCTGCAAGAAGACTATCCGTTCTGGGACGCCGTGCCTTTCGCCGAAGCCTCGCAGGCCGTGGGCGACAACTGGGCGCAGTCCGGCGTGTCGGCGCTGCTGGAACTGCCCAGCGCCATCGTGCCCTATCGGGGCGTGCCGGACTGCAATTTCCTGATCAATCCGGCGCACCCCGACGCCGAGCACATCGTGGTGGTGCGGCGCGACCGCTTCATCTACGATCCGCGCCTGCGGCCCGTCTAGTTCAGTTCGTCAACACCGCGCGGCCCACCACCTTGCCGGCCCGCAGCGACGCCAGCACGCTGTCGGCCTCGGCCAGCGCATGGCGGTGCACCGGCATGGGCGGCACCTTGCCGGCCCGCACCAGTTCCATCAGTTCTTGCAGTTCGGCCAGGTTGCCGACGTAGCTGCCGACGATGGACAGGGCCTTCATGGGGATCAGCGCGATCGGCCAGGACGATGCACCGCCGAACAGGCCCACGATGATCAGCTTGCCGCCCTTGGTCAGGAAGTCGAAGGCCAGCGAGGTGGTGGCGGGCGCACCGACCAGATCGATGGCGGCCTGCACGGGCTTGCCGCCAGCCGCCTTGATGATCTGCTGCGCGGCGTCGGGCGCTGCGCCGTCGATGGCGGCCAGGGCGCCGGCCTCCAGCGCGGCCTGGCGCTTGGCCGGGTCGATATCGACGACGATGGCGCCCGCGCCGCCCAGGGCCTTGATCAGCGTCAGGCTCATCAGGCCCAGGCCGCCGGCGCCGAAGATGACCACGGGGTGTGCGCGGTACACGTCGGCGCCGATCTTCTTCAGCGCCGAATAGGTGGTGAGCCCGGAGCAGGCATAGGGCGCGATCTGCGCGGGATCGAGGTCGCCGATGTCGATCAGGTAGCGCGGGTGCGGCACCAGGATGTGGTCGGCGTAGCCGCCGGCGCGGTGCACGCCCAGGCAGGCGGGCGCCGAGCAATGGTTTTCCATGCCGGCCAGGCAAGGCGGGCAGTTGCCGCAGCCGATCCAGGGATAGACCAGATAATTGCGGTCCGCCGACAGCCCCTGGGCGTCGGGTCCGGCCGCGACCACGGCGCCCACGGTTTCGTGGCCCATGGTCAGGGGCAGCGAGACGCCGCGGTCCTTCAGCGACAGCGTGCGGCCCTGGCCCAGGTCGTAGCCGCCTTCCCACAAGTGGATATCGCTGTGGCAAACGCCCGCCGCGCGTACCTTCAGCAGCACCTGCGACCCTTGCGGCGTGGGTGTGGGCGGGTTCATTTCCTGCAGGGGCTCGCGGAAGTTCACGACGCAATAGCACTTCATGGGATGTCTCCTCCTAGGTGTTTTTTACGGCCGGCCCGCCAGGCGGGCGCGGCGCGGCAAAGCTATTTCTTTACGCTCGGGCATTCACTGTCCGCCAGGGACACGAAGACCTTTTCGCCCGGCACCGTGGACAGGATGCGGTAGAAGTCGCCGGGGTATTTGGATTCGGCGGGCTTCTTCACTTCGACCAGATACAGATCCATGATGACGCGGCCGTCTTCGGGGCGCACCCGGGCATTCTTGATCAGTTTGGTGGTGACGGGCAACTCGCGCATCTTCTGGTTGACGGCGGCGCCGTCGAAAGAACCGGCGGCCTGGGCGGCCTGCAGGTAGTGCGTGGTGGCGACGTAGCTCAGCGCCTGCACGATGGACGGTGCGCGGGTCACGCCCATTTTCTTTTGCCAGCGCTGGGTCCAGGCGCGGGTGTCCTCGTCCGCATCCCAATAGAAACCGGTGGGAAAGGTCAGCCCTTGCGCCACGGGCAGGCCCATCGCCTGCACGTCGTTGATGAAGGTCAGGAAGGTCAGCATGCGCTGCTTGCCGCCGGTCAGGCCGAACTCCTGGGCCTGTTTGATCAGGTTGACCAGATCGCCGCCTGCGCTGGCCAGGCCCACCACGTCGGCCTTGGACGATTGCGCCTGTACCAGGAACGAGGCGAAGTCCATGGCGCCCAGGGGATGGCGGGTGCTGCCCAGCACCTTGCCGCCCGCCGCGTCGACGAAGCGCGAGGCGTTGGCTTCCAGGGACTTGCCGAACACGTAGTCGGTGGTGATGAAGTACCAGGACTTGCCGCCGCTTTCGACCACGCTCTTGACCACCGCGTTGGCCAGGGCATAGGTGTCGGGCGCCCACTGCGTGCTGAGGTTGCTGCACTGCTTGCCGCTGAAGTCGCCGGCGAAGCCGCCGCTGATGAGGGCGGTGCCGCCTTTTTCCCGCGCCACGCCTTGCGCGGCAAGGCCCGCGGAGCTGGCGCCGCCGTCCACCACGGCCACCAGGCCTTGCGTGTCGAACCAGCGGCGGACCAGGGCCGAGGCCACGTCCGCCTTGTTCTGGTTGTCCGCGCCTATGACCTCGACGGTCTTGCCGGCGACCTTGCCGCCGAAGTCCTCGACCGCCATGCGGACCGCCATTTCCGAGCCCAGGCCGCCCAGGTCCGAATAGATGCCGGAACGGTCGTTGGACACGCCCAGGCGCACCACGTCGGATTGGGCTTGGGCCGCGCAGGCGGCCAGCGTGGCGGCCAGCGCCGCCAACAGGGGATTGATACGCATCTGCTTGCCTCCCGGCCGGTGGGGCCGATTTATCGGTTTTTCGTTTGATGCCGTGTATCCGCGTGCAGGGTGCCAGTTCTCCACCTGGCCGAAAATTAATTCATATTGATGAAAGAAAATTCCTGTGCAAGAACTTAGGTTCGCACATGTGAAAAGTCAACAGAGGGGATTTCCCAGGCCGAAGTCGGTCCGGGGGACCGGCGGGGGCCGGCGAGGGGGCGCCGCAATATGGACGCCAGGTGGAGTGCGCGTGGGTCACGCGCCATGCGCGGCCCGGGCCAGCGCATGGTTACCGCCGCATTGCGCGGGGTGCAGGTCGGTTCAGGAGCCGCGGCGCATCAGGGTGGACTTGCCGAACAGGCTTTCGATCAGGTCTACCGCGAGTTCGGCGGTCTTGTTGCGCACGTCGAACGCAGGGTTCAGCTCCACCACGTCCAGCGAGCGCATCAGGCCGGTGTCGGCGATCATTTCCATGCAGAGCTGGGCTTCGCGGTAGGTGGGGCCGCCCGCCACGGTGGTGCCCACGCCGGGGGCGATTTCCGGGTCCAGGAAATCCACGTCGAAGCTCACGTGCAGGTGGGTGTCGGCGTCCAGCCCCGCCAAGGCGGCTTCCATGGTGGCGCGCATGCCCATTTCGTCCAGGTAGCGCATGTCGAAGACTTCCAGGCCGGCTTCGTGGACCAGGCGCTTTTCGCCCTGGTCCACGCTGCGTATGCCGATCTGCCGCACCCAGCCCGGTTCGATGTCGGGCGTCTGGCCGGACATTCCGGTGATCTGCGCCGGGCCGTAGCCGCACAGGCAGGCCACGGGCATGCCATGGATGTTGCCGGTGGGCGTGAGCGAGTTGGTGTTGAAGTCGGCATGGGCGTCCAGCCACAGCACTCGCAGCTTCTTGCCCGCCGCGCGGCAGTGGCGCGCCACCGCGCTGATGGAGCCTATGCCCAGGCAGTGGTCGCCGCCCAGCAGGATGGGCAGGCGGCCCTGGCTCAGTTCCTGGTAGACGGCGTCGTGCACCGCGCGGTTCCAGGCCGCGACTTCTTCCAGGTGGCGGTAACCCTCCACCGGCGGCAGCCAGGGGTTGGCCGGGCCGTAAAGGTTGCCGCGGTCGGTGACCTGGAAGCCCTGGGCCTCGATGACCGGGCCCAGGTCCGCGACGCGCAGCGCTTCGGGGCCCATGGAGGCGCCGCGCGCGCCGGCGCCGATGTCGGTGGGCGCGCCGATCAGGGTGATGTGGTGGGGCAGGTTGGCGGTGTTCTGCAAGTCGCGGACTCCGGTGGGGTGCATCAAGTGGCGGATAGTACCGCGCTCAACTGATCGCAAGCCCAGTCGATCTGCTCGCGCGTCACGATCAGGGGCGGCGACAGGCGCAGCGTGTGGCCGTGGGTGTCCTTGACCAGCATGCCGCGTGCCAGCAGGCGTTCGCACCACAGGCGCGCGCCGCCGGCATCGGGTTCCAGTTCCACGGCCAGCATCAGGCCGCGTCCGCGCACCTCGCGCACCGGGCCGGGCAGGGCGCGCAGGCGCTCCAGGAAGTACGCGCCCATGGTTGCGGCGTTTTCTATCATGCCTTCCTCGGTCAGCACGCGCAGCGCGGCGCGTGCGATGGCGCAGGCCAGCGGGTTGCCGCCGAAGGTGCTGCCATGCTGGCCCGGCTGGAACACGCCCAGCACGTCGGCGTTGGAGAGCACCGCGGACACCGGATAGAAGCCGCCCGACAGCGCCTTGCCGATCAGCGTGACGTCGGCTTCGATGCCTTCATGTTCTTCGGCCAGCAGCTTGCCGGTGCGGCCCAGGCCGGTCTGGATCTCGTCCAGGATCAGCGTGATGCCGCCTTCGGTGCAGCGCTGGCGGACGCGGGTGAAATAGCCCGCGGGCGGCAGGACCACGCCGGCTTCGCCCTGTATCGGTTCGACCAGGAAGGCCACCGTGTTGGCCGTGATGGCGGCGTCGAAGGCATCGTAGTCGCCGAAGGGCACGACCTTGAAGCCCGGCGCGAAGGGTCCGTAGTGGCCGTAGGCGTCGGGATCGGTCGAGAAACCCACGATGCCCAGCGTGCGGCCATGGAAGTTGTTGGCGCAGACGATGATCTCGGCCTGGTCTTGCGGCACGCCGCGCACTTCGTAGCCCCATTTGCGCACCGCCTTGATGGCGGTTTCCACGGCTTCCGCACCGCTGTTCATGGGCAGGATCTTGTGCGCCCCGGTCAGGCGCGCCAGGTCTTCGTAGAACGGCGCCATCTGGTCGTGGCGGAAGGCGCGCGAGGTCAGCGTGAGCTTCTGCGCCTGCTCGGCCATGGCGGCGAGGATGGCCGGGTGGCAATGGCCCTGGTTCACGGCTGAATAGGCCGACAGGCAATCCAGGTACTTGCGGCCCTCCACGTCGTAGAGCCAGACGCCGCTGCCGCGCGCGATGACCACGTCGAGGGGATGGTAGTTATGCGCACCGAGCTGGTCTTCCACGCGGTCGCGGTGGCTGGCGGCGGATGGCGCGCCCGGCTGGGTACTCAATACCGCGCTCATGAGCGTCTCCCGAGGAGGTATTGCAGCCATCTTAGCGCCCCAAGCCGGCCCGCGGCATTGCCATTGCGTGACAAAGGCCATTGCCGGCGGCGGCGGCACGCTGCTGCACAATAGCGGCTGCGCGGGGCGATGCCCTGTTTTCCTTCCTGGATGGTCCTCATGTTGTTGCATCAACTGCTACTGAAATTCACCCGCTGCGCGGCAGCGGCCGGGCTGGCGCTGGTGTGTGCCGGCAACGCCATGGCGCAGGACAAGCCGCTGCGCATCGGCGTGATTCCCAGCGTGGCCAACGCCGCCACCGAACTTGCCATCGCCCAAGCCAAAAAAGAAGGCCTGGAGGTCAAGCTGGTGGAATTCAACGACTGGGTGCTGCCCAACATCGCTGTGGCCGACGGTTCGGTGGACGCCAACTTCTTCCAGCACGAACCTTTCCTGGAACTGTTCAACCAGCGCCGCGGCGCGAACCTTACGCCCATCGCCTACGGCTATTCCACCACCATCGGCCTGTTTTCCAAGAAGCTGAAGAAGGGTGATGCAGTGCCGGAGGGCGCGACCATCGCGGTGCCGAACGACCCGGTGAACACCGGCCGCGCGCTGTTGCTGCTGGAATCCATCGGCCTGATCAAGCTCAAGCCAGGCGTGGCGCACCAGGCCTCTCTACAGGACGTGGTGTCGAATCCGAAGAACCTGAAGTTCGTGCCGATCGAAGGGTCGCAGTCCGCGCGCACCTTCGACGACGTGACTGCGTCCGTCACCTACACCACCTTTGCCAAGCAGGCCGGCTTGAACGAGAAAGACGGCCTGGCCTTCGACAATACCGATCCGGCCAACGTGCGGCGTTACGCCATCCGTTGGGTGGCCACGCCTGCCGGCGCGCAGGATCCGCGCTTGCTGAAGTTCATTTCGATCTACCAGAATTCGGCCGAAGTGAAGGCCAAGCTGCGCAGCCTGTACGGCGATCTGATCGCCTTTCCCTGGTAGCGCACGGGAGCTTGGCCCAAGGGGACGTTGACGATTCTTGCCAGTTGGGCCCAGGGATTACTCGTATACTGGCCCCAATTTTTAACCCCCGCCCCGTTGATGCCACCATGGCCTCGGTCTGGAGGGTCGCGCCGTCCTTCCGTCGATAGCAGAGCCATGCGTATTCCATCGTTCGATGATGCTGCCCATGCCCCGGTTCTGGCCGTGCAAGACGGCCGCATCCTGGCGGCTGCCAGCGCAATCCTGGCCGCGGGCCAAGACAGCTTTTTCGAGACGCTGGCTGAGCGCGCGGTGCAGGACATGGGCGCGGATTACGCCTGGGTCCGCCTGGACCAGGGCAATGGCGCCGCAGGGCTGATCGCCAGCGCCAGTTGCCGCGCCGGTATCGCCGCGGATCCTGCGGGCGCGGGCCAGGCGGTGCACGTCTTGCTGGAAGACCGCGCCACCTACGCCTGCCTGCAGGACATGCCGCAAGACGAGCGCTGGCTGGGCGAGGCGGGTGTGCTGGCCTGTGTGGCGCGCACGCTTTACGACGCCAATGCGGTTGCTTGCGGCCACATCGTTTTCGCTTTCAGGCGGGTGCTGGCCGACGTGTCCGCCTATGCCAGCGCGCTGGATATCCTGGCCGCGTATGCGCAGCACGCCGTGCTGGGCGCGGCGGCGCGCGATCGCGAACTGGCGCGGCTCAACGAGGTCATCGCGCAGTTTGGCGCGCTGTTCCGGACGGCGCCGGTGCTGATCAACGCCTTCGATACCGACGGCCGCTGCATATTGTGGAATGACGCCTGCGCGCGGCGCTTCGGCTGGTCCGAAACCGAGATCAAACAAAGCCATGAGCCGTTGGCCTTGTTCTATCCGGATCCCCAGGTGCGGGAACTGGTGCGGGACAGCGTGAGTGCGCGGCCCGACCGTTCGTTCCGCGAATGGCAGCCGCGCACGCGCGACGGCGAGCAATTGTCGGTGCTGTGGTCCAACGTCAAGCTGCCCGACGGCAAGGTGGTCAACCTGGGCATGGACGTCACCGAAAGCCGGCGCGCCGAAGCCGCGCTGGCGCGGATGGCCAGGGTGGACAGCCTGACCGGCTGCTGGAACCGCGCCGAAATCCTCAAGCGCATGGAAGAACGGCTGGCCGACGGCCGGCGCGGCGTGGGCGGACCGACCACGGCGCTGATGCTGGACCTGGACTACTTCAAGCAGGTCAACGATCGTTATGGCCATTTGGGCGGAGACGTCGCGCTGCGGCACTTCTGCGATCAACTGCGCACCTGTCTGCGCGAGGGCGATTCGATAGGGCGGCTGGGCGGCGAGGAATTCCTGGTGCTGCTGGCCGACGCGGATGCGGCGGTGGCGCGCGCGATTTGCGAGCGTTTGCGCGCCTGCCTGCGGCAGCATCCGGCGGACATTGACGGGTCGGTGGTGACGTTGTCGGTCAGCGGCGGCATTGCGGGATTCCTGCCCGGCGACGCCACCGCCTCGGACGTGCTGCGCCGCGCGGATTTCGCGCTCTATCAGGCCAAGCGGTCCGGACGGGATTGCGCGGTGGAGTACAGGAACTGAGCGGCAGACGCCGCTGCGGCCGGCAAGGACGTACTCACGCTATCCGGCGCGCGCCAGCACGTCGAGCACGTTGCGCGCCGCGGCCACGCCCATGTTGACGTAGGCCGCGCTGGTGACGCCGCCGATGTGCGGGCTCAGCACGATGCGCGGCTCCTGCTGGAAGGGATGGCCTGCGGCCATGGGCTCGACCGCGAAGCTGTCCAGGCCGGCGGCCTGCACCTGGCCCGAGCGTACCGCCTGCAGCAGCGCCTCTTCGTCCACCAGGCCGCCGCGCGCGGTGTTCAGCAGGATGACTCCGGGTCGGCATTGCGCCAGCGTTGCCGCATTGACCATGCCGCGGTTGTCTTCGGTGAGCGGACAGTGCAAGGACACCACGTCGGCCTCGCGCCAGATCTGCTCCAGCGGCACCCGGGCGACATAGTCCGGCAGCTTCTGGGCATGGGGATCGAAGCCGATCACGCGCATGTCCATGCCATGCGCCATGGCCGCCATGCGCTGGCCGATGGCGCCCAGGCCGATCAGGCCGATGGTCTGGCCGCCCAGCTCCAGGCTCTTGTGCGTGGACTTGTCCCAGTGGCCGGCGCGCATGCGCTGGTCCAGCCCCACCACGGATTTGGCGCAAGCCAGCAGCAAGGCCAGGGCCTGTTCCGCCACGGCGGCAGCGTTTACGCCCACCGCGGCCACGACCTGGATGCCGCGCTGGGCGGCCGCTGCCTTGTCGATGGTGTCGGTGCCGCTGCCGTGCTTGGAGATCACGCGCAACGCTGGAGCCGCGTCCATCGCGGCGGCGCCGACCTTGCTGTAGCGCACGATGATGGCGGCTGGATTGTGTTCGCGGCAGAGCGCCACGATGCCTGTTTCGGTGGGCATCTTGCCGGCATAGACCAGCTCGAATTCCTGCAGCAAGGCAAGCGCCTCCGGCGCCAGATCAGCCGCGGTCACCAGCAGGACGGGCTTGTGCATGGCAGCGGGGTTCACAGCGATTCTCCTTCCTTCAGGACGCCCGCTGCCCGCAAGGCCGCGGCCAGCCATTTGGCTTCGGTGTCGCCCGCCTGGATCGCGGCGATGCGCGCGGCTTCGTCGCGCACTTTCTTTTCGGCGGCAGGCAGCAGGCCTTCGATCTTCTCGCGTTCAACCGCCACCACGCCGTCGGCGTCGCCGATGATGAAGTCGCCTGGGTGGACGGTCACGCCTCCCACCGACACGGGATGGCCGATGCGTCCGGGCACGTTCTTGGTCGGGCCGTTGGGATTGCTGCCGGCGGCGAATACCGGGTAGTCCATGTCGATGATTTCCACCGTGTCGCGCGCCGCGCCGTCCATCACCACGCCGGCGATGCCCAGCTTGCGGCAGGCGTTCATCATGATGGTGCCCATCAGCGCCGCGCTCAGGTCGCCCTTGCCGTCGATCACCAGGACGTCGCCCGGTTTGGCCAGGGAAATCGCCGCATGGATCATGAGGTTGTCGCCGGGGCGCACTTCGACGGTGAATGCGGGGCCGGCCAGCTTCATGCCGGGGTGCAGCGCGCGGATGCGGCCGTTGAGCGCGCCGCGCCGCCCCGCCACGTCGGCAAGGATGGCGGGTTGCAGTTGCGCGGCGCGGCGCACGATGTCGGCGCCGATCCGCGGGAAGTCCTTGATGATGTCCTGATGGGCCATGAGTGTTCCTGTGGGAATGGAGTATCGGGATGCGGCGCCGGGCATGCGCGTCACTCGACCTTCGCGCCCGACTCTTTGACGATCTGGCCCCAGCGGATCCGGTCGTCGTGGATCAGCCTGGCGAATTCCTCGGGGCTGCTGGTCAGCACGCGCGCGCCTTGTTCCTGGTACTTCGCGCTCAAGTCCTGGGCCTTGAGGGCCTTGTTGAATTCGGCGTTCAGGCGCTGGACGATGTCCTTGGGGGTCCCGGCCGGGGCGGCGAGGCCGAACCAGGTGACGGCTTCGAAGCCGGGGAAGCCGCGTTCGGCGATGGTGGGCACGTCGGGCATGTCCGGCACGCGCTGCGCCGAGGTCACCGCCAGCGCCCGCATCTTGCCGTTGCGCACATGGCCGATGAGCGTGGGGACGGAGGACAGATACATGTCGATCTGGCCGCCGATCAGGTCATTGGAGGCTTGCGCCGCGCCCTTGTAGGGGATGTGCGTGAGCTTGATGCCCGCGGCGTTCTGCAGCTGCACCGCGGCCAGATGCGCCACGGTGCCGTTGCCCGAGCTGGCGTAGTCCAGGGATCCCGGCTTGGCCTTGGCCGCCGCGATCATGTCGTCGAAGGACTTCAGCGGCGAATTGGCCGGCACCACGATGACCAGCGGCGCGTCCGCGACCAGTCCGATCGCGGTGAGGTCCTTTTCGGGGTCGTAGGGTAGCCTGGAATAGAGCGTGGGATTGATCGCCAGGTTGCTGGTCTGGCCGAGCACCAGGGAGTAGCCGTCCGGCGCCGACTTGGCCACGGTATCCACGCCGATGTTGCCGCCCGATCCCGGGCGGTTTTCGGTCACGATGTTCCAGCCGGTGTTGGCAGTGACCTTTATGGCGGCTTCGCGCGCCAGGACATCGGTGCCGCCGCCGGGCGGGAACGGGACGATCAGGCGGATGGGTTTGTTGGGGTAGTCCTGAGCCGAGCTCAGGCCGCTTGCGCACACCAGGGCCAGGCCGGCCAGCACACGGGCGATCTGCTTCATGGTTAGTCTCCGTTTTGGTTTTTGGTGCGAGCATTGTGTGACGGTGTTCCGCACAATACAATCCAAGTTCGACAGACGAAACATGTTGCGTAGAATGAACGAAAATCCAGCCCCAGAATCCGAGGAATCCCCGGCCGAAGAAGGCGTGGTGGCCGTGCGCCGCGCCATGAGCATCCTCGAGGCCTTCGGCGTGGACGACGCCCATCTGACATTGGCGGAACTGAGCCGGCGCACGGGTTGCCACCGCTCCACGGTGTTGCGCCTGGCACGCACCCTGGCGATGGACGACTATCTGGCGCAAAGGCCGGATGGCAGCTGGCGGCTGGCGCGCGCCGCCGGCTGGCTGGGCGCTTGCTACCAGGCCACGTTCAATATTGCGGAGGTGGTGCAGCCGATTCTGCGCGAGCTGTCTGCGGCCACGGGAGAAAGCGCCACGTTCTATGTGCGCGAGGGCAAGCAGC
This sequence comes from Achromobacter sp., assembly GCF_036567245.1. Taxonomy (GTDB): domain Bacteria; phylum Pseudomonadota; class Gammaproteobacteria; order Burkholderiales; family Burkholderiaceae_B; genus Achromobacter. Next base: position 3,696 of record NZ_DATCUY010000126.1, on the reverse strand, counting down.
GGATCTGCATGGCGCGCGTCGAAGGCTCGAAGTCGATACGCCACCACGTGCGCGTGGGGGCCGCGCTGCCGCTGGAACTGGGCAGTCCGGGCCGCGTGCTGCTGGCCTTTTCGGGAGAGCCCGGCGAACCCTATGAATCGGTACGCCGCGCAGGCTACATGATGTCGCTGGGCGAGCGGGACGCGGAGGTGTCCAGCATTTCAGCGCCGGTCTACGGCATCAACTGGACGCTGCAAGGGGCCCTCTGCATTTCGGGGCCGATTTCACGCCTGAGTGAAAGCGTGCTGCTCGAACTCAAGGAACCCGTGCTGGCCGCGGCCAGCAGGCTGTCGCGGTCGTTGATGGGCGTGCGGCAGGGGTAAAGGGCGGCGGGGGACCGTGTGCGGGGGCGGGGCGTTCAGGCAGTCGCCTGGCCGCGCGCCGCACGCCTGCCATTCAGGCGCCAATGCAGGCCCAGCGCCGCGGCGGCCAGGGCGCAGGCCGCGGTCACCCCCAGTGCTTCAAAGCCGGCATGGGTGTAAATCGTGCCGGCGACGGCAGTGCCTACGCTTGCGCCCAGGTAGGTGGTGCAGGTGTTCAGCCCGAGCACTGCGCCGCGCTCCTCGGGCCGGGTGCGCGACAGCAGCAGCACCAGCAGATTCAGGCTCAGCTGCGAGGCCGCGCCCCACAGTGTGGCGATGGCGAGCACCGCGGCCAGCGCATGTGCGGCCGGCAGCAGTCCCAGATATACCAGCGCGATCACGCCTAGGGCCAGGGGCAGGGCGCGACGCGGTCCCAGCCGCTCGATCAGCGGCGCGCCGGCCACGCTGGCCAGCAGGAATCCGGCGCCGTAGGCGAAGGCGATGAAACCCACCTGTCCGGCGGTCAGCCCCAGCAGGCCGCGCACGTGGTCGGCCAGGAAGGCGTACACGCCATAGAACGCCGACGAGAACGCCAGGCAGCCCAGCAGCAAGGCCGGCACGTCGCGGTAGGACAGGGGCGCCAACAGGCGCGACAGGCGCAGCGGGGCCGGATTGTCCGCGCGGCGTTCCGGCAGCTTGCGCAACCCCAGCACGGCGATCGCCGCGCATAGCGCCAGCGTGCCGTAGGTGGCGCGCCAGCCCACGGCGTCGGAGATCAGGGCGGATAGCGGCACCCCCGCCACCAGCGACACCGACCAGCCCGCGATGACGCGGCCCAGCGTGCGCGCTTCCTGGCCGGGGGCAGCGATCAGCGAGGCGGATCCATAGGCCGCCGGCAGGATGACGCCGGCGGCGGCGCCTGCCAGGGCTTGCGCCAACGTCAGCACGATCCAGTGCGGCGCGCAGGCGGACAGGATCAAGGCGGCAATCAGCACGGCCATCGCGCCCAGCAGCGAGCGGCGGATGCCGATGCGGTCGATGCGGGCAGCCAGGAAGAAGGCGCTGGCGGCGGTGGCCGCGCCGTAGGCGGAAATGGCGGTGCTGATGGTCAGCGGCGAGGTGGCAAAGGAGCGCGCCACGTCGCTCAGGATGGGGCTCAGCGCCAAGCCGTTGGAGCCTACGACGCTGACGGCGAACATCAGGGCGGGGACGGGCGAGGTCTGGCGGGTGCTACGGTTCTGCATCGCCAAATTTTATTGGAATAAAATAAGGGTTAACGCGTATATTTCCTTATTCCATAAAAGTTCGAATGCCGTTCGGCAGAACCTGATTCCAATGCCTGATCTTGATGACCGCGACCGAAAGCTATTAACGCTGCTGGCCGACGACGCCACCCCCAGCTACGCCGAACTGGGCAAGCTGCTGAACCTTTCCGCTCCGGCCGTGCATGAACGGGTCAAGCGCCTCAAGCGCGACGGCCTGATCAAGGGCATCGCCGCCAAGCTGGACGGTGCGCGCATAGGCCGGCCGCTGCTGGCCTTCGTGCATGTGGACACCAACAACTGGACCATCACGCAACAGGTGCTGGGGCTGGCCGAACTGACCGAGGTGGAAGAAATCCATACCATCACCGGCAAGAGCGCCATGCTGCTGAAAGTGCGTGTGCGCGACACGCAGGCGCTGGAATTGCTGCTGGCGCGCATCCATCAGATCGACGGCATCACCAACACTACCAGCGACATCGCGCTGACCAGCTACCTGGAGCGCGGCCCCTTGCCGGACAACGCCTGAAGCGAGCCGTTCAGCCGGCTGGAGCCGCGCGCAGCCGCAGCCGCGTGATCTCGGACGGGGCGCCCAGGCGCTTGGGCGGTCCCCAGTAGCCGGTGCCGCGGCTGATGTAGATCCACATTTTGCCCAGGCGGTGCAGACCCGCGGTGTAGGGCTGCTGGAACCGCACGAAGAAGCCCCACGGAAAGAACTGCCCGCCATGGGTGTGGCCGGACAATTGCAGGGTGTAGCCCAGGGGCTCGGCCGCCGCCGCGCTGCGCGGCTGGTGCGCCAGCAGAATCCTGGCCTGGGCGTCGGCGGGCGCGCCAGTAAGCGCCGCCTTGGGATTGCTGCGCTGCTGCGGGTCGAAGGAACCGGCGCTGTAGTCGGTAATGCCCGCCACCACCACGGGCAGACCGGCGGGGTGGATGACCACATGTTCATTCATCAGCACGCGCAGCCCCATGCGGCGGAATTCGGCGATCCAGGGCGTGGCGCCCGAATAATATTCATGGTTGCCGGTGACCAGGTACACGCCGTGGGGCGCGCGCAGCTGGGCCAGCGGACTGGCCTGGGCCGCAAGCTGTTCGACGCTGCCGTCGACCACGTCGCCAGTGATGGCGACCATGTCCGGCAGCTGTTCATTGACGGCGTCGACGATGGCCTGCACGTAGCGCTTCTTGATGGTCGGCCCGACGTGGATATCGCTGATCTGCACGATGGTGAAGCCGTCCAGGTCGGGCGCGAGCCCGGCGACAGGCACATCCACCTCGACGACGCGCGCCCGCTTGCGCGCGTTGTACAGGCCGACCAATGTGCCGGCCAGGGCCAGTGTGGGCACGGCCCATGCGCTGACCCGGCGTAGCGTGGCCCAAGGCAGATCGGCGCCGATGATCAAATCCGCCAGCCACGTCGCCAGCAGCAGCGCGTCGCGCAGCACCGTCAGCACGAACAGCGACGAGAACAGGCCCATGGCGAACAGTCCGACCCAGGCGATGCGGTCGCCCCAGGGCGGGTGCACGGACGAGCGTCCCAGCATCCCCAGCGGAATCAGGACGCAGGACAGCAGCAAGGCAAGTATGGCGGCGGCTGCGCCCGCGCCGTCCAGGCTGGCGTCGGGGATCAGGCGGGCGCCCACGTAGACGTGAGCCAGGGCGCCCAGGGTCAGGAAGCGCAGGAAGAACGAAGATTGGCGTAGGGACACGGCGGCTCTGGGGCGCGACGGGCGGAAAGCCGCGGCGCGCGTGGCAAGGGAACCGCCATTCTATGCCGGCCGCGCGCGCGGCCAGGGCCTGCGCAAGACTCCTTTTGTTGCGTGCAGAGCCTGGAGCAGATGCCGCATCAACGTGCGGCCATGGTTTCGCGCACCAGCAGATCGGCCTGCATCTCCCGCACATGATTGATGCCCAGCATCGCCATATCGCGATCGACCTCGGCGCGCAGCAGGCCGATGGCGTGCGATACGCCGGCCTCGCCGCCGACCGCGGCCGCGTAATTGAAGGGCCGGCCGACGAAGACGAAGCTCGCGCCCAGCGCCAGCGCCTTGAGGACGTCGGTGCCGCGGCGCACGCCGCTGTCCATCATGACG
>NZ_DATCUY010000125.1:0-6239 GCF_036567245.1 Achromobacter sp. | reverse complement strand
AAGGTGGTGCCGGAATCCAACATGCCTGCCTACCCGTGGCTCGAAAAGACGGTCATCACCGGCGAGAACGTGGACCAGCGCATGCGGGCCCTGCGCAAGCTGGGCGTGCCCTACACCGACGAGGAAATCGCCGCGGCGCCCAAGGCCATCGAGGGCAAGACCGAGGAAGACGCGCTCGTCGCCTACCTGCAGGGCCTGGGTGTCGGCGTGCGCAAGGCCAAGCAGGCCGAGCAGGCCAAGCAGGCGGAAGCGGCCAAGAAGGCGGCCCAGTCCGCCCCGCAGCCGGCCGCCGCGGGAGGCTGATCATGCTGGGCTACCTGAGCGCAATCGTCACCGCCATCTCGATGGCAACTTTCTTCGGCATCGTCTGGTGGGCCTGCTCGCGCGGCCGCCAGAGCGCCAACCGCGAATCGGCCATGCTGCCGTTCGCACTGCCCGATGAGTTCGGGCAGGGACAACAAGATGGAGCGAATCGGTCATGAGCGATTTCGTCAATGGCTTCTGGGGATATTTCATCTCGATCGTCGCCGTGGGCGGCGTGGTCTGGTGCGTCTGGCTGCTGTACACGCAGCGCCGCTGGCTCAGCACCAAGCCGGCCAACGGCAAGGTCGAGGACACGGGCCACGTCTGGGACGGCGACCTGACCGAGCTGAACAACCCGGTGCCGGGCTGGTGGACCTGGATGTACCTGCTGGCCTGCGCCTTCGCGCTGGGTTACCTGTTCTTCATGCCGGGCCTGGGCGAATACAAGGGCCAGCTGGGCTACAGCAGCACCGAGGAAGTGGCCAGGCAGCAAGCCAAGATGGCCGAGGCCGTGCGTCCGATCTACGCGCGCTTCGAAACCATGGACATTCCGCAGATCGCCCAGGATCCGGGCGCCCGCGAAATCGGCCAGCGCCTGTTCCTGAACACTTGCGCGCAATGCCATGGCTCGGACGCCAAGGGCGGCCCCAGCTTCCCCAACCTGGCCGACGGCGACTGGCTGCACGGCGGCTCGCCTGAAGCCATCACGCAGACCATCACGCAGGGCCGCGTCGGCGTCATGCCGCCGTGGAAGGCCGCGATCGACGCCAAGACCGCGGGCGACATCGCGCAATACGTGCGTTCGCTGTCGGGCCTGACGGCCGATCCGGTGCGCGTGTTCCGCGGCAAGCGCGAGTTCGCCAATTACTGCGTGGCCTGTCACGGCGTCGATGGCAAGGGCAACCAGGCGCTGGGCGCGCCCAACCTGACGGACGACGTCTGGCTCTACGGCAGCTCCGAAGCCACCATCGTCAAGACCATCCTCGACGGCCGCGACAACCGCATGCCGGCGCACGGCGACATCCTGACGCCCGAGCAGATCAAGATCCTGACCGCATGGGTCTGGGGCCTGTCGAACAGGCCGGAAGCGACCGCGAGCGCCGCGCCGGGCACGGCAGCGAAGTAAAGGCAGTATCGAGCTTGGATGGGGGCCGCGCGTGGCGCGGCCTCCATATCACTGGACTTACAGCAGGGAGCAGCAAATGGAAGATGGGTCAGCCGCAAGCGTCGGCAATTCGCCTGACGGTGACCCGCCGCCCTGGCGGCCGCACGTGAGGCCTCCGCGTCCCGGGACGGAAACCCTGGAACAGACGCTGGCGGGCGTGCGCAGCAAGATCTACCCGCGGTCCGTCAGCGGCATTTTCGCCCGCTGGCGCATCGCGTTTGTCTTTCTCACGCAACTGATTTTCTACGGTCTGCCCTGGCTGCAGTGGAACGGCCGCCAGGCCGTGCTGTTCGACCTGGGCGCGCGCAAGTTCTACCTCTTCGGCCTGGTGCTGTGGCCGCAGGACGTGGTCTATCTGGCCGTGCTGCTGGTGATCTCGGCGCTGGCGCTGTTCCTGTTCACCGCAGTGGCGGGACGGCTGTTCTGCGGCTACGCCTGTCCTCAGACCGTCTATACCGAAATCTTCATGTGGATCGAGCGCAAGGTCGAAGGCGACCGCGTCGCGCGCATCCGCCTGGACGAGTCGCCCTGGACCTGGCGCAAGGCGCGCCTCAAGGTCACCAAGCATTTCCTGTGGATCGCGCTGGCCTGGTGGACGGGTTCCACCTTCATCGGCTATTTCGCTCCCATCCGGGAACTGGGCCACGAACTGTTCGCGCTGCAACTGGGTCCCTGGCAGTGGTTCTGGATGCTGTTCTATGGCTTCGCCACCTGGGGCAACGCCGGCTTCATGCGCGAATCCGTGTGCAAGTACATGTGCCCCTACGCGCGCTTCCAGAGCGTGATGGTGGACCCCGACACCTTCGTGGTCACCTACGACAAGCGCCGCGGCGATCCGCGAGGCGGCCGTTCGCGCAAGGTGGACCACAAGGTCGCCGGGCTGGGCGACTGCGTCGATTGCAGCCTGTGCGTGCAGGTCTGCCCGACCGGCATCGACATCCGCGACGGCCTGCAATACATGTGCATAGGCTGCGGCGCCTGTATCGACGCCTGTGAACAGGTCATGGACAAGATGCAGTACGAGCCGGGTCTGATCCGCTACACCTCGGATCGCGCCATGCTGGACGGACTGTCCGCCAAGAGCGCCCGCTCCCATTTGCTGCGTCCGCGCGTGCTGATCTACGGCACGCTGATCCTGGCGCTGGCCATCGCCTTCGTGGTCTCGCTGGCGCTGCGCAACCCCTTGCGGGTCGACGTGATCCGCGACCGCGGCGCGCTGGGGCGCGAAGTGGCCGGCGGCATGATCGAGAACGTGTACCGCCTGCAGATCATCAATACTTCCGACCAGCCGATGCGCCTGCAGCTCGCGGCCGATGGCATGCCCGGCCTGAAGGTGATGATGGGACAGCAGGGCTCAGACACGGTCGACGTCGAGGCGGCGGCCAACAAGCTGGTGCCCATGGTCATCCGCGCACCGGCCGGCTCAGAGCCCGGCGCCCATGCCATCACGCTGCGCGCGCGCGGCCAGGACGGCGAGAGCCGTCCGGTCGAGACCGACGAGCCCGCCAGCTTCTATGTACCCGACTGAGCATTGAAAAGGACATCTCCATGAACCCCGCCCAACCCGCCCAACCCGCCAAAGCCGCCAAGCCCTGGTACCGCGAACCCTGGCCCTGGATCCTGATGGCCGGCCCGTTCGCGGCCATGATAGGCTGCTTCATCACGATCTACTTCGCTTTCTCGAACTTCAGCAATCAGCCGATCCAGGAGGGCGTGGTCAAGCGCGGCCTGATCATCGAGCAGGTAGCGCCCAGCGCCAATCCGTAACCCGGGAGAACAACAGATGGGCTTGCGATCATTGATGTGGATCCTGTGGCCGTCCTTCATGGCCGCCGCGGCGGGGAGCGCGCTGATCTTCGCCCTGATCGATCCCCTGGACGTGGCGATCTTCGGCCACGTCCCGACGGGACGCACGGGGTTCTACACCGTGTCTTTCTTCGTGCTGTGGGTGATGGCGGGACTGTCCAGCACGCTGACCGCGTACCTGATGCCCAAGCCGGAAGAAAACGAGGATTTGTAGGCGAGGCGAGACGGCGCCGCGCCCCGGGGGGCCTTGCGGGGAGGCCGCCTATACCTTCTTCACGAATTCCGACTTCAAGCTCATCGGCCCGAAGCCGTCGATCTTGCAGTCGATGTCGTGGTCGCTGTCGACCAGGCGGATGCCCTTGACCTTGGTGCCCATCTTGATCACGCCGCCCGAACCCTTGAGCTTCAGGTCCTTGATGACGGTGACGGTATCGCCGTCCTGCAGCATGTTGCCGGCCGAATCGCGATAGACCTTGGTAGCCTCGTCGGAGGATGCGGTGGCCTGCGGCGACCATTCATGCGCGCATTCAGGGCAGACGTAGAGGGCGCCGTCTTCATAGGTGTATTCGGACTGGCACTTGGGACAGGCGGGCAATGCGCTCACGTGTGGACCTCGATGTAAAAAACGCGCGATGCGCAACACGCGATTGTACTGCGCCACACCTGTTTTTCCCCGTGTCGCCGGCCGTTTTCCCCCTTGCCTTGCGCGGCCTCAAGCCAGTTCGTCGCCATGCAGCAAGCCCACGAAATCACGCGCCGCCGCGCTCAGCGGCCGGTCCCGGGGCACGATGCTGCCAAAGGCCGTGAGGCTCTGCCGGATCTGGTAGGGCAGTATCGCCAGCAGCCCATGCGCCGCATAGCGGCTCGCCACCGATTCCGGTATCACGCCCAGCATCGTTGATTTCATCGCCAGGTTGGTGGTGGTCAGGATGGAGGCCGACTCGATCAGTCCCTTGGGGGTGGAGGCGTTGTGCGAACGGAACTCCTGTTCGATCACGTCGCGCATCGGGCTGCCGTGCGGCTGCAGGACCCAGGGATAGGCCAGCATGGCCTCGAAGCCCACGCGCTTGCGGCCGGCCAGCGGATGGTCCACCGCCGCGATGACCGACAGCGCTTCGTCGCCGATCGGGCGAAAAATGTACTGACTGTCCGACAGAGTCACCATGCGGCCGATCACCACGTCCAGCCTGCCTTCGTTCATGCGGCCGATCAGCAGATCGCTGGTGCCGGTGGAGATTTCCACCGCCAGCAGCGGATAGGTTTGCTTCAGGCGCAGCAGGGCGTCGGTCAGGTGGCCGGGCGAGGCCGCCATGATGCTGCCGATGAACAGCTTGCCCGCGCTGCCCAGGCGCAGTTCCTCCAGTTCGCGGGCCAGGGACGAGACCGTCCCGCGCATGCCTCGGAAATATCCCATCACGCACTCGCCGGCCGCGGTCAGCGCCAGGCCGCGGCCGATCCTTCCGTACAGCGGCTGGCCGATGGCCAGCTCCAGTTCGTGCAGCATCTTGCTGGCGGCGGACTGGGTCATGTTGAGTTGGCTGGCGGCCGCGCGCAGCGTGCCGCGCTCTTCGATCGCCAGCAGCAGGACGATCTGCCGCATGCGCAGCCGGGCCAGCAGGGCGGGGACGTGGATGGCGCGTTCCATGATTGATCGCCTCAGGTGAACGGTTAGTGCAAAAGTTTCATTTTACGGAAACGGAGCTTCTTTCTAAGATGGACCTACAAAAGATTGCCCGTCCGAGGGCAAAAAAACACCAACCAAGGAGACAACCATGAAGACTCGGCTATTGGCCGCGATGGCGGCCGGCGCCCTGTGCCTGTCGGCCCTGGCGCCCGCCCAGGCGCAAAGCGCCGACTGGCCCAACAAGCCCCTGCGCCTGCTGGTGGGATCGGCCCCGGGCGGCGGCACCGACGCCATGGCGCGCGCGGTGGCCGACAAGCTGGGCCCTCTGCTCAAGCAGACCGTGGTGGTGGAGAACAAGCCCGGCGCATCCAATACGCTGGCCGCCGACCTGGCGGCCAAGTCGTCGGACGGACACACCATGGTGATGGGGGTATCCACCGCCCACGCCATCGCGCCGCACCTGCTGAAGCTGGGCTACGACAACGATCGCGATCTGACGCCGGTGGTGTTCGTGGGCGCCGTGCCCAACATCCTGGTGGTCAACAATGATGTTCCGGCCAAGTCGGTGCAGGAGCTGATCGCGCTGCTCAAGAGCAAGCCCGGCACCTACAACTTCGCCAGCAGCGGCTCGGGCAGCACCCAGCACATCGCCGCCGAGCTGTTCAAGGACGCGACGGGCGTGGAGATGATCCACATTCCCTACCGCGGCAGCGGCCCCGCACTGGTGGACCTGATGGGCGGCCAGGTGCAGATCGCGTTCGAGACCGCGTCCTCCGTGATTCCCCACATCAAGAGCGGCAAGGTGCGCGCGCTGGCCGTGCTGAGCGCCAAGCGCAACGCCCAGTTGCCCGACGTGCCGACCATGGCCGAAGCCGGCGTGCCCGGCGTGGAAATGAGCGCCTGGTACGGCATCTACATGCCCAGCGCCACGCCCGCGGCCAACCAGAAGCGCATCCATGACGCCGTCAACGGCATCCTGGCGCTGCCCGACACGCAGGCCCGCCTGCAGGCGATCGGCGCCGATATCAATCCGATGAGCCAGGAGCAGTTCGCGCAGTTCCACAAAGCCGAGAACCAGCGCTACGCCGGCATCATCAAGAAGAACAACATTTCCGTGGAATGACCCAGACATGAGCACGCAGCAGAAACCCGTCATCGCCCTGACCCTGGGCGATCCCGCCGGCATCGGCGCTGAACTGATCGCCCGGCTGCTGGCCCGGCCCGAAGCCACGCAACGCGCCAACATCGTGCTGGTGGGCGACGAGTGGCTCTGGCGCGAAGGCCAGCGGGTGGCGGGCGTGCAGGTCGCGACCCAGGCCGTGGCCAGCATCGAGGCGGTGC
>NZ_DATCUY010000124.1:0-2458 GCF_036567245.1 Achromobacter sp. | reverse complement strand
CCAGCAGCAACGCCTTCGCGCCGCGCATGGCGGCGGTGCCCGCGGTGGGCCAAAACACCGATGCGGTGCTAGCATCATTGGGATACGCGCCCGATCAGGTGGCGCAGTTCCATGCATCGGAGGTCGTGTGACGCATCCCGTTGTCCGAAGCGCGCTATTTGTACCGGCTTCGCGCCCCGAGCGCATTCCCAAGGCGCTGGCGGCCGGCGCCGACGCCGTCATCGTCGATCTGGAAGACGCGGTGGAGCATCTGGCCAAGGCGTCCGCCCGGGAATCGTTGTGCGATTTCCTGGGGACGAATCCCGGCGCGCGGCTGTGGGTGCGAATCAACGATGCCTCCACCTCCTGGCACGACGACGACCTCAAGGCCTGCCGCGGCAAGCCCGGGGTAGCTGGCGTGCTGTTGCCCAAGGCCGAAAGCCTGGCGCAGGTGCGCCACGTGGTCCAGGCGGGGCTGCGCGTGATTCCCATCCTGGAAACCGCCCAGGGCATACTCAACGTTGCTGAAGTCGCCGCCACGCCCGGCGTGGAGCGCCTGGCGTTCGGCAGCCTGGATTACGGTCTGGACTTGGGATTGACACCCGATACGCCGGGCGCGGAAACGGTGCTGGACCAGGCGCGCGTGCAGGTATTGCTGCATAGCCGCGCCGCCGGCTTGGCGCCTGCCCTGGACGGCGTGTTCCCTGGCGTCGAGGATCAGGCCGGGCTGGCGTATGCCGCGGCCCGCGCGCAGCAGATGGGGTTCGGCGGCATGCTGTGCATCCATCCTACGCAGGTGCCGGTGATCCACGCGGCCTTCGTGCCCGCGGCTAAGGAACTGGCATGGGCGCGCCGCGTCATCGCCACGCACCGCGACACCTCGGCCGGCACCTTCATGCTGGACGGCAAGATGGTCGACGCGCCCGTCATTGCGCGCGCGCGGCTGGTGCTGGCGCAGGCGGGCGAAACCACCGGCTTCTAGGCCGCTTCCGATCACTTATTTCCGGCAGGTCTATGAGCGAAGCGCTCTTTATCGGACACACTTATATCGACGTCACCGTGTTGGCGGACGAATGGCCCTCGGGCGATGAAAAAAGCGTGGCGCGCGACTACGCCGTGTCCTTCGGCGGCAATGCCGTAACGGCCGCGTTCGCCTGCGCGCGGCTGGGCACGCCGCCGGACCTGATCTGCTCGCTGGCATCGGACTGGCTGGGCCATATGTACACCGACATGGCGGCGGCGCACGGGGTGTCGCTGCATGCGCGCAAGGTGAGCCGGTCTTCCCTGTCCTTCATCATGCCCAATCACGGCAAGCGCGCCATCGTGCGTGCGCGCGACGTGGATTATCTGAACGATTTTCCACGGCTGGACATCGGTGCCTACCGCGCCCTGCATCTGGACGGCCATCAGCCCGACGCGGCCCTGCATTACGCGCGGGCTTTCCGGCAGGCGGGTGTGCTGACCTCGCTGGATGGCGGGGGTGTGCGCGAGAACACCGACGAACTGCTGCGGCATATCGACGTGGCGGTCTGCGCGGAGCGCATGTGCGAACAGTTGGGGCTCACGCCGCAGGGCCTGCTGGATCTGCTGAAGGCGCGCGGCTGCCGCATCGGCGCCGTGACCATGGGCGAGCGCGGCATGCTCTGGTACGACGAGACGGGAACGGTGGCTGTCCTGCCCGCGCTGGAGGTGCCGGCCGCCAGCATCGTCGATACCTCGGGGGCCGGGGACGTGTTCCACGGCGCCTACGTCTGGTCCTATCTGAACCGTCCGGAGCTGCCCTGGGTGGAGCACTTCACGTTCGCGCGGGCGGCCTCGTCCCATAAGATTCAGCATCTGGGCAATGAGGCGGGTCTGCCGCGGGTCGAGGACGTGGAGCGCGCGATGATGGCCTACGCGCCCAAGGAGTAGCGGGCGCTCAGTGCGCGATGCGTGCTATCGGCTGGTCGTGGATCGCGTCGATCCAGTCGTTGATGGGCTTGCCTTGCAGCGACAGCCCGGGAGCCAGATCGCGCAGGGGCATCAGCACGAAGGCGCGCAGGTGCATTCGGGGGTGCGGCAGAACCAGCCGCTCATGGTTCAGCGCGGTGTCGCCATACAGCAGCAGGTCCAGGTCCAGCGTGCGCGGCGCGTTCTTGTAGGGGCGTTCGCGGCCATGCAGGTTTTCCAGCGCCTGCAACACGTCCAGCAAGGCCAGCGGGGTCAGGCGCGTGTCCAGCGCCGCCACCGCATTGGTGAAATCCGGTCCCGTGGCTTCCACCGGCGCGGTGCGATAGAACGGCGATGCCGTCACCGCCACGATGCCGTCGGTTTCCCGTAGTTCGGCCAGGACACGGCGCAGGGTCGCTGCGCCGTCGCCCAGGTTGGCGCCCAGGCCGACATAGGCGCGGACGAGGGCGGTTGTGGACATGGCTCAGTCGGCGCTGGGCGTGCCGCGCGACGGTGAACGGCGCGGACGGCGGCGCTTGCGCGGGGCGGC
>NZ_DATCUY010000123.1:0-4740 GCF_036567245.1 Achromobacter sp. | reverse complement strand
CTGCCAGCCGCGGCTGCGCCGCGATGCGCTTGGCGCCGCGCGCCTCGCACCACAGCAGATAGGGCGCCAGCGCAGCAACCGCCAGGCCCAGGTCCTCGAATACGGCCACCTCGGCATCGCGCAAGGCGGCGCGGCTCTGGGCCAGGCCGGTATCGATGGCGACGAACAGCCGTCGGTGCCGGCGCGACACATCGGCCAGCGCGTCGGCCATGCGGTCCAGCATGTAGCCCGGCGCGTACACGACCACCGCATCGATCGCATCGGTCGTCGCCAACGCCTCCAGCACGGTGTGCACGAAGGCCGGATCGTTGACCACGTTGCCCGTGACGTCCACCGGATTCCCGACCATGCCGTAATCAGGAATGCCGCCGCGCAGCACCGCTTGCAGCTCAGCCGGCAAATCGGGCAGGTCCAGCCCGGCGCCGATGAACTTGTCCGCCAGGATGGCGCCCAGCGCGCCCGACATGGTCAGCACCGCGACGCGCTTGCCCGCCGTGCGGTGCCGCAACGTGGCCAAGCTGGCCAGGTGCGCCATCTGCGCGAAATCGTTGGCCTCGATCACATTCAACTGGCGGAAAGCCGCGCCGTACACGCGCCGGTCCCCGGCCAGCGCCGAGGTATGCGATTGCACCGCCTGCGCGCCCTTGTCCGTGGTGCCGGCCTTCAGCGCGATCAGCAGCTTGCCCTGGCGTTCCAGCTCGCGGCAGGCGCGTATGAAGCGCTCGCCGTCGCGCAGTTGCTCGATATAGCCCAGCACGATTTCCGTCTGCGGATCCGCCGCCAGGTATTCCAGGTACTGGGAGAAATCCAGGCAGGCTTCGTTGCCGGTATTGATGAAGTGCGAGAACGGCAGATCCAGCCGGCGCGCGATCGCGTACACCGCCGCGCAGACGTTGCCGCTCTGCGTCAGCAGGCTGACCTTGCCCGGCCCTGTCTGCGCCGGCGCCGTCTTGAAGACCGAGGCGAAGGCCGTGTAGGCCTGCGTATTCAGGTTGGCGAAGCCCATGCAGTTGGGGCCAGCCACGGCCATGCCGCTTTCGGCCACGAAGGCTTCCAACTCGTCCTGCAGGCGCGCGCCCTCGCCGCCCGCTTCGGCAAAACCCGCGGCGTAGACGATGGCGGCGCGCACACCCTTTGCGTAGCAGCGGCGCAGCATGGGCGTCACGTCCGCGGCCGCGATGGCCAGCACTGCCAGGTCCACGGGCTCGGGCACGGACTCGATATCCGGCCAGCAGCGGCGACCGAACACTTCCTGGTACTTGGGATTGACGGGATAGATGCCGCCCGCGTAGCCGAAGCGCGTCAGCAGCTCCAGCGGCATGCCGCCGATGCGCCCGGCGTTGGCGCTAGCGCCGATCATTGCGATGGAACGCGGATTGAGCAAGGGGTCCAGAGACGGGGTCATGCGGCCTCGCCCTTCTTGTTGCGCATGATGGCCTGGGCTAGTCCGCGTTCACGGACCGCTTGGAACTCTTCGCTCAGATGCGACAGCTGGTGCGTGTCGAAATGCGCCGACAAGGCCGTGCGGAAACCCTGCGCATCGGCGGTCCGGTTCAGCGAGCGCTTGATGAGACGCAGTCCGAAGGGCGGCGCCTGCGCGATGCGCTGCGCCAGCGCCAAGGTCGCGGCGTCCAGCTCGGCTTCGGGCACCACGCGGTTCACCATGCCGATGCGCAGCGCTTCCTGCGCGTCCACCTTTTCGCCGGTGTAGAGCATTTCCTTGGCCTTGCGCAGGCCCATGACCCACGGATGAATCAGCACCTCGGTAGCGGCCGCCGCCAGCGTGTGGCCCACCGGATCGGAAAAGTACGCGGTTTCCGAACACACTACCAAGTCGCACATATTGGCGATCATGAAGCCGCCCGCCACGCAGGCGCCCTGCACCTGGGCCACCGTCGGCTTGGGAAAATCCCAGATGCGCATGCAGTAGCCGTAGTAACGACGCGACTCGTACTCCCAGCGCTCTTCCACCGTGAAATCGGCGCGCTTGGCCTGGGCTTCCTTCAGGTCGTGGCCCGCGGAAAAGTGCGCGCCGCGGCCGGCCAGCACCACGACCCGCACCGAGTCGTCCTGTTCGGCTCGCGTCAGCGCGTCGTCCAGTTCATCCAGCATCTGCTGGCTTTGGGCATTGCGCGCGGATTCACGCGCCAGGCTGATGCGGCATACCGAGTCGTGCCGCTCGACGGCCAGGGTGGCGTATTCCATGATCTCCTCGTCCTTGTTCTGCCGCGCCTTGAAAGGCGGCGCGGTCGACTGGATTGAATTAACGCACCTGGAATCCTAGAATACAAAATATTCAATCAATATTTCCCACATTATGAACAACAGTGGTTCCACAGGCGGTACCCAGAGCATGCGGCGCGCCCTGGGCCTGCTGCGTGTGCTGGCGCAGCACCAGGAAGACGGCATAGACCTGCAGGGCGTCATGGCCGAGGCCGGACTGGAGCGCTCCACCGCGCACCGGTTGCTCAGTTGCCTGCTGGAAGAACAGTTCGCCGAACGCGACGCCCAGACCCGGCGTTACCGCCTGGGCGTGGATTCCATGCAATTGGGATTCGCCGCGTTGCGGCGCACGCCCTTGCTGGACGCGCTGCGCCCGTTCGCGCAGAAGCTGGCGCGCCTGTCGGGCGACACAGTGTTCCTGGTGATACGCCAGGGCGACTACGCCCTGTGCCTGCTGCGCGAGGCCGGCTCATTCCCCGTGAAGGTGTTCACCATCGACCAGGGCGAGCGGCGCCTCCTGGGCGTGGGCGCGGGCGGACTGGCGTTGATGGCCAGCCTGCCCGACGAGGAAATCGCCGCGCTGTATGCGCGGCATTCCGCTACCTACGCGCAAATCGGCGCATCCAGCGCCGCCTTGATGAAATCGGTAAGGCAGGCGCGCGCTGCGGGCCATTCGGAAATCGTGGACACCATCACGCCCGGGGTTTCGGGCGTGGGCGTGGCGTTCCGGGTGTCGGAATTGACCTGGGTGGCTTTCAGCTTCGGCGCGATCAGCAGCCGGCTGGACGCGCCCCGGCGGGCGCAGATGGGCGCGCTGCTGCGCGCCGAATGCCAGGCGTGGGCCGAGGATTACCTGGAAAAATAAAGGGCCCCACGCTGCGCGAGCATCGCTCGCGCAGCGTGGGGCCCTTTGCTGCGTCAGATCCGTTCGAAGATGGCCGCAATGCCCTGGCCGCCGCCGATGCACATGGTCACCAGCGCATAGCGTCCGCCCACGCGCTGCAGTTCGTGCAGCGCCTTGACGGTGATGATGGCGCCAGTGGCGCCGATGGGGTGGCCCAGGCCGATGCCGCTGCCGTTCGGGTTCACCTTGGCCGGATCCAGCTTCAACTCGCGCGACACCGCGCAGGCCTGCGCCGCGAACGCTTCGTTGGCTTCGATCACATCCAGCTGGTCCACCGTCAGGCCGGCGCGCTTTAGCGCGGCCTGCGTGGCCGGCACCGGACCGATGCCCATGATGTTGGGGTCCACGCCCGCGTGCGCATAGGCCACCAGGCGCGCCAGCGGCTTGATGCCGCGCTTGGCCGCAACCGAGGCGTTCATCAGCACCACGGCGCCCGCGCCGTCGTTCAGGCCCGAGGCGTTGCCCGCCGTGACCGTGCCGTTTTCCTTCTGGAACACCGGCTTGAGCGTCGACAGGTTGTCGGCCGTGACATCGCGGCGCACGTGCTCGTCGGTGTCGAACACCACTTCGCCCTTGCGCGACTTCATCACCACCGGCACGATCTGGTCGCGGAAGTAGCCCGCGTCGATGGCGGCCGCGGCGCGGCGATGCGATTCCGCGGCCACGGCGTCCTGGTCCTGGCGGCTGATGCCGAACTTGGCCGCCACGTTCTCGGCGGTCACGCCCATGTGCATGCGGCCGAACGGATCCGACAGGGCGCCAGTCATCATGTCCAGCATGACGCTGTCGCCCATGCGCGCGCCCCAGCGCTGCGCCGGCGCGATGTACGGCGCGCGGCTCATGCTTTCGGCACCCGCGCCGACCGCGATCTCAGCGTCGCCCAGCATGATGGTCTGCGCGGCCGAGATGATGGCCTGCAGGCCCGAACCGCAAAGGCGGTTGACGTTGAAGGCGGGGGTTTCCTTGGCGATGCCGGCGTTCATGGCCGCCACGCGCGACAGGTACATGTCGCGGGGTTCGGTATTGATGACGTGGCCCACGGCGACGTGGCCGACCTCGTCGCCCTTGACGGCGGCGCGTTCCAGCGCGGCCTTGATGACGGTAGCGCCCAGGTCGCAGGGCGGCACGTCTTTCAGCGCGCCCCCGAAATCGCCGATGGCGGTGCGGACGGCAGAAGCGACGATGACTTCATTCATGGTGTTTCCTCCTTGTAATGCGTTCCATCATACCGCCGCCGCCCGGGCGCCGCCTTACCTCCAAGGCTTGCGCGCGGTGCGCAAGGCGCCATTTCCTGATATCGAAGGGATAGCACCAATGCCGGAATCGATATGGAAGTCATATCATCTATGCCAACCGCCATTCGGAGCGCCCTCATGGATTTCCGTCATCTGCAGCAGTTCCTGGTCCTGGCCGAAACGCTGAACTTCCACCGCGCGGCCGAAAAGCTGCACATGTCGCAACCGCCGCTATCGGTATCGATACGCAAGCTCGAAGAAATGGTGGGCGTGCCGCTGTTCCAGCGCGGCCGCCAGGGCGTGAAGCTCACCGAAGCCGGCCTGGCGGCGCTGGACGAAGCCCGCCGCGCCCTGTTCCACGCCGAGCAGTTCCGGCAG
>NZ_DATCUY010000122.1:0-6573 GCF_036567245.1 Achromobacter sp. | reverse complement strand
GCGCAGCCCCATGCGTTCGACCCGGCGGCCCTGCGCGCCGCCGCCGCCCGGCTGGTTCCCGGAGCCCAGCTCGCCAGCGCCGAAACGCTGGACGCCTACGACTTCTATTACTACGCCCGCGACGAGCACGCGATGCTGGGCCATGTCGAAAAGCCCTTGCCTGTGTGGCGACTGGCCTATGACGATCCCCAGGCGACCTGGGTCTATCTCGATCCGCGCACGGGACAGATCGTCAGCCGGCAGGACAGCGGTTCGCGCACCAGCCGCTGGCTGTTTGCCTTCCTGCATAGCTGGGACTGGACCGGTCTCTTGTCGCGACGCCCGCTGTGGGACGCCCTGCTGGTGTTCCTGAGCCTGGGCGGCGCGGCGCTCAGCCTGACCGGCGCGGTGATAGGCTGGCGGCGGCTGGGCAAGAAATTGCGGGCCTGAAGCGCCGCCGCGGATGCACTATGCTCACAGCCTTGCATGACGCATGACGATCTACCGGAAAGAGGAGCTTCCATGTCCGACGTAACCATCTACCACAACCCCAAGTGCGGCACTTCGCGCAACACCCTGGCCATGATCCGCAACGCCGGCATCGAACCCGAAGTCGTTCTGTACCTGGAAACGCCGCCCTCGCGCGCCGCACTGAAGGCGCTGTTCAAGAAGGCCGGCGTCAACGTGCGCGAAGCCCTGCGCGAGAAAGGCACGCCGTATCAGGAACTGGGCCTGGACGACACATCCCTCTCTGACGACGCGCTGCTGGACGCTATCGAGCAGCATCCCATCCTGCTGAACCGTCCCTTTGTCTCGACGCCGCTGGGCGCGCGCCTGTGCCGTCCCTCTGAACTGGTGCTGGATCTCCTGCCGGCTCCGCAGCAAGGCGCGTTCACCAAGGAAGACGGCGAAGCCGTGATCGACGCGCAGGGCAAACGCATCCAGAAGTAAAAGGACGCCGTCCGACGGCTTTTGTAAGCGGACTGACGGCTGGGGTCATTACCATCGCGGCAATCGCTTCATTACGCCGCAATGACAAGTCATGAATTCTCTTGAAGGCCTCAACCAGTCCCTTTTTCTTTTGATCAACGCGGATCCGGCCACCCCGGTCTGGCGGATCCACGCCGCCATGCTGGCGGCCAACCGGCTGATCCTGCTGGTGCCAGTCGTCCTGGCCGCCCTGTGGCTGTGGGGCGGCCGGCCGCAACGCGATCTGGCGCTGAAGGCGCTGGCCGGCATCGCCGTGGCGCTGTTCGCCAGCTATCTGTGCGGCGCGCTGTGGCCGCATGCCCGGCCCTTCGTCATGGGCCTGGGACATGCGTTCTTTCCGCACAAGGCGACGTCTTCGTTCCCCAGCAACCACACCATCATCATCGCTACGCTGGCGTTCACGCTGATCAACGATCGACGCTGGGCCGGATGGGGCTGGCTGGCGCTGGCCGCGGCCGTCCTGGTCGGCGCGTCGCGCGTGTACCTGGGCGTGCACTTCCCGCTGGACATCGTGGGCGGGCTCTTGCTGGCGCCAGTCGCCGCCGGACTCACCGCGATGGCATGGCGTCGCTGCGGCGAGCCCCTCACGGGCGTGGCGCAAAGCCTGTACCGCAAGGTGTTGGCGCTGCCGATCGCGCGCGGCTGGATCCGCGCCTGACGGCGCGGACTCGCGCAGCTCAGTTGATCGCCACCTTGGCGTCCTTGACCAGCTTGGCGTAGTTCTCGGTGTCCGCACCGATGCGCGCCTTCATCTCGGCGGGCGTGTCGCCGATCGGCACCGCGCCGATCTCCGCCATCCGCCGCGAGAAGTCGGGCGAACGGATGATCTTGACCATCTCGGCGTTCAAGCGCCCTACCACGTCCGCGGGCGTGGCCGCCGGCGCCAGCACGCCAAACCAGGTCCCCATGTTGAAGGGCTTGAGGCCGGCCTCCTCCATGGTGGGCACGTCGGGCAGCGCGGCCGAACGTTGATTGGTGGTGACGGCCAGCGCGCGCAGCTTGCCGCTCTGGATGTGCGCAAGCACCGGCGTCACGGTATCGAAGGACATATCGATCTGGCCGCCCAGCAGGTCGGTGGTCAAGGGGCCGCTGCCCTTGTAGGGGACGTGCAGCAGCTGCACGTGGCCTTCCTTTTCGAACTGCGCGCCGATCAGGTGCTGTCCCGTACCCATGCCGTTGGAGCCATAGGTCAGTTTGCCCGGCTGGCCTTGCGCCAGCTTCAGCAGCGCCTGCACGTTCTGCGCCGGCAGCTTGGGATTGACCACCAGCACGTTGGGCACTAAGGCCACCGTGGTGACCGGCGCGAAGTCCTTCTGGAAGTCGTAATGCAGGCTCTTGTAGACGCTGGTGGCAATGGTGTGGTGCACGGCGCCCATCAGCAGCGTGTAGCCGTCAGGAGCAGCCTTGGCCACGTAGTCCGCGCCCAGGGTCGAGCCCGCGCCCGGCTTGTTCTCCACCACCACAGGCTGGCCCAGGGTCTTGGCCAGCTCCTGGCCCAGCGCCCGCGCCAGCACATCGGTGGTGCCGCCGGCCGGAAACGGCACGATCAGGTTCACGGGCCGGACCGGATAGCCCTGCGCCGGCGCACCGCCGGCCCAGGACAGGCCAGCCAGGTAGGCCAGCGCCAGGACGCGCGCGGGTATCGTTCTCTTGTGCATGCTTGTCTCCTCGGTACGAATGGAATTCGCTTCTTTTCGTGGAGCCCGGAGCAGGCCTGGGGTCTCGCGCCCCGGTCCTGCTTCGGGCCTGCTTCGGATCAACTTCAGGCCTGCTTGGTGCCTGTTTCTTCTATGCGGCCCGGGCTCTCGCCGCAGCCGCCAGCTTGGCGCAGACCGCCGCCGTGACCTGCTCCGTGGTGGCGGTTCCGCCCAGGTCGCCCGTATGCAGCGACGGATCGGCGGTCACGCTTTCGATCGCCTGCATCAGCCGCGAGGCGGCCTGCGTTTCGCCCAGGTGTTCCAGCAGCATGACCACCGACCAGAACGTGCCGACCGGATTGGCCAGCCCCTTGCCCATGATGTCGAAGGCCGAGCCGTGAATGGGTTCGAACATGGACGGATAGCGGCGTTCGGGATCGATGTTGCCAGTGGGCGCGATGCCGAGGCTGCCGGCCAGCGCCGCCGCCAGGTCGCTGAGGATGTCGGCGTGCAGGTTGGTGGCAACGATGGTGTCCAGCGTGGCCGGACGGTTCACCATGCGGGCGGTGGCGGCGTCGACCAGTTCCTTGTCCCAGGTCACGTCCGGGAACTCGCGGCTGACCTCCGCGGCGATCTCGTCCCACATCACCATGGCGTGGCGCTGCGCGTTGGACTTGGTCACCACCGTCAGCAGCTTGCGCGGACGGGATTGGGCCAGCTTGAAGGCGAAACGCAGGATGCGCTCGACCCCTGCGCGGGTCATGATGGACACGTCGGTCGCGGCTTCCAGCGGATGGCCCTGATGCACCCGGCCGCCCACGCCGGAGTATTCGCCTTCGGAGTTCTCGCGCACGATGACCCAGTCCAGCTGGCCCGGCGCGCAGCGCTTGAGCGGCGCGTCGATGCCCGGCAGGATGCGCGTCGGGCGCACGTTGGCGTATTGGTCGAAGCCCTGGCAGATCTTCAGCCGCAGACCCCACAGGGTGATGTGGTCGGGAATGTGCGGATCGCCCGCCGAACCGAACAGAATGGCGTCCTTGCCGCGCAGCGCGTCCAGGCCGTCGGCCGGCATCATTACGCCATGCTTGCGGTAATAGTCGCCGCCCCAGTCAAAGTCCTCGAATTCGAAGCTCAGGCCGCCGTCCCGGGCCAGTTCCTGCATGATGCGCTGTCCGGCGGGAATCACTTCCTTGCCGATGCCGTCGCCGGGGATGGTTGCAATGCGATAGGTCTTCATGGGCCGACTGGGCTCCTTGCTGGTGAGATGCTGTCGGCACTGTACTGACGCCTGCGGACGGCGGGCGCCGTGGAATTCAAAACATCTTTAACCTGGAGTTGAAGGTGGAATGCGCAGGCGCCAATTTGAACGCGCAAATAAAACAGCGCCCGCATGGGGCGCTGTTCCGGGCCGCGGCCATGTCGCGGCCGCTGGCGAACGCTGCCGTCAGCAGCGGCCGACGTTCAAGGTGGAGATCATGTTATTGAAGTTCTGGCGCAGGCCGCCGGCGTCCATCTCGATGGTGGTGCGGATCATCTTGAATGCGCCCGTGCGCGCCGCTTCTTCCTTGTAGCGCCCGTTGCTGGTGTTTTCAAGAATCTTGCGACCGGAAGCCAGGAAGCTGTTGACGTTCATCATCATGCTGGAGCAGCCCTTGGGATCGGCCTCGCGGGTCTTCTTGTCAAAGCCCAGCGCCATCTCGTTCATCTTGTCCAACTCCTGCTTGAACGCTTCCTGGTCGGCGCCCAGGCCCGTGCCGTCGAACACGCCCGACGCCTTGTCCATCGTGGCCTTGCCGTAATAGACCAGGCCGGCGCGGTAGTAGGCGACCGTGTCCTTCTCAGCCTTCTCGAACGCTGCCTTGGTATTGGCCGTGTCCCTGATGGAAATGCCGCGATAGAAGCCGTTTTCGGCCTTCACCACTTCGGTCAGCGCCGCGACGTAGGCCGGGCTCTTCTCGCGCGCCAGCGCGCCGTTGTCCGACAGGAAAGTCTTGGCGGCCGCGTAATTCTGCAATTCGTTGCTCAACGGCGCCAGCTTGCCCAGCGCGTCCGAGAATTCCTTGGCAGGCGCGTCGATCTCGGCAATCGGCGTTTTCATCGCCAGTGCGCCGTCGAGTTTTTCCTTGGTGCGCAGGATGCTGGAGTCGTTGCTGATGGAGAAATCCTTGAGCGGCTTGCCGTCCTTCAGCGCCGGGACGACACGCGTCTGGTAGCGGTCCAGTGCCTCTTCGAAAGTCGTGGAGAGGCCATTGGCGGTATCAACGTACTGGTTGTACTTGATGATCTCGGCCTGGGCGGTGGTCGGCTCGGACGCTTTCGCTTCCTTCTTGGCGCTATCGTCGCCACACGCGGCGAGCGCCAGCGTGACGGCCAGAACGGCGGACATGCGCAAGGGGCGCGGCATAAACATCTTTGTTTCCTGTTGCGGGTTGCTCTGAAGGGGACGGATGATATGCCCTTCAGATGCTTAACACGCTACAAAGTCATTCAGCCCTGTCACAAGAGTTTTCAAGCCATCTCTGCTCGTGATCCAGCAGCCAGCGCTTGCGGTGCAGACCGCCGCCATAGCCGGTCAGCGAGGCGTCCGCGCCCACGACGCGGTGGCAAGGCACGACGATGCCTATGGGGTTCGCCCCATTGGCCGTGCCCACCGCGCGCACGGCCGCGGGACGCGCAATGCGGTTTGCCAGCGCGCCATAGCTGATCGACTGGCCGCCCGATATGCCTCGCAGCGCCTGCCACACGACGCGCTGGAAATCGGTGCCGCCGGTAGCCACGTCCAGCGAGTCGATGGCGCGCACGTCGCCGTCGAAATAGTCCCGCAGCGCGCGCCGCGCGGGCGAGGCGCGGGCGGCATCGCGTAG
Organism: Achromobacter sp.; assembly: GCF_036567245.1. Taxonomy (GTDB): domain Bacteria; phylum Pseudomonadota; class Gammaproteobacteria; order Burkholderiales; family Burkholderiaceae_B; genus Achromobacter. The sequence continues at coordinate 1,103 of NZ_DATCUY010000122.1, read as the reverse complement.
GTCCACGTCCTGGTTGCGGTACTGCCTGCGCAGCAGCAGGTGCATGCGCGATTCGTAGTCTTCCCAGTCCACCGCGCGCAAGCGCTGTTGCTCGTCGCTCAGGACCAGCATCAGGCCGATGGGGGTCGGAACGCGTTCAAGAAAGAAAGCCTGGGTTCGGGCGGACATGGGACTGGCTCCTGCGGCGGTGATCGACGAAATCACTATAGGCTGTGGCGCGGGCCTTGCGCTGGCGGTTTTCGGACAGGAATGCCGCATCCACAACACTGTCCGAAAACCGCTAGATCCGACACCTGCCGCAGCGTTAGCATCATCCCATGGACCTGAACCACGACGCCTGCTATAGCGCCATCCAAGTGCGCGACGCCCGTTACGACGGCCGCTTTTTCACCGCCGTGAAGACCACGCGCATCTATTGCCGCCCGGTCTGTCCGGCGCGCACGCCGCTGTCGAAGAACGTGGCGTTCTACGCCACCGCGGCGGCGGCGCAGGAGGCCGGCTACCACCCCTGCCTGCGCTGCCGCCCGGAAACCGCTCCTGAACTAGGACCTGGACATGAACTGCCCGACAGCGTGGCCCGCGCGCTGCAACTGATCGAGCTGGGCGCATTGGACGAGGACGGCGTGGACGTGCTGGCGCAGCGTCTGGGCGTGGGCGAACGCCAGCTGCGGCGCCAGTTCCGCCAGCACCTGGGCGCCTCGCCCGTGGCCGTGGCCCAAACGCGGCGCGTGTTGCTGGCCAAGCAGCTGATCCACGAAACCCAGCTGCCGATGGCGGAGATCGCCTTCGCCTCGGGCTTTGGCAGCATCCGCCGCTTCAATGAGATCTTCCACGACCTGTTCGCGCGCGCCCCTGGCGACCTGCGGCGCTCCGGCAAGCCCGAGGTGTCGGCGGCGCAAGAGGGCGAGATCAAGCTGCTGCTGCGCTACCGTCCGCCCTACGACTGGGACGCGATGTTGGGATTTCTGCGGCTGCGCGCGATCCCCGGCATCGAGCAGGTCACGGACGACAGTTACGCGCGCACCGTCCTGCTCGACGGCCGCCAGGGCACGGTGACGGTGCGCCCCGGCCGCGGCGACGCGCTGGAGGCCACGGTGCGCTTT
>NZ_DATCUY010000121.1:0-15910 GCF_036567245.1 Achromobacter sp. | reverse complement strand
ACGCTGCTGGGCAGCGGCAGCCGCAGCACCGTCGCCGGAGCGGCGCTGGCCAATGCCGCGCTGTTCCACGGGCGGGCCCAGGAAGACACCTGCGGTGTGGCGCATTTCGGCGCCATCCTGCTGCCGATCCTGACCGCGTTGGTGGAGCAGGGCGAGGGCGCCATGGAGGACTTCTTGCCGGCGCTGGTGGCGGGCTACGAGGTCGGCGGCGCGCTGGAGTCGGCCTATTCGGCCCGGACGACTGCGGTGGGCCTGCGCGCTTCGCCGCTGTACGGCACGATCGCCGCCGCGGCCGCGGTTGCCCGGCTGTGGCGGCTGTCCGTGGATCGGACCGCCGCCGCCCTGTCCAACGCGGCCTCGTTCACGGGTGGCATCCTGCAGTCCTTCGGCGACGGCACCGATGAATGGCGCTATCAGGTCGGAATGGCCGGGCGCAACGGGCTGGCCGCGGCGGCGCTGGCGGCCCATGGTTCCGTATCCGCGGACGGAGCCTTCGAGGGGGCGTCCGGCTTCGCCCGGGCCTTCGTCAGGACGGAGTGCGACGTCGACGCCATTGCCGGCCGCTTGGGCAAGGACTGGTCACTGCTCAAGGTGACTTTCAAACCATACCCCGTCTGCGCGCTCAACCAGACGCCGGTGCGCGCCTGCCTGCGGCTGCGCGACCTGCTGGGTGCGCGCGCAGGCGCGCTCAAGGTCTTGCGCGTGTATCTGAACCCCACCGTCGTGGGCTATGCGGGCATGGACCAGGAGGGGCCGTTCCGAAGCATTTCGGGAACGCTGATGAGCACGCAGTTCTGCGTCGCCACGACCTTGCTGCATGGGACCCCGACCATTGCGCGCATGGCTGAATTCGATGATGCGGCCGTCGCGGGCCTGATCCCGCGGATCCGGCTGCACGCCGATGACTCACTCGGCCTGCTGGCCTGCCGTATCGAGGCGGAGCTGGAGGGCGGGGGCGAACCGCTGGCGGTGCGGATGGACACGGATCACACGGAATACAGCTATGACCGGACGCGGGTGTCGGCGCTGATCCGCGGCATTGGCGAGGAAACCGACGTGGCGCAGCGCGCCTATGACCATATCGAACGATTCGCGGCTGCGCTGCCGGATGCGGACCTGGACGATGTCCTCGCCGCTTTCAAAGAGATCCAGACGGCCCGCTGAGAGGCCGGCGGATGGCGCTCCGCGACCTCGGAGCGCGTCACTACAACGTGCAAGAACCTAGGAGGAGACAACATGTCCTGGTACAGGAAATCCACGCCTGCTTGGCTGGCGGTCGCAGTGGCGGCATTGGTTTCGGGAACCGCGTTGGCGGCCGATACGGTCAAGATCGGCATGACGTCGGCCCTGACCGGCCCCTATAGCGAATTCGGCGAGGGCAACCGCCGCGCCGTCGAGCTTGCGGTCGAGCAATGGAACGCCAAGGGCGGCATCAACGGCAAGAAAATCGAGATCGCGATGCTGCTGGACGATCAGTTGAATCCGGACCGCGCGGTGCAGAACATGCGCGCCATCCTGGACAACAAGGAGATCGTCGGCATCATCGGCCCGGCGGGTAGCGGTCCGACGCTAGCCGTGATCGACATGGCCCAGGCCGACGGCCGGCCCTACATGAATCCGATCGCGCAGACGCCTGTCGTGACCTACGCGGGCGAGAAGACCGGGGAGAAGCCGCGGCCCAACGTGTTCTCGTTCGCGCTGCAGAACGACATCGAGGCCGTGGCGATGGGCGAATACCTGGCCAAGCGCTTCAAGCGCATCGGCATCGTGCATGAAAGCACCGCCTACGGCGTGACGGGCGTCGACTACCTGTCCGCCGCCATAGGCAAGAACGGTGGCGCCAAGCCTGTCGCGACCGATTCCTACAACCAGGGCGCTCAGGACATGACCGCGCAGGTTGCGCGCCTGAAGCGCGCCAACGTCGACGCGATCGCCGCCATCGGCCTGGGCAAGGACCTGGCCGTGCTGCGCCGGACCATGGCCAGGCTGAACGTGAACGTGCCGCTGGTGGCATCCAATGGCGCCTTGGGACAACCCTACCAGGAAGGCGCGGGTGAACTGACGCTGGGCACCTTGGGCACGATGATCGGCGCGTTTGGAAATCCCATGCGTCCGGCAGCGGCGGAGTTCGCCAAGGCCTATAAGGCGAAGTACGGCGCCGACCGCTGGTGGGGCAACGATCCCGAGAATCCGCAGCTGTTCATGGCGATCTCGGTGTCCAACGGCTACGACGCGGCGAACGTGCTGTTCGAAGGCATCAGGATGGCCAACTCGACCGACCCCAAGGCCATCATCGCGGCCATCGAATCGATCAAGGACTTCCAGGGCGTCAACACCACCTACAACTTCTCGAAGGAACGCCATCACGGCATCGAGACGGACGGCGTCAAGGTGTTCGAGTACGTCAAGAAGGACGACAAGGTCCGGCTGCAGCCGGTCGCCCAGTAATCGGCGCGGCGACTGTCCGGCGCGGTGACGCCGGACGGTCGCCCGCCTGCATGGATGAGGGTGATATGGATTTCTTTATCCAAATGATCGTGTCGGGACTGAGCGTCGGCGCTGCCTATGCGCTGATCGGTCTGGGCCTGAACCTGACGTTCTGGACCACGCGCGTGCTCAATTTCGGACAGGGTTCGGTGCTGATGGCCGGCGCGATGCTGACGGCCGTCATGGTCGGCGCCGGCGTCAACGTGTTCCTGGCCGTGGGCGTGTCGTTGCTGGCAACGGCCTTCATCCTGTGGGTGGTCGAGGTCGTCGGCGTGCGGCCTACGCGGCGCGTCGCCGGCAGCATGGGATGGGTGGTATCCACGCTTGGGATAGGCATATTCCTGCAGGGAGTGGCGAGCTGGCTGTTCGGCACCCAGGCCGTGGCGTTTCCGGACGTGCTCTTCCGTAGCACCGACACGGTGGAGTTCATGGGCGCCTATATCTCTCTCCAGTACATCGCCGTTTTCGTCATCAGTGTGATGATCGTCGGCCTGATGGAACTGTTCCTGCGCCATTCCATCTGGGGCTACGGCGTGCGCGCGGTTGCCCATGACCGCGACCTGGCGTCGCTGATGGGCATACCGGTCTACCGCGTGGTCGTCTTCTCCTTCCTCGTGAGCGGCGTGCTGGCGGGCATCGCCGGCATCCTGGTGTCGCAGGTATCGGGCACGGTGGATCCGAACTTCGGCCTGCATCTGTTGATCCTGGCGTTCGTTGCGGCCGTCATGGGCGGCATGGGCAGCGCGTTCGGCTCGCTGGTGGGCGGGTTGATCCTGGGCATCCTGGAAAAGCTGGTAGGCGGCTATGTCTCGCCCGCCGCGGCCGAGGTCGTGGCCTTCGTGCTCTTGATAGGCGTGTTGACGATCCGGCCGCAGGGCCTGTTCGGCAAGCGCGAAACGGTGAAGGTGTGAGGACGATGAAACAGCTAGGAAAAATCCTGTCGAACTCCTGGACGCTTGGTGCGTTGGCCGTGGCGCTGGCGGTAGGCGCCGGCCATGTCGCCACCGGCACGGTCCAGATGTGGAGCTTCGTCATCATCAATATCCTGCTTGCGCAGGGCATCAATCTGCTGACCGGCATCAGCGGGCAGATTTCGCTGGGCCACGCCGGATTCTTCGCCATTGGCGCCTATGCCAGCGCCATCGCGATGAAATCCTGGGGGGTGCCGTTCCCCGTGGCGCTGGTACTGGCCACCTTTGGCGCGGCGGCGGTCGGCTTGCTGCTGGCGGGCCCTGCGGGCCGAGTGCGCGAGTTCTATCTGGCGATGATGTCGCTGGGCTTCGGCCTGATCGTCTATGAACTGGCGCGCGAGTTGCGCGGCGTGACGGGAGGGGTGATGGGCATGCGCGGCATTCCGTCGTCGCAGATAGGAACCTTGCAGATCTTCGGTTGGAGCATCGACACCGTTGCGTACTTCCGCATCCTGCTGGTGGTGTTGCTGGTTGTCATGCTGATGTTGCGCAACTTCGTCAAAAGCCATTTCGGCAGGGCGTTCTACGCCGTGCACGTCAGCGAAATCGCCGCCGGTTCACTCGGCATCTCCCAGGCCGCCGTCAAACGTGCCGCCTATGCCATCAGCGGCGGGCTCGCGGGCCTGGCAGGGGGCTTCTATGCGCACATGATCGGCTATCTGACGCCGGAGAGCTTCGGCCTGATGCGCTCCATCGAGATCCTGGTGATGTCCATCGTGGGCGGCCTGGGTTCGCTCGCGGGACAGGTATACGGCGCGGTGCTGTTCACCTACCTGCCGCAGAAGCTGCAGGCTTTCAATGACTACCAGTACATCGTCTATGGCTTGATTCTGGTGTTCATCTTCTCCCTGTTGCCCAAGGGCCTGGCCGGCTTGCTGCGCACGCAGACGCGCTACAGCAAGTTCGACCAATTGCGCCCCGCAGCGGACAGCACGGCCGAGCCGCCAATGTCGCGGCGGCAGCCCGCGGCTGGCATTGGTGGAGGACAAGCGTTGGTGCGTGTCGAAGGCGTGGTCATGGAGTTTTCAGGCCTGCGCGCGCTGGCAGGAGTCTCGCTCGAGCTCAGCGCCGGCAGCATCACCGCGCTGGTCGGCCCCAATGGCTCGGGCAAGAGCACGCTGGTCAACGTCATCAGCGGCATCTATGCGCCGACTTCGGGGCGCATTCTGTACAAAGGCCAGGACATCGCCGGCTGGCCCTCCCACAGGGTGGCGCAGGCTGGCATCACCCGAACCTTCCAGGATCCGCGCAACGTGCCCAGCTTCACCGTGCGCGAGAACATCTTGATGGGTGCCCATCGCCGCTATCGGCACGGCGCCCTTGCCGCAGCGTTCAATACGCCTGGTGCGAGGCGCGAGGAAGGCGCCCTGCTGCGCCAGGTCGAAGCCTTGATGCAGGCGGCCGGGTTGGCCGGGCATTCGGACGCCATCATGAGCGAATTGCCCTACGGCATACAGCGTCTGGCCGAGGTTGCCCGCGCTCTGGCGAGCGATCCGGAGCTGCTGCTGCTGGACGAACCGGCCGCCGGCCTGTCCGAAGTGGAGTCCGAACACCTGGTCAGGCTGGTCCGCCTGGCGCGTGACCATGGCGTGGCCATCATGATCATTGATCACCACATGGATTTCCTGGCCGAACTGGTCGAGGAAGTGGTGGTGTTCGAAGCCGGCGAGGAAATCTACCGGGGTGACATGGACGGCATGCGCGCCGACCCGGCCGTGATCCAGGCCTATCTTGGCGTTGAGGAGCCGGCCCATGCTTGAAGTCCGCAACCTGCAGGTAAGTTACGGCGCGATCGATGCCGTGCGTGGTGTCAGCCTGACGGCGCGCCCTGACGGCATCACGGCTCTGATAGGCGCGAACGGCGCTGGCAAATCGTCGCTGATGCGAGCGATATCAGGAGTGACGCCGATCAAGGGCGGGCAGATTCTGCTGGATGGCGAGGACATATCTCGCCTGCCTCCGCACGAGCGCGCGCGGCGGGGGCTGGCGCATGCCATGGAGGGGCGGCGCATCTTCCATCAACACACGGTAGAGGAAAACCTGATTACGGCTTGGCACTTTCGCAAACCCAAGGGCAATTTCAAGGCAGCGCTGGAGCAGGTGTACGGCAATTTTCCGGTTTTGGCGCAACGCCGGGCAGCGAAGGCGGGGACCCTGAGCGGCGGCCAGCAGCAGATGCTGATCCTGTCGATGGCCACGTTGCATGAGCCGCGCTGCGTGCTGCTGGACGAGCCGTCCCTGGGGCTGGCTCCCATCGTCGTGGCGCAGATATTCGACTTCATCAAACAGTATTGCGCGCAGGGCGGCCGTGTGGTTTTGCTCAGCGAGCAGATGGCCAGCCTGGCGCTCAGAGTGGCCGATTTCGGCTACGTGCTCAAGCACGGTACGACGGTCTTCGAGGGCACACGCGAAGTGCTGACGGGCGGCGCGGGGGCGGCGCTGTCCAGCGCCTATCTGGGCGCAGGCAGAACGGAATAGGCAGACATGCAGACCGAAAACAAGGACAGGCCGCCCGTGGGCGAAATCATCGATACCGAACTGCTGGTACTGGGCGGCGGGCCGGGCGGTTATACGGCGGCCTTCCGCGCCGCCGATCTGGGGCTGTCGGTGACGCTGGTCGAGGAACGGCCGGCCCTCGGAGGCGTATGCCTGAACGTGGGTTGCATCCCTTCCAAGGCCCTGCTGCACGCAGCCCGCGCCCTGGAAGAGACGCGAGGCCTGCACGAGCTGGGCATCGAGTTCGGCGAGCCGCGCATCCGCCTCGACAAGTTGCGGCGGTGGAAGGAGACGTTGGTCGCCAAACTGAACGGCGGACTGGCGGGCCTGGCAAAACGGCGCAAGGTTCGCGTCGTGCATGGCCTGGGGCAGTTCACTGGGCCCAATACCCTGGAGGTCGCCGGCGGCCAAACCGTGCGCTTCAAACAGGCCATCATTGCCGTGGGCTCGCATCCCGTGCGCCTGGCGGGCTTGCCGGACGATCCTCGCATCATGGATTCCAGTGATGCCCTGGCGCTTGAGCGTGTGCCCCAGCGCCTGCTTGTGGTGGGTGGCGGCATCATCGGCATGGAACTGGCCACGGTGTACGCGGCGCTTGGCACGAGGGTGACGGTGGTGGAGCTGACCGACGGCCTCCTGCCGGGATGCGACCGCGATCTGGTGAAGCCCCTGGAGCAGCGGGTGGCGAGCCGATACGAGGCCATTCTGACTGGCACGCGGGTGGTCTCGGCCAGCGCGCGGGAGGACGGGGTGCACGTCGTGTTCAGCGGGCCGCATGGCGTCGGACCCCAGGTGTATGATGCCGTCTTGGTCGCGGTCGGCCGCCGGCCCAACGGGGCCCGGATCGGAGCAGACCGCGCCGGAGTCCACGTGGACGAACGCGGTTTCATTGCGGTGGATGAACGCCAGCGCACCAATGTCCCCCATATTCTTGCCATAGGCGATGTCGTCGGCGAACCGATGCTGGCGCACAAGGCGGCCTACGAGGGCAAGGTGGCGGCCGAGATAGCGGCGGGCAAGAAGGCAGGCAACGATGCCAAGGTAATTCCGGCAGTCGCCTACACGGATCCGGAAGTGGCGTGGGTGGGCTTGACCGAGACCGCCGCGCGCCGGGACGGCGTGGCGTTCGAGTCGGCCAGCTTCCCCTGGGCCGCCAGCGGCCGCGCGCTGAGCCTGGGACGCGGCGAGGGACTGACCAAGATCCTGGTCGAGCCACGGACCCGCGCCTTGCTGGGGGTGGGCATGGTGGGTCCGCAGGCGGGCGACCTGATCTCTGAAGCGGCGCTGGCCATCGAGATGGGCGCGGAGCCCGGTGACATCGCGCTTACCATACACCCGCACCCGACCTTGTCGGAGACGCTGGCGTTTGCCGCGGAGGCCTATGAGGGGACGCTCACCGAGTTGTTCCTCTCTGGGAAAAAAAGTTAAATATGCGGCCGGTCCACGCAATTCACCGGGAGGGTTTGATCAGTGGCAACATGGAATAATTCGGTGCCGACGCACAAGGCGATGCACCAATTGAAGCGTGAAGCGCTGCTGCGCCAGGCGATTGCCGCCTTCAACCAGAAAGGGTTCCACGCCACCTCGCTGGGAGACATCGCCACCAGCCTGGGCGTCACCAAGGCTGCGCTCTATCACTATTTTCCGAACAAGCATGCCCTGCTGTACGAGGCCTTTGCCGAAGCGCTGCGCGTGGGTTTCGAAGCGATTGAAGAGGCGGAACGCCATGGTGGCACCGGCCTGGAGAAGCTGCAGCTCGCGCTGCGCGAGTATTTGCAGGTAACGCTCAGCGAAATGAGCCGCTGCGTGATCATCACCGAAGAACACGCGCTGGAGCCGGACGACCGCGCCGAGATCGTCAAGCAGCGGGACCGCTTCGAAGCCAAGCTGCGCGGCTTCGTGCGTGAGGGCATGGAGGACGGCAGCATCATCCAGTGCGACCCGAAGCTGGCCATATTCTCCATTTTCGGCGCCGTGAACTGGGTGCCGAAGTGGTATTCGGACGCGGGTGAATGGAACAACAAACAGTTGGCAAAGGGCATGTCCGAGCTGCTGTGCCGCTCCATCGCCAGCAAGCCACCCGAGGCGTTTGCGCCCGACATCGGCAAGATGCAGGTGGAATAGACACGCCGCGGCGCGCAAATTTAAGTTCTAATCTCGGCCTAACCAGCAGACGCAAACACGCCGGCCGCCCAGCCGCGGCCCGCCAGACCGGGGAAGACAGAATGAGAACATCCTTGCTTTTCGTAGCCGCCATCGTGACGGGCTGCGCCAGCAGTTCCGGCGACCTGCTGACCGAGTCGAAGGTGGCAGCGATCAAGCTCAACGTCACGACCTACGACGAGATGGTGCGCGACTACGGCCCGCCCCGTTCCCAGAGCGTTAACCGGGATGGATTGACCACGGCCACCTGGTTCTATTTCAACAACAGCGCCTACGGCGCGATGGACAACCAGCAGACGCTGACGGTGATTTTCAACAAGGACCGCACGGTGAAGGACTACGTGAACGCGTCGGCCGGGTCGGGCAAGAACCGGTAAACCGGCAGGGGCTGCGGCCCGGGCGGTCAGAGCACCAGCTTCAGCCCGATGGCGAACATGGCCGCGGCGACGCAGCCATCCAACACCCGCCAGGCATTGGGATTGGCGAAGATGGGCCGCAACAGGCGCGCCCCATAGCCCAGGGCAAAGAAGAAAGCGAACGAGGCCGAAATCGCGCCCAGCGCGAAGGCGGTCTTGTGGCCGTCGTATTGGCTGGATACCGATCCCAGCAGGACCACCGTGTCCAGGTACACGTGGGGATTGAGCCAGGTCAGGGCCAGGCAGGTCGCCAGCGCGGCGGCGCGTCCCGCGGTCTGGGTGGACGACGGCGTCAGGCTGTCATGGCGGGCGCGCAGCGCCGACCTCAGGCTGCGCGCGGCGTAGGCGAACAGGAACAGGGCGCCGCCATAGCGCAGGGCGGGTTCCAGCCAGGGCAGCGCGCCGACCGCCAGGCCGAAACCGGCCACGCCGGCGCTGATCAGGATGGCGTCCGACAGGGCGCAGGCCAGGCAGACGGCAAAGACATGTTCCTGGCGCAGTCCCTGGCGCAGGACGAAGGCGTTCTGCGCGCCGATCGCCATGATGAGGCTCAGGCCGAGCAGGAATCCGGGAATGTAGGCGGTGGTCATCGATACCCTTCAGGGAAGGGCGACAGACTAGCCTTTGCCAAATGATTAGGAAAACTAATTTTCCTAATCATTATTCAGTTTTACTAATTTTCGCGGTGCATCCCGCGGGTCGAGAGGAGCCGGCGATGGCGGCACGGGACCGGAGTGGTCCGATGCCGCCCGAAGCGTTGCGGTGAACTCAGCTGCCGCCCTGATCGGCGGCGCGCAGGATGCCGTACAGCTTGTCCTTCAGGTGCAGTTTCTCCTTCTTGAGCACTTCGACCTCGTTGCCCGACGCCGGCTGGATGCCGGCCTCCATGTTCTTGATTTCCTGGTCCAGGTCGTTGTGACGCTGGAACAGCGCGGAGAAATGCGCGTTTTCGGATTTCAGTTGGGTAATGAGGTGACGGTATTCAGGGAACATAGGGGCCTCTTTAAAGAACCGGTTGATGGGCACTGCGGGGAACCGGGGAACCTGATGATCCATAAAGCTTTCGATTCCATGACACGCCAAGCCCGCGTCGTTGTCAACCGCCCGGGCGGCCGCGGCCAACCGGCGGATTGATGCCGCGCAAGCCCGGCCGGCACTGATTCTGTCGCGGCTGATCACCTTTGCTTACATGCGGATCCGTCCCCGGCGATACACTCGCTTCCCCGTGGTCTGCCATAAATTTGAAATGAATCAGCGCGCGTCCATCCTTCGCCAAGTCTTCGATCTTTTCAAGCAGGACGGGAGGATCCACCCGGGAACGGGCATGATGAGCGGCGTGATTGCGCTGTTCCTGGCGATCCTGGCGGTGCTGGGCGTCCTGGCGTTCCACTTTCCCGCTTACCTGACCACGCCGGAGCTGCGCAGCTTCTACAACGTGGACGTGATGCGCGGCCTGCTGTTCGGGGCGCTGCTGGTGTCGGGCACGATCGCGCTGGCCAACACGGTGCTTGGCCGTCAGCGCTGGCTGAACATCGCGGCCTTCGTGCTGGTTTGCGGGGCGGTTGCCGCGGGCGGCAGCAACGTCGTGGTGACGTCGTCCAATACCGGTAATCACCCCTATCTGGGGCTGGACTGGTTCATCCTGGACCTGCTTGCTTCCAGCACCGTGTTCATCATTTTCGAGAAGCTGTTCCCGCTGTACCCGGGCCAGCCGGTGTTCCGCGGCGAGTGGCAGGTGGACATGAAGCACTTCCTGTTCAACCACCTGTCGGTGGGGGCGGTGCTGTTGTGCATCAACTTTTTCGTGCACCGGCTTTTTTCCTGGGCCGCCTACGAGCCCTTGCAGCAGGCGATCGTGTCGCTGCCCTATCTGGCGGAGCTGTTCCTGGCCGTGCTGGTGGCGGATCTGGTGCAGTACGCGGCGCATCGCGCGTATCACGAGGTGCCGTTCCTGTGGCGCATCCACGCGGTGCATCACAGCACCCGCACGCTGGACTGGCTGGCCGGTTCGCGCCTGCATATCGTCGAATTGCTGATCACCCGGGTCGCCGTGCTGGGCGTGCTGTTCGCGCTGGGCTTTTCCAAGCCGGTGCTGGACGCCTACATCATCATCGTCGGCTTCCAGGCGGTGCTGATCCATTCCAATGTCAGGCTGCCCTGGGGCTGGCTGCGTTACATCATCGTGACGCCGGACTCGCATCACTGGCACCACTCGTCGGATACCGAGGCGATCGACCGCAACTATGCCGCGCACTTCTCGTTCATCGACTATGCATTTGGCACGGCGGTGCGAGGCGTGAGCAAGCGCCTGCCCGAGAACTACGGCATCCTGGACAACGACATGCCAGGCACCTTCCTGGCGCAGCAGGCCTATCCGTTCGCCCGCAAGAAATGAAACGGCGGCGCGCCCGATGCGCGCCGCCGCGGAAGCTGCCGCAAGCCGGCTCAGCGCCTGGGCGCGGCCGGCGGGGGCATTACTTGCTGCCCTTGACGGTGGAGTAGGCCGCCATCAGGTTGCGGTAGTCGGGGATGTGGTTGGAGAACAGCGTCCCCAGGCCTTCGATGTCGTTGCGCCAGTCGCGGTGCAGCTCGCAAGCCACGCCGAACCAGCTCAGCAGTTGCGCGCCGGCCTGCTCCATGCGGCTCCAGGCGGCGTTGCGGGTCACTTCATTGAAGGTGCCGGACGCGTCGGTGACGACGAACACGTCGAAGCCTTCTTCCAGGGCCGACAGCGCCGGAAACGCCACGCAGACTTCGGTGACGACGCCGGCGATGATCAACTGCTTCTTGCCGGTGGCCTTGACGGCCTTGACGAAGTCTTCGTTGTCCCAGGCGTTGATGTTGCCGGGACGGGCGATATAGGGCGCCTTGGGGAATTTGTCCTTCAGTTCCTGCACCAGCGGGCCGTTGGGGCCGTCTTCGAAGCTGGTGGTCAGGATGGTGGGCAGCTTGAAATATTCGGCCAGGTCGGCCAGCGCCAGGACGTTGTTCTTGAACTGGTCGGGCTGGAAGTCCCGGACCAGGGACAGCAGGCCCACCTGGTGGTCGACCAGCAGCACCGCGGCCTGGGTCTTGTCGAGTTTCACATAGGGCTTGGTCATTGCATACTCCATAAGGGAATTGCGCGCCTTGCGGCACGCGGGGGACTTCAGGGCCGGCTCAACGCTGGGAGTCGAGCTGCTCGCCCTTCTTGATGACTTCCTGGGCCCGGTTGTAGCTTTCGATCAGCAACTGGTAAGGCGGGAAGATCTTTGTATAGACCTCGGCCCACTTGGCGGCGTCTTCGCGGTTCCAGGTCTTTTGCAGTTCCGCGGCGACGGCGCCCGTGTCCATGGGCACGACGCCGGCCTGCACCACGCGCGCCAGGGTGATTTCCTGGGCCATCTTGCTGTAGGTGCCAGAGGCGTCGACCACCACGAAGACTTTGTAGCCTTCGGCCACCGCGCTGATGGCGGGGAAGGCCATGCACACGCTGGTAATGGTGCCGGCAATGATCAGGGTCTTGCGGCCGGTCGCCTTGACCGCCGCGACGAACTCGGGATTGTCCCAGGCATTGATTTCACCTTTGCGCGCGACATATTTCGCATGCGGGGCGTTCTCGTGGATTTCCGGAATCAGGGGGCCATTGGGGCCTTGCGGCACGGAAGCAGTGGTGATGACAGGCAGCTTTGCCAGGGTGGCCATGGAGGCCAGCGCGCCGGCCAGCGAGCGCAGCTCGGTCATCGGCATGTCGGCAACCGTCTGGAACAGACCGCTCTGATGATCGATCAGCAGCATGGCGGCATCGTTGGGATCGATGACGGGGCGCTGGCCGTTGAAGTTGGCGGGGACGCTCATGGTGTGCTCCAGGTGAGGTGGGGCTAACCATGCTAGGAGCATCGCGGGCCGCTGGGTAGGCGGGGAAAATGGGTTTCTGCGTCCCACTCGTCGAACGCTGGCCCAGCCCTGGAGCTACTTCAAGGTGGGCAGCTTGTGGCGCAGCTGCGTGTCGTGTTCACGCTTGGCCACTTCCTGGTATTCCGAACTGAGGAAGTCCAGCAGTTCCCGCACGCCGGGCAGCAGGCCGCGGCGCGACGGGAAGATGGCGTGCACGCTGCCGGCCTCCGGCTGCCAGGGAGCGCCTACGTCCACCAGGGTGCCCGCGTCCAGTTCGTCGCGGATCATCAGCAGGGGCAGGGCGACCACGCCCACGCCGCGCAAGGCGGCCTGTTTCAGGGCCAGCATGTCGTCCGTCACCAGGCGCGGCGTGAACGGCACGACGATGCGCGCGCCGTCCGGCCCGTCCAGCCGCCAATGGGATTCGCGCTGTTCGGTGCCCAGCGCCAGCGTGGGCAATTCGCTCAGGGCGTGGGGATCCGCGGGCAGCGCGATGCTGCGCGCCAGCGCCGGACTGGCCACCAGGCACTGGCAGCTCATGCCCAGGGGCTTCATGATGAGGTCGCTGCTTTCGATGGGCCCGAAGCGCACGCGCACGGCGATGTCGAAGCCCTCGCGCAGCACGTCCACCGGCCGGCTGAAGCTCTTCAAAAACACGTGGACCTTGGGGCAGCGGACCATGAAGCGGGCCACCAGATCGCCCAGGAAGTAGTAGATCAGCGCGGGCGGGGCGCTCAGGCGTATCGTGCCTTGCGGCTCGGCCCGGGTGCGGTCGATGACTTCCTGGGCCGCTTCCGCGCCCGCCAGCATCGACAGGCATTGCTCGTAATATTCCTGACCCAATTCGGTCACGGCGAAGCTGCGCGTGGAACGCTGGATGAGCCGCACGCCCAGCCGGTCTTCCAGCAACGCAATGCGCCGGCTGAGGCGGGACTTGGGTATGCCGAGCGCCCGCCCCGCAGGTGCGAACCCGCCGTTCTTGACGACCTGGACGAAGTAATAAAGGTCATTCAAGTCGTGCATCGCGCTTCCCCCAACTGTTCTGAAAATAGGACGTCAGAGGGGGAGCATATAACGGCAGCGGTATTGCGCGGGCAGGTTTTCTTTTACATTTGAGCCTACCCTCAGGAGCCACCATGCCAGCTTCCGACCCCGCGGCGCTCGCGCGCGAAATCAAGGCGGCGCAGGATCATGCCGCTTACCTCGCGCCGCCCACGGCCAGGCGGCCGCGCTTCGATCTGGACGCCGCCTACGACGTGGCGGCAAGGATCCACCAGGCGCGGCTGGCGGAAGGCGCGCTGCTCGTCGGCCGCAAGATCGGGTTCACCAATGCCGCGATGTGGGCGGCGCTGGGCGTGGACTTTCCGGTATGGGGGCGCGTCTATGAGCACAGCGCGATCTACGACGACAGCGGTGAGGTCCATTGCCGCCTGGACCGCTATGTCGAGCCGCGCATCGAGCCGGAGATCGTGCTGCACTTTCATGCCACGCCGCCGCAGACGCGGGATCCGGCCGCGATCCTGGAGTGCGTGGACTGGATTGCCCACGGCTTTGAGCTGGTGCAATCACACTATCCCGCCTGGCAATTCCAGGCCGCCGACACCGTGGCGGACAACGCCTTGCATGGCGCGCTGTTCGTCGGGCCGCTCATGGAGCCGGTCGAGCTCGGGCCGGGGCTGATCGAACGCTTGGCGGACTTCCGGGTGGACCTGTCCTGCAACGGCGTCCTCCGCGAAACCGGGTCCGGCGCCAATGTGCTGGGCAGTCCCCTGGCGGCGCTGGCCCATCTGCTGGCGGTGGTGGCGGAACGGCCGGCCGACGAGGCGATCCAGGCGGGCGAACTGGTCACGACCGGCACGCTGACCAAGGCCTGGCCGGTGCATCCGGGCGAAACATGGAGCACCACGCTGGACGGTATAGGCCTGCCGGGGCTGCGTATCGTGTTCGACGAGTGACTGCGCGCCGGCACTGCCAGCCGGCCAGCAAACCTAGGCGCTGGCGCGCTGGTTGAGCGTCAGCGGGAACACTTCCTGGCGCGCTCCAGGCGCGCCGCCATTCAGGCGCTGCAGCAGCAGTTCCCCGGCGCGCGCGCCAAGCTTTCGACTGTCCACCCCTATGGTGGTCAGGCCCGGCTCGATTTCGCTGGCGATGTCGGTATCGCCGAAGCCCAGGATGGCGACGTCGCGCGGAATGGCGAGCTTGCGGTCGCGCGCCTCGAACAGCGCGCCCACCGCCAGCAGGTCGTTGGCGCAGAACACGGCGTCGAAGGCCTGGCCCATGGCGAGCAGGCGGGTGAAGGCCGCGCGTCCGTCGGCGATGGTCTGCGCATTGTCCACGGCCAGTTCGGCTACCACCTGCAGGCCCAGCTCGGTGGCGGCGGCATTGAAGCCCTGGCGGCGCAAGTCGCCACGGCCGCCCTGGCGGGCCACGAAGGCGACGCGCCGGTGGCCGCGTGCAGCCAGATGGCGCGCGGCCATGACGCCGCCGTCGTAGTTGGAAAAGCCCACCAGCATGTCGATGGGATCGCGCGGATAGGCCCAGGTCTCCATGATGGGGATGCCCAGCTCGCGCAGCGACTGGCGGTTTTCCTCGAGTTCGATGACGCCGGTGAACAGCACCGCCGCGGGCCGCAGAGCGCGCAGCGACGCAATCATGCTGGTTTCCTTGGCGTAGGAATACGAGGTCTGTCCCACCATGAGCTGGTAGCCCTGCGGCTCCAGCACTTCGGCGCAGCCCTGAACGGCCAGCGCGAACTGCTGGCTGAGGATGTTGGAGACGAAGGCCGCCACCACGCTGGACTGCCCGGAGCGCAAGGCCCGCGCATGCGGATTCGAGGCATAGCCGGTCTGCGCCACCACCTGCAGGATGCGGTCGCGCTTTTCCTGCGCCACTTTCTCGGGTTGGCGCAAGGCCCGCGACACGGTGATGGGCGACACCCCGGCCAGCCTGGCCACTTCCTCGATGCGCGGCGGTTTCGCGGTGGGCACCGCGCGCGCGGGCGCGGCGGCGCCCTCGGGACGCACGCGCAGCACGTCGTCATAGGTGGGGGCGGAAGGAGGCGCGGGCCGGTGGGTCATGCGATTTCTTCTGATTGTTCCGGGGTCAGGCGGCAGCCGCCAGGATATCAGCCTGGCCGACCGGACGCGCGACCTGGATCAGGCTGTCGCCGGATTCGCAGTCGGTATGCAGGCGCCGGGAAATGACGATGCCCGACTGGCGGAAGCGCAGGGTTTCCTCTTCCGCGTCCAGCTGGTTGAGGTCGTGGTAGTAGCCTGCGACATCGCCTGCCTGGACGGTGGCGCCGATGTCGACCGCCGGCTCGAACCAGCCGCGGCGGGTGGCGAAGATGTTCTGCTCGTGGCTGTCCAGCTCCAGCAGCTGCATGGCGGGCGCGCCGGGCGCGTGCGGACCGAGCAGCGGCGCGTCGGTCACGCCCAGCTTCTGCAGCAGATTGTCGATGGCGCGCTGGGTGGCGGCCAGCGTGGCCGGGGTCAGCGTGCC
>NZ_DATCUY010000120.1:0-4358 GCF_036567245.1 Achromobacter sp. | reverse complement strand
AGCCGGGATCGGCACGGATTCGGCGTTCGGGATGCCGCGCTGCTTGAGCTCTTCGCGGGCAGCGGCGACACGGCCTTGCACGTCGTTGTCGACCAGGGCCTTCGGCACGTCGAACTTGCCGGCTTCGACCAGGGCGTCCATGACGCTGGACTTGGTGCGGCCAGCCGAACGGACCTTGACTTCGCGCTCGATGTTGCTGCGGATGTCGGCCTTCAGCTTTTCGACATCGCCTTCGGCCTGGCCGAGGGACTTGGCGAATTCGCTGTTCAGCTCGGGCAGCACGCCTTCAGCCACTTCCTTGACGGTGATGGTGAATTCGGCGGTCTTGCCGGCGACTTCCTTGCCTTGGTAGTCATCGGGGAACTTGAGCGGGAAGACCTTGCTTTCGCCAGCCTTCAGGCCGCGGGCGGCTTCTTCGAACTCCGGCAGCATGCGGCCTTGGCCGAGCACGAACGGGAAGTCTTCGGCCTTGCCGCCTTCGAACGGCACGCCGTCGATGGTGCCGGCGAAGTCCAGCGTGACGCGGTCGCCGTCTTGCGAGGCACGGCCTTCGCGAGCTTCGAACGTGGCGCGCTGCTTGCGCAGGACGTCCAGCGTTTGTTGCACTTCGGCGTCGGTGACGGCCGTTTCGTAGCGGGTGACGGCCAGGGTCGACAGGTCCGGCACGGCGACTTCGGGATAGACCTCGAACGTGGCGGTAAACGCCAGCGTGTCGTCGGCAACGCCGTCGGTCTTGGGTTCGAGGTTCGGGGCGCCAGCGACGCGCAGCTTGGCGCCGTCGACAGCTTGTTCAAAGGCACGGCCAACTTGGCCATTGATCACGTCGTAGCGGATGCCAGGGCCATGGCTGCGCTCGAGCATGGCAAGCGGAGCCTTGCCAGGACGGAAGCCGGGGACCTTGGCGGTCCGAGCCACGCGCTTCAATTGCGCCTGGACTTCCTTTTCGACGTCGGCCACCGAGACGGCCAGATCAACACGGCGCTCCAGGCCGGAGAGGGTTTCAACCACAGGCTGCATTAAAAGACCTATTTTCCGAGAGATAAAGAGATGACGGGCGGATAAACGCGGCATTTTACCGGAAACTTCCGGCCACCTGACGCAAAGGGGCGCGAGCACCCGGATAAGTCCGGATACTCGCGCCCCGTTTTCCACCCGGGACGGGAGGAGAAACGCCTGATACGGACGCTTTACTTGGCCTTGGCGATGCGCTCTTCGATGTGCTGCGCGCGCTTGGCCGAGGACGGGTGGGAGCTCATCATATCGCTCTTGCCGCCGTCCAGTTCGGCCAGCTTCTGGAACGCGGTCACCAGGCCGCGGGTATTGAGGCCCTTGGCCTGCAGCTGGTCGAAGGAATAATCATCAGCGGCGCTTTCCTGCGACTGCGAGAACTGCGCGTTGATGAATTTCTCGGTCAGGTCGCCCAGTTGCGAGGAGTTCAGTGCGGCCACGGTGGCGCCGCCTGCGGCATTGGCGGCGTCGCGCGCGGCGGAAACGGTGTAGGCGGTCTGCATCGCCTTCTTGCTGTGGCCCAGCGCGACGTGGCCGATTTCGTGGCCCACCACGCCCAGCACCTCATCGTCGGTCATCATGTCCATCAGGCCGCTGTAGACGCGGATGCAGCCGTTGGCCATGGCCCAGGCGTTGACGTCCTTGGTGACGTAGACCTTGTAGCTGGCCTTCTGGCCGTTGACCGTGCCGCCCAGTTGCTTGGCGATCTTCTGCAGGCGGGCGTCGTACTTGCTGCCGGGAGCGGCAATCTTTTCCTGGGAATCGCTTTGCGCGCAAGCCTTGTCCGACAGGGTCTTGATTTCGGCATCGCTCAGCGTGGCAGCCTGAACGACCTTGCTGCCAGCGCCGACCAGGCCGCCGATGTCCAAAGCCTGGGAGGCGGAGAAAGGGGCGAGCGCAACGCTCAAGGCGGCAACGGTGTAGCGGATCTTCATGGGAACAAACTCCTCTTTACTGGCTCTATGCGAACGAGGCCGCAATTCTATATACGACCAATGCACACAAAGCGTTTCGCCACACAGTTTCGCAAATGCCAGCTTTCCTTACATAAAACCCCAACGAGATCCCCCCAATCATGCTAGCGGGCACTTTCGCCAGCCCGGATCACCCCAAAAAAACTGATATCTGCGGCAACGTGGCATTGATAGAATTGCGCCCGCCTTTTTTGTACATCCCATACGGCTCGCACCCACAAATGAACTCCAACACCCCTCCCCGCCTGGGCTTGCTGCCCAGCCTGATCTTCAGCTCGCGCTGGCTGCAACTGCCCCTGTACCTGGGCCTGATCGTCGCGCAAGGCGTCTACGTCATGCTGTTCCTGAAAGAGCTGTGGCACCTGGTGACGCACGCCAGCGGCTTCGGCGAAATGGAGATCATGCTGCTGGTACTGGGCCTGATCGACGTGGTGATGATCTCGAACCTGCTGGTCATGGTGATCGTGGGCGGCTACGAAACCTTCGTGTCCCGCCTGCGCCTGCAGGGTCACCCCGACCAACCGGAATGGCTCAGCCACGTGAACGCCAGCGTACTCAAGGTCAAGCTGGCGATGGCCATCATCGGCATCTCCTCGATCCACCTGCTGCGCACCTTCATTGAAGCGGGCACGCTGGGCACGCCCAACGCGCGCTTCTCCGAGGCAGGCGTGATGTGGCAAACCATCATCCACGCGCTGTTCATCCTGTCAGCGCTGGGGATCGCGCTGGTCGACAAACTGGCCACGCCGCCGGCCGCCCACGCCAAGCACTGACGCGACATCAGCCTCGCCGCACGCCTCACCCGCCTTGCGGGACGCCTCGGGGCCGGCCACAAAAAAAGCCCCCGCACATTGCGTGCGGGGGCTTTTTTCTGGGCGGAGCGCCGGGCCGGCCCGGGGCGCTGCCCTGCGAAGGTCAGGCCGCTACCTTGATGTTCTTTGCGCTGGGACCCTTGGGGCCGGTACCGACCTCGAAGGTGACGCGCTGGTTCTCCTGCAGCGACTTATAGCCTTCGCTGCGGATCTCCGAGTAGTGAGCGAAAAGATCCTTGCTGCCGTCGTCGGGCATGATGAAGCCATAACCCTTTTCGGCGTTGAACCACTTAACGATGCCGGTTGCCATGGAATGTCCTTGAACCTAGAAAAAGCGATTGCTCGCGGGGCGCCAGATCATCAAGGATGGGAGAGGAAGCAACCGCAGCACCACTGACGGCGACAAGTGAAACGCAGACCGCGTCGCTTGAGAATCTCGCTAAACCCAGTGTATTGGCGAACCCCGAAAAACGTCAAATATCCACAAGTCTGACAGCAGCGCCAAAGCGGCAGAATGCCAGGCCCTGCAAGGCTTTGCGCCGGCGCTGTCGCCTTGAGACTTTCAACTTGCCACGCGTGGACACAAGCAGATACCTGGTGCCGCGCCGGCGCTCAAGCGCCCTTTCGCGCAGCTGCGGCGCGGCTATCCGGCGAAGCCGCCGGAATCGAGAAATTCCTGCTCGGCCTGCGAGGTCTGCCGGCCAAGCGCGGCATTGCGATGAGGAAAGCGCCCAAAGCGCTTGATGATGTCGCGATGCAGGACCGCCCAACGCAGCGTATCGGCATCCAGCGGCTCCATCAGGGCCACGCCGCGGTTCTGCGCCGCAAGGTTTTCCGCGTGCTCGAAAGGCAGGTAGAAGAACGAACGCAGTTGCGGCTCCACCGCCAGGTCGTGGCCCGCGGCAATGGCGCGGTCGGCGAAATACTGGGCCAGCGGGTCCGTGGCGAACATGTGCGCGGTGCCGCGGTAGGCATTGCGGGGGAACTGGTCCAGCAGGATCATCAGCGCCAGGGCACCTGTGGCGTCGTCCAGCCACGCATCCAGCTGACGCGCCGCGGCTGCCATATGGGCGGTTTCAAAACGGGCACGGAAGGCCGCATCGAACTCCGCATTCTTGCTGAACCATTGCTGCGGACCGGCATCGAGCCAGAACGCGACCACGTCCTGGGCTTGCGGGGCAATCTGCGTCGGAAAAGAAGAAGTCATGAGAACGCGGATCCTGAAGTCTGGGCAAGGCCGACAATAACAGAGACGCGTGCCTGGATTAGGGCGCATACACCAGATGAATGAATCGGGTGCGACTTCAGTATCAGGATTTACCGCACTCTAGGGATTACCCTGACATTACTGGCGAACAGATACTTTCCATGTTTAGGAAACGCTGCCGCAGAAAACAAAAAAGCCCCGCGAAGGGGCTTCTACCGAAAACTCAGACCCTTACAGGACCTGGATCTTCGTGGCTTGCGGGCCCTTGGGGCCATTGGCCGTCACAAAGCTGACGCGCTGGTTCTCTTCCAGAGACTTGAAGCCCGAGCCCTGAATTTCGGAGAAGTGAGCGAACAG
>NZ_DATCUY010000119.1:0-33041 GCF_036567245.1 Achromobacter sp. | reverse complement strand
GAGTCGCTGGGCGATGTGCGGACCCTGATGGCCGCCAGCCTGGCGGGTCAGGACGGGCTGCGCCTGCTGGCTCCCTGCGACCTGCAGCCGGTCAAGGCGGCGGGCGTCACCTTCGCCATCAGCCTGCTGGAGCGCATGATTGAGGAAGAGGCGGGCGGCGACGCCAGCCGCGCCGAGGAAATCCGCGTTCGCATGCAGGCGCTGATCGGTTCGGACCTGTCCCGCCTGCGGCCGGGCTCGCCAGAAGCGGCCAAACTGAAGGCCGAACTGATCGGGCGCGGCCAGTGGTCGCAATACCTGGAGGTGGGCATCGGTCCGGATGCCGAGGTCTTCTCCAAGGCGCCGCCCATGGCGTCCGTGGGTACCGGCGCACGGATCGGCGTGCTGCCCGAGTCCCGCTGGAACAATCCAGAACCCGAGATCGTGCTGGCGGTGGACAGCCGCGGCGAAGTCGTCGGCGCCACCTTGGGCAATGACGTCAACCTGCGCGACATCGAAGGCCGCAGCGCCTTGCTGCTGACCAAGGCCAAGGACAACAACGGTTCCTGCGCCATCGGACCCTTCATCCGCCTGTTCGACGGCGGCTACACCCTGGACAGCGTGCGCCAGGCCGACGTCTCCCTGCGCATCGAGGGCCTGGACGGCTTCGAGCTGGACGGCGTCAGTCACATGCGCGAGATCAGCCGCGATCCGCTGGACCTGGTTCGCCAGGCTTGCGGCAGGCATCACCAGTATCCGGACGGCTTCATGCTGTTCCTGGGCACCATGTTCTCGCCCACCCAGGACCGCATGGGCCCGGGCACCGGCTTCACCCATAAGCTGGGCGACCGCGTCGTGATCGCCTCCGAGCGCCTGGGCGCGCTGGTCAATGAAGTGCGGCTGGCCACCGAGATCGAGCCCTGGACCTTCGGGGTGCGCGCGCTCTACGCCAACCTGGCCGCGCGCGGCCTGTAGCGGCGAGGATCCCGATCCGCCGTCTGGCGGCGTGGGGCAGGGGCGCCCCGGCCGGTGATTCGCCTGGATGACGGCTCGCGTCCGTTACTCCCCGTATAATCCTTGGTCGAATCCCCCGCCCTCTGCGGCGGGCCCAGCGGTAAGAGCCGGCACGCGTCCGCGCCACGGCTCGTTTCACTCTCCCGGATACGTCTTGAATCTCCCCGAGCTTGTTGCCCCCATTGCAGACGATATGAAAGCCGTCGACGCGGTCATCCGCGAGCGGCTGAATTCCGAAGTGGTCCTGATCCGCACGATCGGCGACTACATCATTGGAGCGGGCGGCAAGCGCATGCGACCGGCCATGGTGCTGATGGTGGCGCGCGCGCTGGGCTACGAGGGCACGCACCACCAACTGCTGGCCGCCGTGGTCGAGTTCATCCATACCGCCACGCTGCTGCACGACGACGTGGTGGACGAATCCGACCTGCGCCGCGGCCGCGACACCGCCAACGCGGTCTTCGGCAACGCCGCCAGCGTGTTGGTGGGCGACTACCTGTATTCGCGTTCCTTCGAGATGATGGTGGAAGCCAACTCGATGCGCGTCATGAGCATCCTGTCCGAAGCCACCACGGTGATCGCCGAAGGCGAGGTGCTGCAACTGCTGAACGTGCATGACCCGGACGTCTCGCAGGAACGCTACCTGCAAGTCGTGCGCTACAAGACCGCCAAGCTGTTCGAGGCCGCCGCCCAGGTGGGCGCCGTGCTGGCGGGCGCCACCCCCGAGCAGGAAGCCGCTGCGGCCGCCTATGGGCGCCACGTGGGCACCGCCTTCCAATTGGTGGACGACGTGCTGGACTACAGCGGCGACGCCGCCGCCCTGGGCAAGAACGTCGGCGACGACCTGCGCGAGGGCAAGCCCACGCTGCCGCTTATCCGCGTGATGGAAGTGGGTACCCCGGAACAGCAGCAATTGATCCGCGACGCGATCAAGACCGGCGACGCCGACTTCGCCGCCGTAGCCGCCGCCATCCAGGCTACCGACGCCCTGGAACACGCCCGCCAGGCCGCCGTGGCCGAGGCCGATCTGGCTCGCCAGGCACTTTCTGGCTACCCCATTTCCCCTTTTCTAAATTCTCTGTTAGAATTCTGCGCTTTCGCGGTGAATAGAGATCGCTAAGCGAATTAGGCGAAAAATTGGGGTAACCCAATCGGGGAAACCCAGTAGCCTGAAACGTGGCGGTTGATAGTGAAAGCGAAAGATGATTTGGTTGCACTGAGCGCAACGAAGTCAAAGAAGTTGAAGTAACCGGGGCGTAGCTCAGCCTGGTAGAGTACTGCGTTCGGGACGCAGGAGTCGGAGGTTCGAATCCTCTCGCCCCGACCACTGATTTGTGGTCACACCCGACGAAAGACCCTTTAGCCTCGCGGCCATTGGGTCTTTTTTGTTTGGGTCGCGGCAAGGCGGTGTCCGCCTTGGTCCTTGGATGATGCGCGACGCTCCTCTAGGAATTCCCGCCCATGGGTAGCGGCTTGCGCTCGACCGTGACGTTTTTGCATTTCTCGAACTTCTTTACAGCGACGGGCCGCGTCCGCACCACTCCGTCCGCAACGACAAGTTCACGCAAGATCGTATCGGGATGATGATAGTACGTCTCGTAGTCCTTGCCTGGCTCAAGCACCGCGCTGATCGCTTGGCCGAAAGGACTGCTGTACATGGATATGCCTATGGAGTTCGGATGGCTCCATCCGCCGCCGCGTGAGTGGATGTCGATAGGGATTCCCGCCGTGACGACATATTCGGAATAGTATTGGGCGTCAGTATTAGGCATGGGCATGCCGATCACCGTATTGCTGAATCCTCGAACCAGGGGATCGTTGGCTTCGAAGGCATACGGGCGCACGCCATCCTGGCAGGTTCGATTCAGGATGATTGTTGTTGCGGGTCCGAAGTAGACGCGCAACCGTGCGCTGACCGCCGGATCGTATTCCTTCGGTAGATACGGACTTTTCGGGGCACACCCCGAGACCAGTATGGCAATGCCGATCATTGCCATTTTTACTCCTCGTGTTGTCTTCATCTGCTGCCTTGGTAGTTGGTGCATCGTCCGCTGCTCGCGGCCGCTAAATAGCGATACTCCGCTCTTGGACGCCTCGCGCCTGGTTCCAGACGTCTCTCGTTTGTTAACGGCTATTTCCCGCGAAGCTTGAGATGCATCGCCCAGTCAGATGTCATCAGTGCGGCCGACACTTTTGCATTTGCAAGTCAGACTGAGTCATTCCTTCGTCATTACGCCTCTCTAGACTTCCGCCTTTTTACACAGGCAGCAGAGATGACAAAGGGCAGCAAGAACGGGCAGGGCGATGCGCAGATCGCGGAACAGGCGGCAGCGGCCTCGCCGCTCGCACCCGACAACCGTCGGCGCAGTTTGTTGCGCGCCGGCTTGGGCGTGACGCTGCTACCCATGGGCGGCAGTTTCCTGCTTAGCGGCTGCAATGGCGGTGGCGATGACGACGATGATGGCGATGGCGATGGCGATGGCAATGTCGATGGCGGCACGGGCACGCCTCAGCCGGCATTGGTGTCGAGCTTCGCGCTGGCGGTGCTGCCGGATACGCAGTTCTATTCGCGTTACGCCACTGACGCCGAGAACCAGCAGTTCATGCGCAAGTACGGCAGCGAGCCTTACCAGGCGCAGACGCGTTGGGTGGCCGAGCACGCCAAGGCGCTGAACATTCCTTTCCTGGTCCATCTGGGCGACGTGGTCGACCAGCAGGGCAAGCCCGACCAATGGAAGGTGGCCAGCGCTGCGATGAAAGTGCTGGAAGACGGCAAGGTGCCGTACTCGATCCTGGCGGGCAACCACGACGTGATCGTCGACCGCGACTATGTGGACGAGAGCAGCCAGTCGGCCAATACCGATGCGCAGCGCGACCTGACCAAGGAACCCTATCTGCAGCATTTCAGCGTCACGCGCGCCAAGCAGCAGGCCACCTTCGGCGGCCGCGACGCCAGCGGCTTTCACGAGTATCACGTGTTCGAGGCCGAAGGGCAGAAGTTCCTGGTGCTGTCGCTGTCCTGGCGCGCGTCGAACGACGCGCTGGCCTGGGCCAACCAGGTGCTGCGCGCCAATCCCACGCTGCCCGCCATTCTGGTCAACCACCAGTTGCTGAACATCGACAAGGACGGTGTCAGCCCGCTGGAAGTGCCCTACGGCAAGATGTTGTGGGACAAGCTGATCCGCGACAACGATCAGATCTTCATGACGCTCAACGGCCACTATCACGGCGCCACCCGTCTCACCAAGACCAATGCCTACGGCCACGCAGTGGAAGAAATGGTGGTGGACTACCAGATGGCCTATCAGGGCGGCAATGGCCTGATGCGCCTGTACGAATTCGATCTGGGCAACAACGAGATCCGGGTGCTGTCGTTCTCGCCCTGGGTGCCGCAGAAGCCCAAGGACACGCTCAATGCGTTCGACCAGGCGCTGCTGACCGCGCCCAACGAGCAGTTCACGATCAAGATGGACTTCGCCAGCCGCTTCTCCGGCTTCAACAAGACGTTCAAGGCCGCGGCGCCCACGCATACCTCGCTGGTTGAACAAGCCACGGCGCTGATCCTGGCCAACTATACGGATCCCGCGACCGTCGAGCAGAAGCCAGCCGCCGACGTCAATGACTATCCGCAGGTGGCCGGGACGTTGGCGCACTGGCGCTTCTTCGGCGGCCAGGCCGGGCAGCCCGTCAAGGTGGGCGAGACCGTCGCGGACGTGACCGGCCTGAACCCGATACGCCGTGCGGCGCTCAACGTGGATGGCGTGGCCGGTGCGCAGGAAGGCGATCTGCTCTGGTCGGACGATCACCATTTCCTGTCCGCCGCGCCCGGTTCGGTGCGCTTCCTGAACACGGACAAGAACACGGCGCGCATGAGCTACTTCACCACTGATGCCGCCGCCGTGATCAACAGCGCCACGGTGCCCAGCGGCTACACGGTCGAAGCCTTTCTCAAGATAGGCAAGGACTGGAGCGCGCAGAAGCACGCCTGGATGAACATGATGACGCGCGACGGCAAGCGCGGCGATCTGGCCGGGTTCAATGGCGGCGACCCCGAATCCCCGCCCCTGATCTTCGCGGTGTCCAGCCTGCGCGAGATCCAGTGGGAAATCGTGCCGGTCGTGGCGGGTGCGCGCGGCGGCAAGACCAACTGGTCGGGCGAGATCATCGCGGACAAATGGTTCCACGTCGCGGTGGTCAACGACGCCGACACACACGAGACCATTCTCTACATCGAGGGCGCGCCGGTATTGCGCAACGTCAGCAACGCGCCTGGCCTGGCGGCGCTGGCCGCCGACATGCCCTGGGTCATTGGGGCGGGTTCGTGGGACGGCCAGCGCGCCGATGGCTTCTTCGGCAGCATCGGCGAGATCCGCATCGTGGACAAGGCGCTCAAGCCCGCGCAGTGGCTGACCGCGCGCCGCGCTAGCTAGGCCAGCATGCGGGACGCGCGTGGCGCGTCCCGCCCGGGTTGGGCGCGGGGCAGCTGACCGCTACCAAACGCCGATCTCGATACCGTACCGCGGCTCGATCGTGTGGCGGGAGACCACGATGTTCTCGTCGGGCACGGTTACGCTGAGCTTGCGCGTGCGCATCCATTCGAAGAGCCGTTCCTTGTGTTCTGACAGCACGCGAGACAGTCCCTCGTCGCCGGCGACGTCGCGCAATTCGTCAGGATCGAGCGACATGTCAAACAGCTGTTCGGCGTGTCCGTCCCAATAGATGTACTTCCAGTTCTCGGTGCGCACCATGTAGCCTCGGCAATGCCGGGGATCCTGGGCCAGTTCAACGCGCGCTTCGCGATAGGCGTAGTCAATCTCGCTGATGGCCGCATCCCGCCAGCCCGGGTTGCGGCCGCGGGTATGGCCCAGCAGGGAATCGCCTTCGAGCAAATGGTTGGGTCGTTCGAACCCCAGCGCATCCATGACGGTCGGCAAGAAGTCTATGGATTCCACCAGCGCGGCTGAAGCGCTGCCTCGGCTTGCCGACGCATCGTCGTGTGGATCGACCACGATCATCGGAATGCGCACCGAAGGTTCATGGAACAGGTCCTTGTCGCCCAGCCAATGATCGCCCAGATAATCGCCATGGTCTGACGTGAAGACGATGAGCGTGTTCTGGTCCTGACCAGTTTCGCGCAAAGTGGCCATCAAGCGGCCGAGATGATGATCGATTTGCGAGATCAACCCCATGTAGGGAATCTTGACCCGTGCCGCGACCTCGTCGCGTGCGAAGTTCACCGACTCGCGGTGCTTCAGATAGGCGGCATAGACGGGATGAGGGTTGATCAACTCAGCTTCGGATTTGACGGTCGGGATGCAATCATCCACGCCGTACAGGTCGTGGTACGGCGCGGGCGCCAGGTAAGGCCAATGCGGCTTGATGTAGGAAAGGTGCAGGAACCAGGGCTGGTCGTCCTGCCGCCGGACAAAGTCGATCGCCACGTCCGTGGTGTAGGCCGTCTCCGAGTGTTCCTCCCGGACCCGCGCCGGCAAATGCACGTTGCGCATCTTCCAACCGCTGACGCGCGTGCCCGCGACATCGGTTGCGGACATCACGAATTCGTCCCACGGGTTCGGTCCGCCATAGCCCGCGTTCCTGAGAAAGCGCGTGTAGGGATGATCGCCGCCGGGGTCCGCGTGTCCTTCGTAGCGATCCACGACTTCGAAACCGCCTTCAAGCATTGCGGAGCCGTCCGCCGCTGGAATGCCCAGACGCCGTATCGCCTCCATGTCGGCCGCGAAATGGGTTTTTCCCGCCAGCGCCACGCGCACGCCATGCGGGCGCAGAAAATCTCCGATGGTCTGTTCGCGGATGGACAATGGCACGAAGTTCCAGATGGCGCCATGGCTGAACATGGACCGCCCTGTGTAGAACGACATGCGCGAGGGGCCGCAGGTTGGCGCCGCGCAGTATGAACGGGTGAATTTCACTCCTTGGGCCGCCAGGGCGTCGATGTTCGGCGTTTTTATGGTGGGATGCCCATAGCAGCCAAGATAATCGGCGCGCAGTTGGTCGCACATGATGAAAAGAACATTCTTGATCTTGTTCATCGGCTTGCCGCGTTTGCCATCCATGCTTTTACTCCGCCTTGATTCCGGCGCTGCGAACCAGATTTCCCCAACGCCGGGACTCGGCGGCGATAAGGTCCGAGAACTGCGCGGGATTGCCCGTGACGGGGTCTACGCCCAATGCCAGGAACCGGTCCGCAACGTCGGGGGACTTCACGGCCTTGGCAAGCTCGGCATTGAGCCGCGCGATTACTTTTGCCGGCGTGCCGGAGCGAACGACGAAGCCGTCCCAGCCGCTGACGTCGAACTCCGGGTATCCCGATTCGATCATCGTGGGTACGTCCGGCAGGGCGGAAATCCGCTTGGCGCCGGTCACGGCGAGCGCGCGGACGCGGCCTGTCTGAATATGGGGAACGATTACGCTGCTGGTCACGAA
This sequence comes from Achromobacter sp., assembly GCF_036567245.1. Classification (GTDB taxonomy): domain Bacteria; phylum Pseudomonadota; class Gammaproteobacteria; order Burkholderiales; family Burkholderiaceae_B; genus Achromobacter. The sequence goes on along the minus strand of NZ_DATCUY010000119.1, from coordinate 25,604 downwards.
CATGAACTGCAGACGCCCCTGCAACAGATCGCCCACCGCCTGCGGGAATTGGTTGTAGGGCACGTGGGTCGCCAGCACGCCCGCTTGTTGCTTGAACAGTTCACCCGAAAGATGGGCCGGCGTACCGCTGCCGCCCGAGCCGAAATTGAATTCACTGGGCTTGGCCTTCAGAAGCGCGACCAATTCGGCGACCGTCCGGGCTGGAATGCTGGGGTGGACGGTGAGCACATTGCAATAGCTGGTGAACTGGCCGACCGCATTCAGGTCGCGCGACAGGTCCACGGTCAGGGCCGGATAGAGTGCGGGCGCGACTGAGATGGGTTGCAGCATGGTCATGAGGGTGTAGCCGTCGGATGGCTGGCGCAGCAGTTCGCCCAGGCCTACCGTGCCGGTCGCGCCTGGCCGATTCTCGACATACACGGATTGCCCGATACTCGTCGTCATTTTCGCTGCGACGATGCGCGTAACCACGTCGGGCGGAGTGCCTACCGAATACGGAACGATGGTTCGTATCGGCTTGGTGGGAACCCATGAATCCTGCGCGTCAGCCGCCTTGGGCAAGAGGGCTGATGCGGCGAAAGCAAATGTCGACTGCAGGGCGGAACGACGGCTCATGTTCATGGTGGGTCCCTCGCATCAATGGCTAATCCAGGTCGCTGGAATCTCGTGAATCGAACGAAGCGACGTTGCGCTTGATCTTCTTCAGCACACTCATCAGGACGGTCATCTCGCTCGGAGATATTCCCGTGAGGAACCGCGCGTAATAGTCCAGCACCGCGGGCAGCGATTCGACGAAGAGCTGGCGGCCCTGCTCGGACAGGAACACATGCGTTTGCCGCTTGTCGGTCTCATGTCCGATGCGCTCGATCAGTTCATCGCGTTCCATGGCGTCGAGGATGCGGCTCAGGTTGGAGCGTTCGATCACGCTGAGGTCCGCCAGCTCCGACACGCTGTGTCCGTCGCGGTCGGCCAGGATGCTCAGGACTCGCCACATCAGGGGAGAGCAGTGATGGGCGGACAGCACGCGAGCGATGTTCCGGATATGGAAGCGGTCGATGGCCAGGAAGTAGTGCATGGGCCAATCCGTGACGTGGAATAGATCCTCCGCGTCTTTGATCGGCGCCGTCGACTTCTTGGGAACAGCTTTCAGCAGCGGCTTTATGTTCGTCATTTATGTGTGAATAATCGGTGAAAAATCACATAATTAATTTAGGGCTGGGCATTTGCCGTGTCAAGGCGTGAGGGAGTCAGTAGTTTCACTAACAGCCGATGCGTGGAGCGGTTGTGCTGCGTCCGAAGCGCAGCTGCGCATCATGCCGAGGCTCGCCGGTCGGAGGCGGTCGCTGGCTCGACGCCAGCCAACTGACCTACCTGTCTGGGGAAGCCGCCGCCGCCTCGGCGGCTTCCGCCCGCAGGCAGTCAATCAAATCCCGCATCCGCGGCGACAAATCCAGGCTGTGGTGCCGCACGATGCCCAGCGGACCGAACACGGGCGGCAGTTCGATGTCCAGGATGGCGATGCCGTGGCTGCTGGCGGGATGGCGGGCGACGCAGCGCGGCAGCAGCGACAGCAAGTCGCTATTGGCCATCAGCATCATATTGTTCAGGGCCGAAGCCGATTCGATGCGCGATGGCGGGTACAGGCCTTGGCGTTGCAGCAGCATGTCCAGGCCGATGCGTGCAGGGCTGCCGCGCGGCGGCATGATCCACGGGTAGGCGGCCAGTTGGGCCCAGGAGACCTGGGCCACCCCCGCCAACGGATGCCCGCTGCGCGCGCACAAGCACATCGGTTCTTCGTACAACACCTGCGCCAGGGTATCGGGCGTGCGGACGGCTGCGCCCATGCGCGCCACCAGCAGGTCCAGCTTGCGGGTGTGCAGGTCCGGCATCAAGGCTTCCAGCGAACCCTCGCGCACCAGCACATTGACGTTGGCGGCCCGTTGCTCGAAGCGCAGCAGCGCGCGCGGCACCAGGTAGGCCGCCGCCGCCGAGTTGACGCCGAGATGGATGGTTTCCACGTCGAGGTCGGGCGCGCCGGTCCATTCGCCGCTCATGCGTTCCAGGTCGCCCAGCACCCAGCGTGCGTGGCGGATCAGGGAGTCGCCGTGGGGCGTGGGGAAGGTGCCTTTCGGTGTCCGGTCGAACAGCCGCGCGCCCAGCATGTCTTCCAGTTCGGCAATCATGCGCGAGACCGCGGGCTGGGTGGTGGCCATGCGCTGCGCTGCCGCGCCGACGTTGTGGACTTCGTCCAGCAGCAGCATGAGTTGCAGGTGACGCAGGCGCAGCCTGCCGCGCAGGTACCAGCCGGGCTGCAGGGACGGAACGGGATCTGGAGGGTTCATCTGAACATATCAATTCTGATATGAGAAGCCCAAAATATATCATTGGACTGGAATGTCCCGGTGTCTGATGATCCTCCCTAGCGAGCTGCCCGTGAATGAGGCGAGCCGCGGGATGGAGACAATCATGCTGAAATGTATATGCGGCGCCTTGGCCGCATGCAGTCTGGCCGTTCCCCTGGCGGTCTGTGCAGCCTATCCGGACCGGCCCGTCACATTGGTCGTGCCGTCGGTGCCGGGCGGCGCGGCCGACGTGGTCGGACGCCTGGTCGCGGCGGAAATGTCCAAGCAATGGAGCGTTCCGGTCATCGTGGAAAACCGCGCGGGCGGCGCCGGCGTCATCGGCTCCCAGGCCGTGGCCCGCGCCAAGCCTGACGGCTATACCTTGCTGCTGGGGCCGGACGCCTCGTTCACGGCCGTGCCGTACCTGATGCAGGATGTGCCGTATCGCACCGAGGACTTCGCGCCGGTCGCTACGCTGGCGACCCTGCAATACGTGCTGGTCGCGTCGCCCTCGGCGCCGTTCAAGTCCTTGCGCGAACTGCTGGAGCAGGCGCGCGCCCGGCCCGATGCCATCACCTACGCCAGCGGCGGCCCGGGCTCTACCCATCATCTGGCGATGGCGCTGTTCGAGCACGCGGCCGGCATTTCGCTCGAGCACGTGCCGTACAAAGCCGCGCCCCAGGGCTTTGTCGGCGTGATGGGCAATCAGGTCGATCTGATGTTCATCGTCGCCAGCACGGCCGTGCCGCAGATCAAGGCCGGCAAGGTGCAGGGACTGGCCAACGCGGGAGCCGCGCCCATCGCAGGCGCGCCCGACCTGCCGATGGTGAAGGACGAAGTGAAGGACTTCACGTTCTACAGCTGGTTCGGCCTGTTTGCGCCGGCAAAGACGCCGGCGCCGGTACTGGCCGATTTGCAGCGCGCCGTGGCCGCCGTGCTGAAGAGTCCCGAGGTCCAGGACAAGATGCAGGCCCAGGGCATGATCGTGGGCGACCAGGACGGGTTGAGCTTGAGCGAACGCATCGCCCATGACACCCGCGTTCTCGCGCCCGTGCTTTCCGACATCAAGACCGCCATCAGCAAGCAGCAATGAAACGCCCCAACATCCTCCTCATCACGACCGACCAGCATCGCGGCGACTGCCTGGGCTTTGCCGGGCGCCAGGTCAAGACGCCGCACATCAATCATCTGGCGCGCACCGGCACGCATTTCGCGGCCTGCATTACGCCCAACCTCGTCTGCCAGCCTTCGCGCGCCTCCATGCTGACCGGCCTGCTGCCCCTGACGCATGGCGTCCGCGACAACGGCATAGACCTGGACCTGCGCACCGGAGAGGCAGGCTTTGCCGGCAGCCTCGCCGCCGCGGGTTATGACACAGGCTTCATCGGCAAGGCGCATTTCTCCACGCACCATACTTTCCAGGCTACCGGACGGCCCGAGTGCCAGTACAGCCAGGCCGGCATGGGACCAGGCTGGGCGGGCCCATACATGGGCTTCGAGCATGTCGAGCTGGTGGTGGAGGGCCACAACTACTGGCTGCCCACGCCCTTGCCCGGCGGCCTGAACCATTCGCGCTGGCACTACGGCGACGGCCTGGGCGAACTGCGCAACCAGCTGTACCAGACGGATCTGGGGCCGGCCAGCGGCGCGCCGCAGACCTTCAACTCCGCACTGCCCGCGGCCTGGCACAACTCGGCCTGGATCGGCGACCGCACCATCGACTACTTGCGGGAACAGCGCGACCAGCCATTCTGCCTGTGGGCCTCGTTCCCCGATCCCCATCATCCCTTCGATTGCCCCGAACCCTGGTCGCGCCTGCATCACCCCGACGAAGTCGACCTGCCGCGCCATCGCGTCACCGACTACGAGCGCAGGCCCTGGTGGCACAGGGCGAGCATGGAGAGCAAGCCCATGGGAAACGCCGAGGTGCAGGCGGTGCGCCAGAATTTCTCGCGCATGCCGACCCAATCCGACGAGGCGCTGCGCCGCATCATCGCCAACTACTACGGCATGATCTCGCTGGTGGACCATCAGGTGGGGCGCATCATGAAGGCCTTGAGCGATTATGGGCTGGACCAGGACACCATCGTAATCTTCACTTCCGACCACGGCGAATGGCTGGGCGATCATGGGCTGATGCTCAAGGGGCCGATGGCCTATGAAGGCCTGCTGCGCGTGGCCATGGTGGCCAGCGGCCCTGGCATCGCGGCTGGGCAGAGGGTGGAGGATCCGGTTTCCACGCTGGACCTGGCCGCGACCTTTTACGACTACGGCGGCGCGTCGGCCCTGGGGCCGGTGCATGGCCGCAGCTTGCGCCCGTTGCTTGAAGGCCGCGACGCCACCCGTGAATTCGCGCTGAGCGAATGGGACGTGGCGGCATCGCGCTGCGGCGTGGAGCTGAAGCTGCGCACGGTGCGCACGCGCGACTGGAAGCTGACGCTGGAATTGGGCAGCGGCGCGGGCGAGATGTATTGTCTGGCAGAAGACCCGGACGAAATGGACGATCTGTTCGATGATCCGGGCCATGCCGCCAAGCGGCGGGAGCTGATTGACATGCTCAGGAGCCGGCCCGCCGACCAGCTGCCGGAGCGCGCGCCGGCGTCTGGCATCGCTTGAGCGCGAGGCTGCGTTTCATGTTGTGTATCTCCTTAGAGGCTTGGCTTTCCCGAGGGCGGTCGGAATCGACCCAGACGCAGGCAGGACCGGGGTCCTTGGGCGTTGGGGAGGGAGCGATCTGTCGGGATTTTTTTAAGAACGGACACCGCTTTACGTCGGCATCCAGGCGGTTCATACCCTCCGGCAGCGTGCGCGAATCTGCGCATGCCGGCGAGTACGAGCACTGTATGGGGCAGGGCCGGAAAATTTAGTCGGAAGACATCGATTTTCGCGTCTGAGAAATACGAATTTGTGTTGGACAGACACCAATCGCGGCCGTTGCGGCGTCGCGTTTGGCGTCGTGGTCAGCCTGCGTTGCTCAGCGGATGGATGAAGGTATAGCCCTGCCCATAGCTCGTGCGCAACGGCAGTTCGATCCCCGCCATCCGCGCCCGGCGGCGCAGGCGGCCGACCACGCTGGAGACGATGGCCCGCTGCAGATGCACGGGACGGCCCGAGGCATTCGGCCAGACCTCGCGGTGCAGGTCCGCAATGCTGCTGTACTGGCAGTCATGGCCGCTCAGGCACGACAGCAGCGCGTATTCCTTGTTGCTCAGGGAAATCAGGCCGGCGCTGTCCGGCGCGCGCAGTTTCTTTTCGCCCTCGATCAACGCCCACTCGCGGACCGGCGTGACGCGGACGGTCGCGACCGTTCCCGCCAGGGCTCGCCGCTGCCGTGCCAGGGATTCCGACGCGGGGGTGGCTTCGCGCTGTAGGCGCGTACGCAGCGCCGAAGACAGGCGTTCCAGGCTGTTCAACGCCGCCAGCAATTCGTCGATGCCCGCGTCCGACGACAGGCAGGCGTCCGCGCCAGCGCATATCAGTTCGGCCCTAGTATTGGAGGAGTCGTTGGCGGTGATCAGCAACACCAGCCCGGCGACGTAGGGGCCGCGCCGCGCGCATAGCATGGCGGCCAGCCATTCCGCGCTGCCGTGCATCACGACGTAATGCAAGCCGGGATCGGCAAGCTGTTCCTGCAATCTGAGGGCGGATTGGGTCAGGCACACCATCTGGGCGCTGTCGCCCAGCCCCTGCACCAGCGCCGCGGCCGGTCCTATCGCTTCGACGCAGACATGGACGGTGTGATTGAAAGCGGTTTTCTTCATGGTGGATGGCCTGTGGTTCGTGGAATCGAAGGGGCTCATTTGTATTCAAGCGTGAAGGTGGCCGAGCCGTTCGCCTCGCCCGCGGTCACCTGGTTTGCAGTCTGGTAATAGCGGGCGTGGAACAGCACGTCGTAGGCGCCATCCTTGGATACGCCGACCAAGGCGCCTTGGCCATAGGTGACCGGCTGGCGGTCCCTGTCCAGGATCTGGATGCCGACGCCGGTTGCGGCATTGGCCTCGGAGTTCAAGGCGATCACTCCCGGCGCGCCCGACGCGTCGGGCTTGGCGTCCATGCGCAGGTACACGGCATTCAGCTCCGGCTTGGCTTCGCGGCAGTTCAGCTTGATGTTGAATCGTTGCTCGGCCGCCGTGCTTCCGACAGCGCTGAACAGGTTTTTCCAGACCTTGCCCAAGTGGACGGGAGGGGTAGGGGCGGCAGTGCAGGAAGGGGTGATGATGGTCGTGGTGCGCCCGCTGACTATCACTTGCAGGGATTGGTCCGGGAAATCCTTCGAATACATGGTGGCATACTGCCCTTCTTCGAGTGCACCGTTGCCAGTGTTGTTGCTGATCTTGATGAGTTGGACGTGAATCCTGCCGATGGCGCCCATCGCGAGGCCGCCACCTCCAGCTGGATAGATAAACGGGAACTGGATGACTCCTCCGGCACCGGACAAGTAGATTCCGATCCTGATACCGATGCCTGGGATGTTCGTTGTGTAGACGTAGTTGCCTACGGACGATCCTTTGCGAATCTCCGCCAACACCGCTCCAGGGCCCGATTTGCAGATGGCGAGCATTACGCCCGTGTGTTTGATGGGAATTTGTCTCTCGGCGAGAACCACGTTGTTCGCGGTGTTCAGCGGTACCGCTATGTTGCCAAAAGCGATATTGAGCACATTCTGGGCTATGCCTGGTCCGAGCGTGCATGTCGCCTGGCTCTGTGGCGCATACGCGCATAGCATCAGCGCCGGCCACAAGAACGCCAAAGTTCCAGCTGTGCGTCTTCCTTTGTTAACCTGATAGTCTTTCATTTCATGTGAGTCCCTATGGCTCGCGATTTCTGAATTCGGCATTACTGGCACACGTAGCTGACTTCACGTATCGGTGGAGGACGGTCGTCCTCGGGAAGGCTGTAAGACACGCTGCAGCTGTCGCGTGCGTCGCGACCCCAGACGATGCGCATGGTTCCGGACTGCTGTGCCCCCGTCACAAAGGCCTGACCGTCCGGCCCCACGATGCCGATCTCCTCGCCCGCCTCGTTGTCGATGCGCGCGCCGAACGGCACTACGCTGTTGTCCTTGCGGGTCAGCGTCATCATCAAGCGATAGCCCACCACTGTCTCAAACCCTGCCTGTATCACCGCGCCGCGGGTAGGCACCAGATTTACCGCCGCATTCTTGACTTCGACGGTGTCGCCCAGGTCCGCGGTGAGCATGGCCAGGCGGTTCGAACGGTAAGGGCTCAGGCTCGGCACGATGGCGTAGCCGCTGGCATCGGTGCTGACGCCGGGATGCGATTCGAAGCGCACATTTTCGGCCGACGGCGCGCGCACCAGCGCCACGGTTTCGCCCAGGGGTTGGCCGAGCGTTACGCCGCCGGCATGCACGACGATGCCGCCTGACAGGCCTGCATTGATCTGGTTGTAGTTGCGTCCTTGCGTCGCGCCCAGTTCGAAGCGACCTACCCTGGAAAGGTAGCTGGCGTTGCCGGTGCTGTTGGCGCCGTTCTGGTTGGAAGTGGCGGCCCTCAGGTTGTAGGTGAGCTGGTTGTCTTCGAGCGCGGAGCCGTAAACCATGGCTGCGTGACTGGTCTCGCCATTGTTGCCGGTGGTCAGGGAATAGCTGGCGCTGCTGCGCGAGGCGCCCAGCGGGATCGATAGCGACAGCATGATCTGGCGGTTTTTCGAAGTGTTGAGGCCGGTGTTCGTGTCGACCGTGACGTTGTAGCTGACCTGCCTGTAGGAGCCGGCGTATGTGACCTGAATCAGCCGCTCCTTCTGATTCGTCTGCCAGTACGACTGCTGGCGTGCCGTCGCGTAAATCGAACCCCATGAGCCCAGCGACTGGTTTACTTCAAACCGCAGTTCGTTACGGCGGCTGGGCATCCTGCCGCCCCGCTCGAAGTCGTCGATGCCGGTCGATTCGCGGAAGGTCCGGTAGCCGCTAGTGGAATAGCGATAACCGGCGAGGCTGAAGTTGGTTCCGGATTCTTCGAGGGATTTGGCATACAGGAAGCGTATGGATTGGCCCTGGGTTTTCAAGCGCTCGGTGGCGGTGCGCGCATGCGCCAGGTCCAGAGAGATCGCACCGAAACTGCGCAGGTTTTTGCCCACGCCCACCACACCGGATTGATAGATGCTGGCCGCGGTGACGCCGCCATACAACGAGAACTCGTGGCCCAGGCCGCGCGCCGCCGTTCCCTGAAGGAAGGTGGGCTCGCGTTCGTTGGAACCGTAGGCGTTGCGGTAGCGTCCGCCGGTGGCGCTGTAGCGCCAGGTGCCTTCGCGCAACAACGTGGGCACGGAGGCATAGGCCTGCACGTAGCGGTTTTGGCGGCCATCCGATTCCGTGATGGTGACTTCCAGGTCGCCGCCGGAGGAGGAGGGGTACAGGTCGTCCAGCACGAAGGCGCCGGGCGCGACATAGGCGTTGTAGACGATATAGCCGTTCTGCCTGACGGTGACGAGGGCGTTGGTCTGGGCGATGCCTCGTATGGTCGGCGCGTAGCCCTGCATGCTGTCCGGCAGCATGGCGTCGTCCGAAGTGACCTGCACGCCGCGGAACGGCACGCTGTCGAAAAAGTTGCCGGGCGTGTAGCCATCGCCGAGCAGCAATTGACCGTTGACCGAGCGCAAGTCGCGCTGCAGATTGGTTTCCAGCGACTGCCATTCTCCGCGTCCGTTGGCGCTGCGGTTGTAGTTGGAGGCGTGGCGCAGGCGCCAGTCGCCAAAGTTCAGGCCTCCGCGCAATCCGGCGTAGGCCGTGTAGGGCGATTCGGCGCCGCGGCTGGAGGAGTTTCCTCCGCCCTGGCGCGACATGTTGAGCTGATAATCCAGCAGAGCCGAGGTGATGCCCTTGTCCCAGCGTGACGGGTCGACCGAATCCCGCGCCGAGCGCTTGAGCGCGGCTTGCGGAATGCTCAGATGCAGCCGTTGCTTGCCGCCATCGAAGCCCACGGCCGCGTCTTGCACCAGAGCGGGCAGGTCCACGCAGGCGCCGTCCGCGCCAGCGGATTCGGGTAGCGCAGCCATGTTGACGCCCCAGGTTTCCAGTTGGCTACGGGTCAGACAGACCGAGGGCTGCTTCTGGCCTTCCTGGACCTCGACGAGGATCCTGTTCCTGCCCAGGGACTGGTCGTTGACGAACACGTCGGCCAGGTACTCGCCCGGCAGCACGCTATTGCCGAAACTGAAGATGGACAGGTCTGCCTGCGGCTGGTCTCCACCCGTGCCCAGGAATTCCTGATTGAAGACGGTGCCGGCCGGTTCGGCGGCCTGGCTTGAAAATGAGGCCAGACTCAGCAACAGCGATGCCAATGCCGCGGTAGGGGGCATGCGACCCTGCGATACGCCTATCATTGCGTGAGCTCCGGGCACTAACGGCTTGCGGCAGCCGCGACGGGCTCGGCCTTGACGTGCACCGGGACTTGCGCGCTGGGCACGCGGACCTTTTCCTCGGGGGTCTCGGCGCCGTAGTCGTTGATGGTCGTGAACACGACGTCCACGTCCCGGGGGGCGGACAGCCCGGACAAGGGGTACTCGAGCACGCCGCCAGGCGACACCATTCCGCCGTTGATTTCTTGCTGACCGCCGTTGATGGTCAACGTGGCGAAGGTGACGTGATAAGCGGACGGATTGGCGATCTTCAGCACTGCACCCCTGCCGCCGGAGGCGACAGCCCATTGCAGTTGCTGACGCTGTTCGCCCGGTTTGCCTGCCAGGCCCGCGGGCCGGTAGAACAGTTTGATGCGGGTGCGCACCGCAATCTGCAGCACGTTTTCGTCCTGGCTCTTTTCCGGGATCTCCTTGACGTTGAGCCAGAACACCGATTCGCGGTCGAGAGGCAGATTGCCGGCCAGGCGCAGTATGCGCAGCATGTTTTCCTGGCCCGGATCCAGCCGCGACAGCGGTGGGCTGGCCACGAACGGCGCCTTGGTATTACCTTCGCCGGCATCGATCCAGGCCTGCACCACGTAAGGGGACACGCCAGTGTTTTTGACCGGAATGGAGGACTCGCGGTCCTTCTCGTTGAAAATGACGCGGGTGCCTCCGACCAGCACGCCGGCTGCCGCATTGGCGTGAGCCAGCGTGGCCGCCAGGGCGAAGATCATGAAGGGCCGCGCCTTGAGGACGAACCGTTGCGCGATGTCTTTCAGCATGAGGGTCTCGATGTTTTGCTCGCAAGCCATCCGATTCCCGAGGAACCGCGTGCTGCGAGGAGGCTGGCGGCCAGCCCCTTTCTAGAGGGGCCGGCGGTCCGGCAAAGTGGCTTACTTGTAGTTCACCGTGAACTGCGCGGTGGCGTTGGCGGGGCCGACGGTGACAGTGTTGGCGGTCGAGACATAGACGGCGCCGAACTTCAGATTGTTGGTGCCGGCGCGCAGCGTGTAGTCGGGAGACTCCGCTCCCAGCTTGATTTTTTTCTGCGCGGCATCGCGCAGTTCGACGGCCACGCCGGTGGCGTAGCCAAGCTCACCGATGCCGATGGCCAGCGTGTCCGTGTTGATGGTGTCTGCCGTGCCGGTGAACGTCACGCTTGCGCCCTTGGCCGTGGCGCTGCAGTTGGCCAGCTGGAGTTCGAATTGCGCGGGTGTCGAGTATTTGCCGACGGCGCCGTCCAGGGTGGTCCTTGACACTTTTCCAAGCGGGACGACCAGGTTGGTCGCTTGGGGAGAGACGTCGCACGGCGCATCGACGATTTCGCCGATGAAATTGATGTGCCCGTCTTCGGCCAGGGCGGTTTGGGAAATAGCGGCTGCCGTGGCGATCAGGGCAAACTTGGCAATGGTGTTCTTGTTCATGGAAGTAAATATCCTGATAATCGATTGATAATCAAAAACGCCGTCTGAGGTTGTTGAAAACAGATGACGACCGACTGTAGAAATGCTGTCGATGGGTTTTCAGGAATTAACTTCCATGTGATCCGGTTGTTATCAACATTCAATTCGAATATTGATGAAAAGGCGCAGCCAGATAATCAATTCGTCTGCTCCTCAGAATCCTTCGTCCTGCATTTCGTCGGCAACCGAAAGTTAGAAGAATCAGGATTTGTGAAATGTAGGAATCCTCCCTTCTTGTTGTATGAAATTTCATATGAAAAAGATGCGTGGCAATTCTTGCTAAAAATTGCAGATCTTGTCCGAATGAGGTGGTTTGATTGGCGTTTTTTGGGCTTTTTTCTTCGTGATTTGAAAGCAACGGTTCGTGGGTTTTTGTGCAGTTGCCGGCGCGCGTAATGGCTTGACGGTATGCCTTCTGCGATAAAATCGCCGCTGCGCAGCGCGTATTGAATTCAGCCACAGGCCGACTACCGAACAATCACCAAAATGAAGCCGGAAGCTATTGCGAGCGCCATGCCGCGCAACGGTGTCGTCCGCACCCGGACGGCAGTTGCGGCGGCAGCGATTTTCATGGGTATATGCGCGCTCACCGCGCCGATGGTTGCTGCATCCTTGGAGCAGCGGCTGGCTTCTGCCGCGAGCCTGTCCTGGGCCTTGAACGGCGTCTTGTTTCTGGCCCTTTTGTTGACGGGGCTGGCCTTGAGGAACGCCGCAATAAAAGACCGCGATCCGCAGCGGTGCCTGGAGCAAGTCGGCCGCCTGATTGCCGCCGCGCCCGTGGATATCACCGTGCGGGACAAGTCGTTGCGCATGGTCGCGTCCAGCGCGGGCATGCAGCGCTTTGTCGATATCGTGGTCCAGAACGGATGGGTGAGGCCGGAATTCATCGATCTGGAATTCCTTTCCCGCGATGAGAAGGATCAGATTCCGATGCCGGCTAGCGTGGCCGCCGTGGTGCGCGAGTACCAGACCGCGGTGGCTACTGGCGCAGCGCGCTCCTATGACTTTAACCATGAGGTGGAAGCGGTCGGCATCAAGGCGCCATACGCGGGTCGGGTGACGCCGCTGCTCGGCGTGCACGGCGAAGTCATAGGCATGGTATCCGCGGGGATGTATTTCCTCGGCCATAGCCAGTCGCTGGACGACTCGGCCGCCGCGCGCGGCAGGGCAGAGCGCGTCAACGACACCAAGACCCGATTTCTCGCGGCGGTCAGCCGCGATGTGCGCAATCCCTTGAACGTCATGGCGGGACTGCTTGAGATGGCTACGTTCGATTCCTCCACACCCCGCCAATCGAAAGAGATGCTGGCAACCGTGCGCTCCTCCGCCCAGTCGCTGCTCCACCTGCTTCCGTCCATCGTCGATACCCACAGCATGGAGACGGGCGATCTCCAGTGCACGAACACAGTCATTTCCTTGCGCAGTGTCGCGGCGGACGTGGTCGCGCTGTTCGCACCCAGCGCCTACGAGAAAGGCATAGGCCTGACGCTGGAGGTGGCTCCGGAGGTTGCCGCCAGCCATTTGACGGATGCGCAAGGGGTGAATCAGTTGCTCAACAATTTCCTGTCCAACGCCATACGCCATACGACGCGCGGCGGGGTCCGGATACACCTGGACGGCGCGCCGGTGGAAGATGGCAGGCAATGGGTCACGCTATCCGTCATCGATACCGGCAGCGGTATCGAGCCGTACATACAGCAGAAGTTGTCGGAGTCCAGCTATGAGGCGGGACTGAGCGCTGCTCCCGATGGCGCCGGCCTGGGTTTGCACTATTGCCAGCAGATGGTGCACCGCATAGGGGGAACCATCCGTATCTCCAGCGTTGTTGGCGAGGGCACGCATGTCCATGTCCGCGTGCCGTTGGAGCTCGGCCCCGGTGAGTTGGGCGGCGTGACGCAGGAGCCCGCGCCCGGATTGGCGCAACGTCCGGTCACCGGACTGAGGACGCTGGTTGTCGAAAGCCAGGCCGGTAATCGCCTGCTGCTGAAAAGCCAGTTGGAATTCCTCGGCCATGACGTCCAGGTTGCGGAGCACGGTGCGCAGGGTCTGGCGCTGGCCAGGGAAAGCCGGTTCGACCTGGTTATTTGCGATGATGCGCTGCCAGACATGAACGAGGCCGGATTCACCCAGATGTTGCGTTCGATTGCAGGCGAACACGCCGTAGTTCCCGTGCTGGCCTACACGGGCGACGCGCGCACCGAGGATCGCGAGGCGGGCCTGCGGGCCGGCATGCACGAGGTATTGGTGAAGCCTGCCGGCCTGCGGGAGCTGGAACAGGCGCTGGCTTCATGCTTGCCGGCGGCATGCGCCCCAGTCGGGCTGGCGCGGGACGGAGCGGCATAGTGGCCTATCCCGAGGCCAACGCCATGCTCACGCTTTCCGTGTTCCTGAACATGGCGTTGGCGGCGGCGCTGGTCGCCGCGCTGGTCTGGATCGCCCTGCGCATCCGAGGCGTCAGTTCGCCGCGCGGCGAGTTGGTCGGACTGGCACGCTTGGCGGATACGCTGCCCGCCGCGCTTTTCATCCGGGATCTCGACCTCAACCTCGTGACATGCAATGACTCGCTCAATGCATACGCCGCCACGTGCCGTAGCGAGGGCTGGAGCCATCCTCTGCATGCCACGCTGGCGTCCTTGTCCGCGCCGGCTCCTGGAAGCGATCAGCCTGCCAATCTGGACGAGATCATCCGCGGCTATCGCCAGGTGCTGGCCAGCGGCGAAACGCTAGTGCGCGAGCATGCCTTCGAGCATGATTCCACGTCTGGGGTGGCCGCGTGGGCCGCGCCGTTGCGCGGCGCGGACGGCGTCGTCATTGGCCTGATCGGCGGCAGTGCGCGTTTTCGCGGATTCCCCGACATGCTGCGGCAAGTGTCCGAAACCCGGCTGGGCATGGAGAGGGCCAATTTGATGAAGTCGACGTATCTTGCGTTCATCAGCCATGAAATCCGCACTCCTTTGAATGCGATCATCGGCATGCTCGAGCTGATCCTGGACCGTGGCGGCCTGTCCGGCGACACGCGCGAGAAGCTTGCGGTGTCGCGCCAGTCGGCCCAATCGCTGTTGTCCCTGATCAGCGGTCTGATCGACATATCCAAGCTGGAGACTGGCCATTTCCAGCTGCGGCGCAAGAACGTCGACCTGCGCGCGCTGGTGGCCGACACAGTGGCGCCGTTCCGGGCTGTCGCCGAGGCGAAGGGCCTGCAGCTATCGCTGGACATTACGGGTGACCTCGCGGAGCGCCATTTTTCGGATCCGATTCGTCTCAAGCAACTGCTGGACAACCTGTTGTCCAATGCGGTCCGCTTTACGGATCACGGCCGTATCGATGTTGCGCTGAGCGCCGGGCGGGCGACGGAGGAGATCCAGTGGATCACGCTTTGCGTGGCGGACACGGGCCCCGGGATCGCCACGGACGTTCAGGCCAGGCTGGCAGCGCCGCACTTTGAGCCTGCGCTCAGGGAACAGGGCGCTGGCATCGGATTGGGGCTGTCCATATGTAGCGAGCTCGCGCGCTTGATGGGCGGGTCCATGGAAGTTTCCAGCGGGGCTGGGCAGGGCTCCAGGATATCGGTGCAGTTGCCGTTGGCGCTGCCGCCTTCCGAACACGCTGCGGTGGCGGCCGCTCCGGCGCCCACGGCGACCGACGCCGACGGCCTGCGCATACTCGTTATCGACGATCATGAAGCCAACCGGCTGCTGCTCAAGCATCAGCTGCGGATGTTGAAGCACTCCGCGCATTTCGCGCAGAACGGCGCGGCCGGCCTGGCACTGGCGGAGCGGCTCGAGTTCGATCTGATCATCTGCGACTGCGTCATGCCCGTCATGGATGGCGCTGCGTTTACCGGCGCCCTGAGGGCGGGCGGCGGCCTGAATGCGGCGACGCCGGTGCTGGGCTATACCGCGAGCGAACTTGAACTTGATCTGGCTTCGGGTGCGCGGACCAGCATGAACGCCGTGCTGATCAAGCCTGTGGATCTGCAGACGCTGCAATCCTTCATCCTCGCTCATGGCAGGCGACCGCCGGCCGGCGGGACTACGATCCACTGAAGGAGGACGAGATGTCGACTGTCTTGATTGTTGATGATCATCCTGCGTTTCGTCTGGTCCTGAGGACGCAGATTGCACTGTTGCCCAGCGCAAGCCGGATACTAGAGGCCGACAACGGGGTCGACACGCTGGCGCTGGCCAAAAGCGAGCGCCCGGATTTGATCGTGCTTGATCTGGACATGCCCAAAATGGGCGGCCTGGAAGCCATTTCTAGAATCCTTGCAGTCAACCCGGAATTGCGGATACTGGTGGTGTCGGCGCATGATCCTTCGGTATTTGCGTCGCGCGTGGCGGAATTGGGCGCCTGTGGCTACGCCAGCAAGCGTCTGGAAATCAAGGAACTGGTTCGCTGCATCGAATCCGTGCTGGCGGGCTATAGCGTATTTCCGAATTCGGCCAAGGCGGCCAGCAACGCGGACGTGGTGGACTCTTATCAGAAAAGACTGGACCTGCTCTCCAATAAGGAAATGGTCGTCACCCAGATGCTGGCGCAGGGATTGAGCAACAAGGAAATCGGCGACGCGCTTTTCATCAGCAATAAAACGGTGAGCACGCACAAGACCAGGATAATGAACAAATTGCAGATTGGCTCTCTGGTTGAATTGGTCGATTTCGCAAGAAAGTCGAAAATTTCAATGTAAAAAACTCAATACGGCGTTCTTTCGCGTGAACAATCCATCGGCTTCGGCCATTCATCCCGAGCAGGAAGCCCCGCAGGCGCAGGTAGTGGCGGTGTTGCGCGGCGAATTGCTTGCCAAGGTCGGCAACGACCCGGATATCGCCGCGGAGCTTTCTCAGAGCTTGGATCTGAACCACAGGGAAGACGTCGATGCCTTGCTGCTGGCGATCGAGCAAGGACGGTGGGCGGAGGTCAAGCGCAATGCGCATCGAATCCTGAACACCGCGCAATTGCTGGGCTGTGACGCCTTGGTTGAGCTTTGCCTGCGCGTTGAGGGGATGCTTGCCAGGGACGGCGGCCAAGCGCGGGAGGAACTATTGGCGGATTATGTGTCGGTTGTCCAAAACTTGAGTGCAATCCTGGAACGCGTGAGGCGCACATTCTGAATCATCCTACATTTTTCGTTCCCAAAGCGCCGTAGAGTGGCGGCATGTAATTTCGCCCCAAGCCCACCAGGAATGAAGTATGAAACGCGCCATAGCGCAAAGCCAGCAGCTTGGCGACGGTGAAGTCATGTTGATGGCACGGCGCGGCGACGGCTTGAGCGTCGTGCTGCAGCCGCAGTTCAATCTGCTGAGCGGCGAAATGGTTGCCGCGGAATGCCTGGCCCGTTGGAATCACCCCGTCAGGGGTGAGATCGGACCGGCCGAATTCGTTCCCGCCGTTCATCGCCTGGGCGTGGATCTGCCCTTTTTCGAACAGATATGCCGCTTGGCCGTCGCCGCCTCGGGCGCGCTGAGCGCGCAGGGAATCGACGTGCCCCTGGCGATCAACGCCTCGGCCTCGACCCTGTCCAGCCATGGCGCGATCGATGCCCTGGTTCGCCATGCGGACGCGGCGCACATCCCGTTGACGCGGTTCCGGATCGAGTTGACTGAAGACCAGCCTGTCACCCGCCTGGAGCCGTTGCGCAAGTCGCTGAAGAAATTCGCGAAGGCTGGCTGCCAGGTCAGCATGGATGATTTTGGAACCGGCTACGCCTCCTTGCAGCTCTTGAACGCGCTGCCCATCGCCGAATTGAAGATCGACGGCCGCTTCGTACGCCGCATCCGGCGCGACCGGAAAGCGCGCGAAATCACGCGCCTGTCAGTGCTGCTGGGGGAGCGGCTCGGCCTGCGCGTGATTGCCGAGGGCATCGAAAGCGCGCCGGACATCGCCCTGCTCCAGTCGATGGGGTGCAGCCATGGGCAGGGCTATGTGCTTTCCCCGCCCATCCTGCTTTCCGAGTTTCTCGAAAGCCGCAAGCGGTAGCGGCGCCAGGGCCAGATTCCTGGGAAAATACCCATTTCCAGGGATATGCGGTTTCACCCGGCTGAGACATAGTTCAGGCTGGGCAATTCCGCCCGCTCTCATCCGATGACCGCCCACATGCTTGCTTCCGAGTCGACCCTGCCTGCCCCGGTGCTGCTGGTGGAGGACGAACCCCTGATCTGCCGCCGGCTGGAAGGCCTGCTGCTGCAGCTCGGCTATGCCCCCGAGGCGCTGGTGTTCGCCGCCACGCTGGCGCAGGCGCGCGAGCGGCTCGCCAGCCAGCCGTTCGCGCTGGCGCTGGTCGACCTGGGCTTGCCCGACGGCAACGGCACGGAGCTGATCGCCGAGATGCACGCGGAGGATCCCACCCTGGCGATCCTGGTGATTTCGGCATGGAGCACGGAAGACGCAATCCTTGCCGCGTTGCGCGCGGGCGCCACGGGCTATGTGCTCAAGGAGCGCGACGACCTGGAGGTGTCTCTGTCCATCCGCAGCGTGCTGCGCGGCGGGGCGCCGATCGATCCCTTTGTGGCCCGGCGCATCATCGAAGAGCTGCGTCCCAGGCGGGCCGGGCCGTCCGAGGCGGCGGCAGGCGAGCCGGTCGAGTCCGCCGATCCGGGCGAAACCCTGAGCCCGCGCGAAAGCCAGATCCTGCGCCTGGTCTCCGAGGGGCTGGGCAACCGCGAGATCGCCGAGGAACTGCACCTGTCGCGCTATACCGTCGAATGCCACGTCAAGCACATCTACCGCAAGCTCGCCGTTTCTTCGCGGACGCGGGCCATACACGCGGCGCGCACGCGCGGCTTGCTCGATTGAAGTGGCTGGCCGTCCTGTGGTTGGCGCTTTGGCTGGCGCCGGTATGGGCCCAGGAGCCCGCTGGCGCCTGCACGGCGCAGGTGTTGTCGATACAGATCGCCAAGGGCGGCGACGACGGCCGCCGGCCCGATTCGGCACAGTGGCAGACGGTCGAGCTGCCCGATGACTGGAGCGCCCGCTGGCCGGGATACAGCGGCACGGCCTGGTATCGGATCGGCTGGCGGAGCGATTGCCCCGGCGGGGCTGCCGGGCAGGTGGCGTTGGCGCTGGAATCAATCATCATGGCGGGCGAGGTCTACATCAATGAGGAACGCATCTGGAGCGATCAGCATCTGAGCGAACCGCTGTCGCGTAGCTGGAACATGCCGCGCTACTGGCTGATTCCCGACGCGCTGGTGCATCCTGGCGAAAACACGCTGTGGGTCCGGGTGGTCGGCGTGGCAGGGCAGTCGCCGGGCCTGGGGCCGGTCTATCTGGGCGGACAATCGTCGGTATTGCAACAGTACGAAGACCTGTGGTGGAGCAATCGCACCCTGTTCACGCTCAACCTGATCGTTTCGGCCGTCATGGGCGGACTGTGCTTTTGCATCTGGCTCATGCGCCGCGAGCAGCGCATCTATGGCTGGTACGCGCTCATGGCCTTGTTCTGGGTGCTGTTCATCGCCAATGTGCTGATGACCAGCCCCTGGCCGTTCCCGAACAGCATGATGCTGGCCCGCGCCAACATTGTGGTCCTGGTGCTGTACGTGGTGTGTTTTTGCATCTTCACGTGGCGCTTCGGCGGCCAGTCGTTGCCGCGCACCGAAAAGGCGTTGTGGACGCTGGCCGCGGTGCTGCTGGCGCTTGAGGTCTTCACGCCGCAAGCCCATCTGGCCGAGGTGCAGTTGGCGGTCGTGCTGATCGTGTCGGCAATTTTTTTCGCCAATTGCCTGCAGTTCCAAGTGCATGCGTGGCGAACCCGCCGGCCGGAACACGGCATGCTGGCGGTGTGCCTGCTGATCTTTCTTGCCGCCAGCGTCCACGATCTGCTGCGGCTGTTGAAGCTCTCCGACAGCCAGAGTACATACACGCCGTTCACCAGCGTCGTGGTCACGCTGTGCATGTCCGCGGTGCTGGGGTTGCGCCATGCGCGCAGTGTGCGCCGCATCGAGCGTTTCAACCAGGAGCTGGCCGATGGTATCGAGCAGGCGCGCACCGAACTTGCCACGACGCTGGAACGCGAGCACGGCCTGGCGCTGGCGAACGCCCGGCTGCAGGATAGGCTGCAGATTGCGCACGATCTGCACGACGGTCTGGGTGGCTCCCTGGTCCGCATGATGGCCATGGTGGAGCAGGCCAATGAACCCTTGCAGAGCCAGCAATTTCTGTCGATGCTCAAGCTGCTGCGCGATGACCTGCGCCAGACCATAGACAGCGGTTCCAGCGCGGGCGTCAAGGTGCCGGCCACGCCGCGGGAATGGATCGCGCCCTTGCGCCACCGCTTCATGCAGCTGTTCGATGAGCTGGACATCAGCGCCAACTGGCGGGTGCCCGAATTATGGCGTACGCCGCCCAGCGCCCTGCAATGCATGGCGCTGACGCGGCTGGTGGAGGAGTCGCTGGTGAATATGCTCAAGCACAGCCGTGCCCGCCGCGTGGAACTGGAGCTGCGGCAGTCTGAATCCGACATCCTGGAGCTGCGCATCGAGGATGACGGCGTCGGTTTTGACGTGGCCGCAGTGCTGCGGGCCGGCATCAGCGTGGGCATGCGCAGCATGCACACCCGTATCGCCAGGGTAGGGGGCGCGCTCGACGTGGCGTCGCGTCCGGGACAGACCGTGCTGACCGCCACGCTGGAGCTGCGCGCGTCTCAGGCTTGAGGCGCGTCTATTTGGCGGTGTTTTCGTCGTCCACCGTCAGTCCGCCGCTTTTCATGATGCTCTGGGCGATCTCTTCGGCGGATTTGCCGCCAAAGCCGTGTTCGCCCGCGGTGATGCGGAAGCTGTCGCCTTCCAGCGGACTCTGCAGCGTGGCGGAGGACAGCAGCACGCCGCCCGAACGCAGCTGGATGCGCTTGCCCACGCGGTTTCGCGTGAAGTCGGCCAGGGCCTGGCGGCTTTCAGGCTTGAGTTCGACGTCCACCGTCCTGGCGGAGGTTTGCGGGTCGGCCCCGGCGGTGGCCCGCGCCACCTGCAGCACGACGGTTTCGGCGTAGGTCGCGCAAGGCAGCAGCGCGGCAAGCACGGCTGCGCGGGCGAGTTGTCTCATTGATGGCATGGCAAGCTCCTTCTGATGGACAGCCCCTCCATCCTAGCCCATGTCGCGCCAGCGCCCGGCCGCGCGGTCTAATATTGCGCCTCGGCTCCGGACAGAGCCGCCACCAAGGAGAGCTTCATGGCAGTGCGCGGAATCTGGTTGTTATCTGGCTTGTTGCTGGCGGGCGTCGCCCATGCGGGATCGGCGCCGGCGGAGCTGCGCTGTGTCTCGGACAGCGGCAAGGTCGCGCTGGAAGGCTCGATTCCGTCGCCGTCTTCGGAGGAGCTGGATTTGAAGCTGCGTTATGCCGACGGCGGCCTGTCGTTCAATTCGAGCAAGAACGACAGTTACCTGGCGGAAGACTTCCCGCAGTCGGTGTTCACCCTGGTGGTGACGGGCAAGGACGTGCCGTTGACGCTGTACGCCCTGCCGTCCAGCGTCGCGGTAACGAAGCGCGAGAACGGCGATGTCGCCGGCAAGTTCCTGGCCAAGCTGACGTCCGCGCGGCCGCGCTCGGCGTCGGGTGTGCAGGCGGATACCCCGCTGAAGGCCACGCTGAACTGCGAATACCGGTATTCGCTGTAGCTGGACGTTCCGTCTGGCCGGGCGGCCCCTTGTTCCGATGACAGGCCATCGGAACAAGGGGCTTTTTACCGTCTGAAGCCAGCGGATGCACGGCGATGGCTGCGTGCTGAAAGCAGTTTCCGTAGCTGGAGTGTTGTTATTACGCCGCTTTGGCGGCTGCCCTGGCCGCTAGATTCCATGAAAATGACATTTTTCTGAATAAAAGCTGACTGTTTGTTGAATGTAAAAATAGGAATGAATATCATTGGCGATCTTATAAAACCAAGAGCGCGCATAGCGCATCCGCCGCGGGGCGGTTCCTGAAAGAGTCCAATGAGCAAAGCAGATAGATCTACGGCCCATGCCAAGGCCGGTGGTAACCCTTCGGCCTCCATTTATGCGGCGGTGTGCGGCGCGCTGATGTCGCCGGGCCTGGCCTTGGCCCAGGGCAGTCTGGCGCCCGGCGCCGTGCAGGAGCTGTCGCCCGTCCACGTGCAGGGACAGGCGGTCAGCGACGGCTACGAGGCCAACATCGCCTCCTCTCCCAAGATGACGGCGCCCCTGCTGGACACGCCGCGGTCGGTCACCGTGATCACCGAACAACTGATGCGCGACCGGGCGGCTACCTCGCTGATGGATGTGCTGCGCACTGCGCCGGGCATTACCTTTGGCGCCGGCGAAGGCGGCACGCCCACCGGCGACCGGCCTTTCGTGCGTGGCTATGAGGCCAGCACCGACATGATGGTCGACGGTATGCGCGACCTGGGACGTTTCTCGCACGAGACCTTCAATCTGGAGTCGGTCGAGATCCTGAAGGGGCCGAGCTCCGCATATTCGGGCCGCGGGTCGACCGGCGGCAGCATCAACCTGGTCAGCAAGAGCCCCAAGCTTGAGAACTTCGCGGAAGGCACTGTCGGCGTGGGCACCGATGACAACTGGCGCCTGACGGGCGACGGCAATTGGGCCTTGGGCGAAAGCTCGGCGTTCCGCCTGAACTTCATGAAGCAGGGCGGAGACATCCCGGGCCGCGACCACGTCGAAACCGACCGCTGGGGCGTGGCGCCTTCGTTCTCCTGGGGCCTGGGCACGCCGACGCAAGTGACGCTCAGCTACTACCACCTGCAGAACGACGACACGCCTGACCTGGGCATTCCGTTCAAGAACGAATCGCGCCCCGACCGCGTCACACCGCCCAAGGTGGACCGCAACAACTATTACGGTTTGATCGGCCGCGACTACCGCAAGAACCAGGCCGACATGACCACCCTGATGGTCGAGCACAAGTTCAGCGACAAGCTGAAGCTGCGCAATGGCACGCGCTACAGCGAATCCACCAACGAATACGTGATGACGCGTCCGTCGTTCGACAATTGCGCGGCGCGCGTGGGCAGCCGGCCCAACCCCGCCTATGGCGTGGCGCCTTGCTCGAACGAGGCGGACGGCGTGAAGATGAGCAAGGCCTTGCGCAGCCTGAACCAGACCAACCGGTCCTTCGTGAACCAGACCGACATGTTTGGCGAATTCACCGCTGGCGGGTTGCGCCACAGCTATGTGGCCGGCCTGGAGTTCAGCACGGAAACCATCAGCAAGCGCGACGGCGTGTCGTCGGGCGGCTTCGACAGGACCCTGCAGGACGACCTGTACAACCCGAATCCCAGCCAGCCGTATACGGGCAGCCTGGGTTGGGGCCCGCGCTATGACGCGGCCAAGACCCTCACGCGCGCGGCCTACGTGTTCGACACGGTCAAGTTCAGCGAGCAGTGGGAAGCCAACGCCGGCCTGCGCTATGACAACTACCGCGTGACCAGCGGCAACGTCGAGCGCACCGACAATATGTGGAACTACCAGCTGGGCCTGGTCTACAAGCCGGCGCCCAACGGCAGCATCTACGTGTCCTACGGCACCTCGTCCAACCCCTCCGGCGAAACCGCGGGTCAGTCCGGCGGCGCGGATGGCGCGGCAGGCGGCCGCTTGACCGCGGGCACCGCGGCGCTGGCGCCCGAGAAGAGCCGCAGCATCGAGCTGGGCACCAAGTGGGACGTGTTCGACGAGCGCCTGTCGCTGACGGCGGCGGTGTTCGAAACCCGCAAGACCGATGCGCGTAGCTCCGATCCCATCACCGGCGACGTGACCTTGTCCGGCAGCAACCGCGTGCGCGGCATCGAGCTGGGCGTGGCGGGTTCCATCACGCCCAAGTGGCAGGTCTGGGGCGGCTACAGCTACATGGATCCGAAGGTCACCAGCTACCAGAGCGGCGGCAGCGACTTCAGCGGCAATCAGATGAAGTTCATCGCCCGCCAGAGCGCCAGTCTGTGGACGACCTACAAGTTCCTGCCCGAGCTGACGGTCGGCGCTGGCGCCACCTACACTGGCAAGCGCTACGTGGATGACGCCAACATTTACCAGCTGCCGTCCTACTGGCGCTACGACGCGATGGCGGCCTATCAGTTCAACAAGAACTTCGGCCTGCAACTGAACCTGAACAATCTGACCGACGAGACCATCTACGAGGCCTCGCACGTGGGTCTGTTCAGCTACGTCGCGCCGGGCCGTTCGGCGATGCTGACCGCCACGTTCCGGTACAACTGACGCGGCTGGCGCCAGCCCCGCGCTTGCGGGGCTGGCGCTCCGGACTCACGCATCAGTCGATGCGCGCGCCCGAGATCTTGACGGCCTCGGCCCATTTCGTGATTTCCTTCTGCACGAAAGCCTGGAACTGTTCAGGCGTGGACGGCGTGAACTCGCTGCCGGAGGCCACGATCTTTTCCTTGGTCTTCGGATCGGCCATGACCTCGCGCATGTCCGCCGAGATTTTCTCCACCAGCGGCTTGGGCGTTCCCTTGGGGGCGAAGAAGCCCGACCAGGGCGGCGCGGCATAGCCGGGGAAGCCCTGTTCGGCCACCGTCGGGTAGTCGGGCGCGCTGGCAAAGCGTTCGCCCGTGGTCAGCGCCACGATCTTCAGCTTGCCGCTCTTGGCATACGCCTGGACGGCGGGCAGGCCCGTGATGCCCACCTGGATCTGGCCGCCCAGCAGGTCGGTCACCATCGGCGAGCTGCCGCGGTAAGGAATGTGCGCGATCTCGAACTTGCCCTGATTCTTGATCAGTTCCATGCCCAGGTGCGACGCCGTGCCGTTGCCGTCCGAGCCATACGAGTAATGCGCGTCGGGTTTCTTCAGCAGGGCGATCAGTTCCTGCAGATTATTGGCCGGCACGTCGTTGTTGACGATGATGGCGTTGGGATACAGCGTGGCCTGCGTGATGGCCTCGAAATCCTTGACCGGGTCATAGCGCATATTCTTGTAGAGCGAGGTGTTGATGCCGTGCGACCCTGTCACGCCCAGCACCAGGGTGTAGCCGTCGGGCGCGGCGCGGGCCACGTATTCCGAACCGACGTTGCCGCCCGCGCCAGGCTTGTTTTCCACCACGACCGGCTGCCCCCACTTCTTGGAGAGTCCTTCGGCCACCAGGCGCGCGGTGATGTCGGTGGCGCCGCCCGCCGGGAAGGGTACGACGATGGTGACTGCGCGCGTGGGGAAATTGTCCGTGCCCTGCGCAAAGGCGGGCGCGGCGGCCAGCCCGATGGCGCCGGCGAGCAGCGCCAGCATGGTGCGGCGGGTGGTTGGCCGCGAGTGCGTTGCGGAGGTAGTCGAATACTTCATGGTTCAAGCCCCTTGTAGTGTGATGTAAGCCTTGCGTGAAGTGGGTGGCGGCGATCGCGCTATAGCGCGGTGTATCCGCCGTCCGCGCGTATGTCCGTGCCCGTGATGAACGAGGCGGCATCGCTGATCAGGAAAACTGCCGTTTGCGCGATTTCTTCGGTGGTGCCGAGGCGTCCGGCGGGATACTTGGCCGACAACGCGGCGCCGGCGGCTTGCGCGCTGCCGTAGCGCGCGACCAGGCGGCTGGTGAGCACCGCGCCCGGAGAAAGGCTCAGGCCGCGGATGCCGTCGGCCGCATGGTCCACCGCGATGGCGCGTGCCAATGCGATCAGGCCGGCCTTGCTGGCGCCATAGGCGCCGCGGCCTGGCGCGGCCACGCTGCCCAGCTGCGACGCGATATTCAGCACCACGCCGCCGCCGGCCCGCGCCATGTGAGGGATGGCGTACTTGCTCATCAGCCATGCGCCGGTCAGGTTCACGTCCAGCGCCTGTCGCCATTGTTCCGGCGTCAAGTCCGCGACCTTGTTGCCCGGCGTGACGGTGGCGGCGTTGTTCACCAGGGCGTGGATGGCGCCCCAGTGCGCGGCGGCATGTTCGACGGCTGCGCGGGTGGCGTCTGCGTCGGTCACGTCGCAGACGCGCGTCAGCACGCGGGCATCCGGCGCGTCCAGAGTCTGGCGGCATTGCGCGAGCAGTTCCGGATCCCGATCCAGCAGGGCCACGCGAGCGCCGGCAAGCAGGCAGTGCGCGGCAATCGCCTGGCCCAGTCCGCCGGCCGCGCCGGTCAGGATCACGCTCTTGCCGTCGAGTGCGGGTGTGGCTGTCGTCGTCATAGCGGCATCGTTCCCAGCGAGGCGCCGCCGCAGACATAGAGCGTCTGTCCGGTGATGGCGCCGGCCTGCTCGCCCAGGAAGAAGGCGATGGCCGCGGCGACTTCGCGCGCTTCGATCAGGCGCCCCAGCGGCAGATCCACCTGTGGCGGCGCGCCGCGCTGCGGGTCGTGCAGCATCGGGGTATCGACCGCGCCGGGCGCGATCACGTTGACGGTAATGCCGCGGACGATGAGTTCGGCGGCCAGGCTGCGTGCCAGGCCTATCTGCGCGGACTTGGTCGCGGCGTAGGCCAGGCGGTGGGCGCGGCCCAGCACGGCGCGGCTGGATACCAGTGCGATGCGGCCGCGGCCGTCCG
>NZ_DATCUY010000118.1:0-5429 GCF_036567245.1 Achromobacter sp. | reverse complement strand
AGCGGCGCTGCGGCCGTACCGGCGCGGCTTCCTGCGCATCACGCCCGAGGCCGCCCGGCTGCGGGTGCTGGGCGCCTTTCCGCTGGACGACACCGATCAGGTGTTGGAATCGCTGCGGCAGACCTTGCCGATCTCGGTGCGCGCGCTGGGCGGCTGGCTGGTCAGCATCGATCTGCGCGCGGATGCCCTCGAAAAAAAATGATCGCTTGCGCCGGGCCCGCTGGACATACCTCCTGAAGCACACACTTGCCGCAGGAGATTCCATGTTCCCCGTTAGTACCGCGCCGCGCCTGGCGGCCGCGTTCCTCATCGCCCTGGCCGTGCCGGCCGGTTCCCTCCATGCACAAACCAGCGCCCAGACGGGCGCGCCTGCTGCGCTGCGCTACGACCTGCCGGCCGCGCCGCTGGGCGATACCTTGACCCGCATCGCACGCCAGAGCGGCCGCGCGGTGTCCGTCGATCCGGCACTGGTGGCGGGCCGCCAGGCCCCGGCGGTGGCCGGCACCTATACCGCTGAGCAGGCCCTGCGGCAGGCGCTGGCGGGCAGCGGGCTGGAATTGCGGATCACGGCCAATGGCACCTTCAGCGCGCGGCCCCTGCCGCAGGCGGGAGCGGCGGCCATGCTGGAGCCGGTGCGCGTGACCGGTACGGCCGAATCGCCCACCGGCCACGTCGACGGCTATGTGGCTTTGCGCAACATGGCTGGCACCAAGACCGACACGCCGCTGATCGAGACGCCGCAGTCCGTATCGGTGGTCACCAGCGACCAGATCCGCGTCGTCAAGGCCGGCAGCCTGGCCGACGCGCTGGGCTACACGCCGGGCGTGGCGACCCAGTCGCCGGCGTTCAGCCGCATGGTGGACGACCTGATGCTGCGCGGCTTCAACGTGGCCACCGGTAATTCCGGCCTGCTGCGTGATGGGCTCAAGCTGCAATCCAACGTCTACGACGGCGGCCAGGAGCCCTACGGGCTGGAACGCGTCGAGGTGCTGCGTGGCGCGTCCTCGGTGCTGTACGGCCAACTCACGCCGGGTGGCGTGGTCAACGCCGTCAGCAAGCGCCCGACCGCGGAGACCCTGCGCGAGCTGAACCTGGAGACCGGCAGCTATGGCCGCCGGCAGGTGTCGGGCGATTTTTCCGGTGCGCTGACCGAAGATGGCGCCTGGTCCTACCGCCTGACCGGCCTGGCGCGCAATGCCGACAATTGGGTCGACCACGTGCCTGACGATCGCACCTACCTGGCGCCAGCCCTGACCTGGCGGCCCAGCGCGGCGACCTCACTGACGCTGCTGGCCAGCTATCAGCGCATCCGCACCCGTTTCGCGCCTCCGATGCCGGCGGCCAACACGCTGAACGGCCAGATCCCCCGCGACCTGTTCATCGGCGAGCCGGATTTCGACCGCTACGACACCGACACCTACACAGCCGGATACGTCTTCGAGCACGCCTTCAATGAGCGCGTCAGGCTGCGCCAGAGCGCGCGCTATTTCACCGCGGACGGCAAGTGGGACTACCTGTCGTTCGGCGGCCTGCAGGCCAACGGCGTGACGCTGCGGCGCGGCGTCGTCAGCCGCACCGAGCGTTCGTACGGCATCGCTGCCGATACCTCGCTGGAATTCAAGTTCGAGGGCGGAGGCCTGCAGCACACCGTGCTGGCGGGCCTGGACTACTACCGCAGCAACTACGACACCAGCCGGCATTCGGGCACGGTGGCGCCGCTGGGCGATATCTACCATCCCGTCTACGGCGCGGTGCCGATGGTGAACACGGCGCGCGACAACGGTTTCGTGACGCGTTCGGACGGCATCGGGCTGTATCTGCAGGATCAGATCAAGATCCGCGACCAGTGGGTGGTGGTGCTGGGCGGGCGCCAGGACTGGACCGATACCGATCAGCGTGGCCACGCTACCGGCGCCGCCACCCGGCAGCGCGATACCGCCACCACCGGGCGCGTCGGCCTGGTGTACCTGGCGCCGGCGGGCCTGGCGCCTTATGTGAGCGTGAGCCAGTCTTTCGCGCCCACCGTGGGCATGGACCGCACGGGCAATGCCTTCAGGCCGACCAAAGGGCAGCAGTACGAACTGGGCCTGCGCTACGAGCCGCCGGGCAGCGATATGTTGTACAGCGCCGCCGTCTATGACCTGACGCAGACCAACGCCCTGACCGCCGACCCGGTGGATCCGACCTATTCGGTGCAGACCGGCAAGGCCCGCTCGCGCGGCCTGGAATTGGAGGCCAAGGCGCGGCTGGGGGCGCTGAACCTGACCGCCAGCTATGCCTATACCGATGCGCGCACCATCCGCAGCACTTTGCCGGAACTGGTCGGCCAGCGCACCACGCTGGTGCCGCTGCACAGCGCCGCGGTCTGGGCCGACTACAACCTGACCGCGGCCGGCGCGCCCGGGCTGACGCTGGGCGCAGGCGTGCGCTATGCCAGCTCGACCAATCTGCCGGGCTATCCCGCCGAGGTGCCTGGCCAGTTCCTGGTGGACGCGATGGCGGCGTACGACTTCGGCGCGCTCTCGTCCGAGTTCGCCGGCCTGTCCTTGACCGTGAACGCGCGCAACCTGTTCAACCGCGGTTACTTGTCATGCGCCGGCGCCACCGGTTGCCGCTATGGCGACCCGCGCACGCTCTACGCGGCCCTCAGCTACCGCTGGTAGCGAGGTCCGGCGCGGCCGCTGTCTCGGGGCCGCGCCCTGTGCTACTCTGGCTCCCGGCCTTGCATGTTCATCCCTTTGCACGGGCCGACGATGGCAATGTCCGAGGTCATCCCCTTGGGCAGTGTCTTGGTAAGAAGAATGCGCATGACACGATCAAGCGTGGAGACAATACATGAGCCAATATGGGCCGTTGAAGTTGCACGTCCCGGAGCCTACCGGCCGTCCGGGTTGCAAGACCGACTTTTCCTACCTGCACCTGTCGCCGCCCGGCGATGTGCCCAAACCCCCCATTGATGTTGCCGCGGTCGATACCGGCAGACTGGCCTACAGCCTGGTCCGGGTGATCGCCGACGACGGCAGCGCCGTCGGACCGTGGGCGCCGGAGCTCAGCCACGAGCAGCTGCGCGCCGGCATGCGCAACATGCTGAAGACGCGCCTCTTCGATGCGCGCATGTTGACCGCCCAGCGCAAGAAGAAGATCTCCTTCTACATGCAGAGCCTGGGCGAAGAGGCCATCGGCACCGCCCACGCCATGGCGCTGGAGCAGGGCGACATGTGCTTTCCGACCTACCGCCAGCAAAGCATCCTGCTGGCGCGCGACGTTTCCCTGGTCACCATGATGTGCCAGCTGATGTCCAACGAACGCGATCCGCTCAAGGGTCGCCAGCTGCCGGTCATGTACTCCGACCGCGAACGCGGCTTCTTCAGCATTTCGGGCAACCTGGCCACGCAGTTCATCCAGGCGGTGGGCTGGGGCATGGCCTCGGCCATCAAGGGCGACACCCGCATCGCTTCCGGCTGGATCGGCGACGGCGCCACCGCCGAAGCCGACTTCCATACCGCGCTGACCTTCGCGCACGTCTACCGCGCGCCGGTCATCCTGAACGTGGTCAACAACCAGTGGGCCATTTCCACGTTCCAGGCGATTGCCGGCGGCGAAGGCGCGACCTTCGCGGGCCGCGGCGTGGGCTGCGGCATCGCGTCGCTGCGGGTGGACGGCAACGATTTCCTGGCGGTCTATTCCGCCTCGAGCTGGGCCGCCGAGCGCGCCCGCCGCAACCTGGGGCCGACCCTGATCGAATGGGTGACCTACCGCGCCGGCCCGCACTCCACGTCCGATGACCCCTCCAAGTACCGTCCTGGCGACGACTGGAGCCATTTTCCGCTGGGCGATCCGATCGCACGCTTCAAAAAGCACCTGATCCTGCTGGGCATCTGGTCCGACGAAGAGCACGAAGCCGTCAAGGCCGAGCTCGACGCCGAGATCCTGGCGGCGCAGAAGGAAGCGGAAAGCTACGGCACCCTGGTGGACGGCCACGTCCCCAGCGCCGCCAGCATCTTTGAAGACGTCTACAAGGACATGCCGGAGCATCTGCGCCGGCAGCGTCAGCAGCTCGGAGTCTGATCATGGCTATCGATAACAACGCTGGTCCGGCCTCCGCGCCGATGACCATGATCCAGGCTTTGCGCTCGGCCATGGATGTGATGCTGGAGCGCGACAACAATGTCGTGGTGTTCGGCCAGGACGTGGGCTATTTCGGCGGCGTGTTCCGCTGCACGGAAGGCCTGCAGACCAAGTACGGCAGCTCGCGCGTGTTCGACACGCCCATTTCCGAAGGCGGCATCGTCGGCGTGGCGGTAGGCATGGGAGCCTACGGCCTGCGTCCCGTCTGCGAAATCCAGTTCGCCGACTATTTCTATCCCGCTTCGGACCAGATCGTGTCCGAGGCCGCGCGCCTGCGCTACCGCTCGGTCAACGAGTTCGTCGCGCCCATGACTATCCGCATGCCTTGCGGCGGCGGCATCTACGGCGGACAGACGCACAGCCAGAGTCCCGAGGCCATGTTCACCCAAGTCTGCGGATTGCGCACGGTGATGCCGTCCAATCCCTATGACGCCAAGGGCCTGCTGATCGCGGCCATCGAGAACGACGATCCGGTCATCTTCCTGGAGCCCAAGCGGCTCTACAACGGCCCGTTCGACGGCCACCACGACCGGCCCGTCACGCCCTGGACCGGACGGCCGGGCAGCGTGGTGCCCACCGGCTACTACACCGTGCCGCTGGACACGGCCGCCATCGTGCGGCCCGGCAACGCGCTGACCGTGCTGACCTACGGCACCACCGTGCACGTGTCGCTGACAGCCGCCGAGGAAACCGGCATCGACGCCGAGGTCATCGACTTGCGCAGCCTGTGGCCGCTGGACCTGGACGCCATCGTCAATTCGGTCAAGAAGACCGGCCGCTGCGTGGTGGTGCACGAAGCCACACGCACCTGCGGCTTCGGCGCCGAGCTGATTTCGTTGGTGCAGGAACACTGCTTCCATCATCTGGAGGCGCCCGTGGAGCGCGTGACCGGCTGGGATACGCCGTATCCGCACGCGCAGGAATGGGCGTACTTCCCCGGCCCGCGCCGGGTTGGCGAAGCGTTCAAGCGCGCGATGGAGGGTTGAGAGATGGGTATTCATGTCATCAAGATGCCCGACATCGGCGAAGGCATCGCGGAAGTGGAACTGGTCGCCTGGCACGTGAAGATCGGCGACATGGTGGCCGAGGACCAGCCGCTGGCCGACGTCATGACGGACAAGGCCACGGTCGAGATTCCCGCGCCGGTGGTCGGCCGCGTGGTCGCGCTGGGCGGGGACGTGGGCCAGGTCATGGCCGTGGGCGGCGAACTGATCCGCCTGGAAGTCGAAGGCGAGGGCAACCTCAAGCCGGGCGCGGAAGCGTCGCCGGCCAAGGCGCCTGCGGCTGCAGTGGCGGCGCAG
>NZ_DATCUY010000117.1:0-5175 GCF_036567245.1 Achromobacter sp. | reverse complement strand
CCGCGCATTGCGCGCATCGCGCCCGCCGCGGCGGCGCAGGCCGAGCTGGTCGGCCTTGGGACGCGCCGGCTTGTCGCGCAGCCTCATCTGGTAAGCCTCGATGGAGCGCCTGACGCTTTCCAGGTGCGGCATGCTTTCCGCCGCGGTCTTGCCGGGAAACACCAGCGTGAATTCCTCGCCGCCGTAGCGGTAAGCATGACCGCCGCCGGGCACGCGCCGCAATTGCGCCGCCACCATCCGCAGCACCTGGTCGCCCACGTCGTGTCCATGGGTGTCGTTGAAGGCCTTGAAATTGTCGACGTCGGCCATCGCCAGCGTGTAGGTGCGGCCCATGCGCTGCAGCCGTTCGTTCAGCGCGCGCCGGCCCGGCAGGCCGGTCAGCTCATCGCGGAACGCCATGTGGAAACCTTCATGCGCCAGCGAAATGCACAGCGCCGTCAGCGCCGCGGTGGACATCAGCGCCAGCTCGATGGGATGCTCAGCCCCGCGCGGCAAGGCCCACGCCATGCACACGAAACCCAGCCACTGCCCCGCCTGCTGCGGACGCCCATAACGCAGGAGCAGCAGCGTCAACGTCAGACCAGTGGCCAGCAAGGCGATCAACCCTTCGATCGGCACGCTCAGGTGCGCCAGTCTGCCCTGCACCGACAGCATGCCGAGCAGATCGTTCACGCCGTCCTTGCCCGTCAGCGCAATCGCCGCCGCGCCTGCGGCGATCAGGCCGATGCGGGCGGCCAGGTCCAGCAGCATGCTGGAACGCTCGGACCACAGAGCATTGATGGTGTAGGCCAGCGACCACCACGCCAGCGCCGGCCCGACGGCCCATGGCGCTTCGGTTGCCAGCGCCGGCCAGCCCGCGGTGGCCGCCAACACGCTGAGCATCAGCACCATGGTCTGCGCGCGCTGGTACATCAGGCACACGGCCACGCCGATCAGCGCCATCACCCAGGGCACGAAGGGCACGATCTGCGTCAGGGCCGGCGGCCATTCGCGCCACAACAGCAGCCCCACCGCGGCAGCCACCGGCAGCGCAGGATAGAACAACAGAGGCAGCCAGGGGATATGGGGGTAACGCACGGATCGGGGCTTTTTCACGCTTGCGGAAATGACGTCGCCAAATCGGCAAACACATGTATTGTCTTTTACGGACGCGGCGGCGATGTTCTTTAGCACATTGGCGAGTAACACCCGGCGCGGCGGCCATGATATGTTTTTCGCCCCTACCCAGCAGACGAAATCCCCATGCGCATCCTGGTCAACATCGACGTGCCCGATCTCGAACACGCCATCGACTTCTATCACCGCGCTTTCGGCCTGACGCTGCGACGCCGGCTGGGACCGAAGGCGGCCGAGATGGTGGGGGCCGAGACCCCCATCTATCTGCTGGAAAAGGCCGCCGGCACGCCCGCGGCCGGCGCCACGCGCCAGCCGCGCGACTATGCGCGGCACTGGACGCCCGTGCATCTGGACGTGGTGGTGGAAGACGCGGACCGCGCGGTCGCACAGGCGGTTGCCGCTGGCGCGCGCCTGGAAGATCCCGCCGTCTCGCATGCCTGGGGCCGCATCGCCCACCTGAGCGATCCCTACGGGCACGGCATCTGCATCCTGCAGTTCCTGGGCCGCGGCTACGACGAGCTAGCCACGCCGCAACTGCAGTACACCCCGGTTTCGGAAGCCGATTTCGAGGACCTGCTGGCGCTGCGCATCGAAGCCATGCGCGAAAGCCTGGAGCGCCTGGGGCGCTTCGATCCCCAGCGCGCGCGTTCGCGCCTGCGCAGCACCTTCCGGCCGGAACATACCTGGTCCGTCGATCAGGACGGCCAACGAATAGGGTTTTACGCGCTGCGCCCGGAAGGCGATGGCCTGCGCCTGGACCATCTGTACATCCGCCCTGCCGCGCAGGGATCCGGGCTGGGCGGACAGGTCATGCGGAAGATCCTGCAGGACGCCGACCGTCTCGGACTGCCGATACGTCTGGGCGCGCTGCGCGACAGCGATTCGAACCGCTTCTATCGCCGGCATGGATTCGTCCAGACCGGCGAAAGCGAATGGGATATCGACTATCTGCGTGCGGCGCCCGGGCGGGCCGACTGAGACTTCAGGTGCGCGGCAGGGTCACGCCGCGCTGGCCCTGGTACTTGCCGCCGCGGTCGCGGTAAGAGGTCTCGCAGACTTCGTCGCTTTCCAGGAACAGCATCTGCGCGCAGCCTTCGCCGGCGTAGATCTTGGCCGGCAGCGGCGTGGTGTTCGAGAATTCCAGCGTGACGTGGCCTTCCCATTCGGGTTCCAGCGGCGTGACGTTGACGATGATGCCGCAGCGCGCGTAGGTGCTCTTGCCCAGGCAGACCGTCAGGACGCTGCGCGGGATGCGGAAATACTCGACCGTGCGGGCCAGCGCGAAGGAATTGGGCGGAATGATGCAGACGTCGCCCTTGAAATCCACGAACGAGCCTTCGTCGAAGTTCTTGGGGTCGACGATGGTGGAATTGATGTTCGTGAAGATCTTGAATTCGTCCGCGCAGCGCACGTCGTAGCCGTAGCTGCTCGTGCCATAGCTGACGATGCGCCCGCCATTGGCCGTGCGGACCTGCCCTGCTTCGAAGGGTTCGATCATGCCGGCTTCGGCCTGGCGGCGGATCCAGCGGTCGCTTTTGATGCTCATGGTGGGAATGGTGCTAGGGAAGAATGGAATGGACGCCATTTTATCCCGAGTGCGGATAGCCCTGCCGGCAGGGGCCGGGCGGGACGATCCCGCCCGGCTTCGCCTCAGTTCCCCCAGAAGGTCCGGTAGACCAGCGCGATGCCGTTGACCGCCCCGCCCTTCAGGTCCACCGACAGGCCGCGCGCCAGGCGATAGCTGGCCCGCCCGACGGTGTCGGTGCCCGAGAGCGCCTGCTCGACGCTCAGGGTGATGCCATTGGCGAAAGTTTTGCTGGCCACCAGGAATTGCGTGGCCAACTGGCTGTCGCTGTCCCGGTTGACGTCGCCAGCCACCGTGCGGTCTGGCAGGATGCTGCCCGAGCTGCCAATGTTGCCCGTCTTGATGCTGACGTCGTCCAGGCCGAACTGCTTGTAGAACGGCTGCCCGCCACCCAACAGCGCCGTGCCCACCGACATCAGCAGCGCGGCGTCGCCGCCGCTTTCGTCCGGGCCCCGGCCCAGCAGCAGCCAGGACAGTTTTTCCACGTCGCTGACGTCCGGATAGGACACCAGGTCGATGCGCGGCCGCTGCGCGGTGCCGACCACCTTGACACCCGCCTCGACCTGTTCGCCCGTGCGCAGCGCCTCAATATCCAGCAAGGGGTTGTCCAGGCGGCCCTGGAAGGTCAGCGTGCCGCGGCTCAGGCGCAGCTTCTGGCCGTAGGCCTCGATGCCGCCGCCACGGGTGCGCAGCGCGCCCACGCCGGTCAGGCGGCCATCCTGCAGCAGGATCTGGATGGAGCCCAGCAGGCCGGCATCCAGCCCCATGCCGGTGATGTAGAAGCGCGGCCCCATGTCGAACTTCAGGTTCATGCTGGTCTGCAGCGGCGTAGAGACGGTTCCGGGGTCATCGCCCGGCCGGCGCACCTTGACGTCGTCGTCCAGCGAAGGCACGCCCTGCAGGATTTCCAGGCTGAACCAGCCTGCGTCCGCCTTCAGGTCGCCCACGATGTCGATGCGCGGCATGGCCGCCTTCAGGTCGATGACGCCGGACACCATGGCGTAGCGGTCCGAGCGCTGCAGCGCCGGGAAGCGGTACAGGGTCAGCCGGATGTCGCCGCCGCCGTCGATGAAATTCCACTGCCCCTTGGCCTCGGCGTAGCCGCCCTTGGCCTCGGGGTTGGTGGTGATCCATTCCTTGGTGCGCCATTCGGCCGGCATCACCCGCAGCGAGGCCGGGAAACGCAGGCTCTCCAGCACCACCCGGTCGCCGTCCAGACGCGCGGACAAGGTGCCGTCGATCAGCCGCACGCCGTCGTCGATGCGCACCACGCGCAGCTTGTCGCCGCGGATGTTGCCGTTGGCCGACCATTTGCCCGCCAGGGTGCCCTGAGCTTCCAGATTGGCCTTGAGCGAGCCGCCGACCTCCATCGAATCGCCCACGAACAGGCTGACCCAGGCCAGGTCGGCAATGTCGGCGTCCAGCTTGGCGCGTAGCGGCTGGCGCGGGTCCAGCGCCATGCCGCCCTTGGCATCCACCACCAGCACGGCGGTACCGGTGCCATTGACGACACCCATCTTGTCGGTCGCCAGATTGACCTTGGCGTCCAGGCGGCTGGCGTTGGCGGCGGTCGGCGTGGCCGTCAGGTCCAGTACCAACGCTCGCAGGCCAAGCGGGATGGGAGGATCGCCGGGTATCAGCAGGTCGCCATCGCGGCGCGCGATACGCGCCTTGCCACCCAGCCGGCCGTCGAACTTCAAGTCCCACAGCACGTCCAGCGCGATGCGGCGCTGGCCTTCCGGCACCATCGCGTTCACGCGGCCGGGCTGCTTGCCCAGCTTGGCCGCGGCTTCGGGATCGACCGCGCCGATCACTTGGCGCGCCATGGCGGCCGTGATCACCAGATTGTCGGCCTGGCCGGCGGTTTCCCAGCGCTTGCCGCCGCCGCGCGACCCCTGGTGCGCCAGGACCACGCGCTCCTTGCCGGGCAGGGTCAGGCTCAGCGCCGTCTGCCCCACCTGCCACTGCCATTGCGGCTCCACGGCGGACGGCAGGAAGGTCAGCATTACCGGCCGGTCGATGGCAACGGCAAAGCCGGCAGTGTCTGCCGTCAGCCGCGAAAACGTGCCGCGCCATCCCGGCAGGGCGGCATCGGGCGTTCCGGCCGGCCCCTTGCCCCAGGCGCCGGCAAAGACGATATTGGCCTTGGCGGGAGCCTCTCCCAGTACGCCTGGACGCGGCTTGGCCGGCGTGTAGCCTGCCGAAAGCTCGCCGCGGTGCGCGGCCAGCGTGCCCGCCAGCTTGCCCTTCAATTCCGCGCCGCCAGGGATGCCGGGCCAGAACGCGTCCAACTGGGGCGCCTTGGCGTCCAGGGTCAAGGCGCCGTCCTTGGCGTCGAGTTCGCCCGTGGCCTGGACCCGGTTGCGGCCCAGCTTCAGGTCCACGTCGAGGCCGTGGATGCGCAGTCCGGCGAGAGGATCGGCGTCGGGAGCGGCAGGCGCTGCGCCGGCCGCCGCGGTACCGGTCGACGAGGC
>NZ_DATCUY010000116.1:0-3560 GCF_036567245.1 Achromobacter sp. | reverse complement strand
CGGCGTGCTGCGCGGCCGTACGCTGGCTGCCGGCATGCGCCTGATGGTGGCGCCGGCCAGCCAGCAGGACCAGCGCCAGGCCGAGCAGGAAGGGGTGATGCAGGTGCTGCGCGAGGCAGGGGCGGAGGTACTGGCGACCTCCTGCGGCGCTTGCGCGGGCTATGGCGGTTCGATCCCGGACGGCGCCAGCG
This sequence comes from Achromobacter sp., assembly GCF_036567245.1. Lineage (GTDB taxonomy): Bacteria > Pseudomonadota > Gammaproteobacteria > Burkholderiales > Burkholderiaceae_B > Achromobacter. The sequence goes on along the minus strand of NZ_DATCUY010000116.1, from coordinate 3,369 downwards.
TCATCGCCACCACGGCGCGCAATTTCAAGGGGCGCATGGGCTCCGAAACCGCCCAGGTCTATCTGGCTTCGCCCTACACGGTGGCGGCCTCCGCCGTCGCCGGGCGCATCGCCGACCCCCGGGAGTTCATGGCATGACCAAGCAGTCTGTGACGCACCGCGTCTGGCGCGTGGGCGCGGATATCGACACCGACGCGCTGGCGCCCGGCGCCTACATGAAATTCGGCATCGACGAGATCGCGCGCCATTGCCTGCAGCGGGTGCGGCCCGAGTTCGCCGGCAACGCGCAGCCGGGCGACGTGCTGGTGGCGGGTCCGAACTTCGGCATCGGCTCCTCGCGCGAGCAGGCCGCCGCGGCCCTGGTGCGGCTGGGCATCGCCGCGGTGGTGGCGCCGTCCTTCAATGGCCTCTATTTCCGCAACGCGTTCAACGTAGGCTTGCTGCTGCTGACTTGCGAACAGGCCGAAACCCTGCAAGAGGGCGAACGCATCGCCCTGGACCCCGTCGCCGGCCGCATCCGCCGCGCCGCGGGCGTACCTGCCGAACTGCATTGCGACACCGTGCCCGCCTTCCTGCTGGAAATGGTGCAGGCGGGCGGACTGCTGAATCTGCTGAAACAGCGCAAGACTCACTAGGAATCACATCATGCTTGACCCCGTCACACTCGCGGTCCTGAAGGGCCGCCTGGAACAGATTGCCGACGAGATGGACGCCACGCTCTACCGCAGCGCGTTCAATCCCATCATCGCCGAAGCCCACGACGCCTGCCACGGCATGTACGACGCAGCCACCGGCGCCACGCTGGTGCAGGGCAAGTCCGGCCTGCCGGTGTTCGTCGGCGCGATGGCCTTTGCCGTCAAGGCCGCGGCCAAGGCGGCAGCGGGGCGCGGCGGCATGGTCGACGGCGACGTCTGGCTGTTCAACGACCCTTACGAAGGCGGCACCCACGCCAACGACTTCAAGCTGGTGCGCCCCGTGTTCCGCGGCGGCAAACTGTTCTGCTTCCTGGCGTCGGCGGCCCACTGGCACGACGTGGGCGGCGCGGTGCCGGGGAACTACAACCCGGCCGCCACCGAGTGCTGGCAGGAGGCGGTGCAGATTCCGCCGGTGCGCATCGTGCGCGCGGGTGTGCTGGACCTGGACGTGCTCGCCATCCTGCAGGCCAATACCCGCTTGCCCGACAGCCTGTGGGGCGACCTCAACGGGCAACTCGCGGCGCTGGAACTGGGCGCGGGCCGGTTGGACAGCCTGCTCGACGAATATGGCGACGCCACGGTGCTGGAATCCCTGGGCACGCTGCGCGAACGCGCCCGCCGCCTGATGCGCGACCATATCGCGCGCCTGCCCGACGGCGAGTACGCCTTCGAGGACATGCTGGACAACGATGGCGTGCGCGACCAGCCGCTGCGCATCGCGCTCAAGCTCAAAGTCCAAGGCGATAGCCTGACGCTGGATTTCACCGGCACCTCGCCGGCCTGCGCCGGCCCGGTGAACATCTCGCGCGCTACCGCGATCGCGGCCTGCTACGTGGCCTTGAAGCACCTGTTCCCGGACGTGCCGGCCAACGCCGGCGTGCTGGACGCGGTGGACGTGGTGCTGCCGGATGGCCTGGTGATCTCGGCGGACCGGCCGCGCCCGGTCGGCGGTTATACCGAGACCATTCTGCGCATGATCGACGTGATCTTCTGCGCCATGGCCCAGGCCGAGCCCGCGCGCGCGCTGGCGCAGGCCTACGGCACCATCAACGCCTTGTCGATCGCCGGCTACCGCAGCGACGAGGCCCGGCGCGGCCAGCGCTGGGTGATGTTCAGCTTCTTCGGCGGCGGCCATGGCGGCCATTCGGACGGCGACGGGCTCAGCCACGGCAACGCGCCGATCTCCACCGCGACGATCCCGCCGCTGGAAATCCTGGAAGCGGCCTATCCGGTGCGCTTCACGCAATGGGCGCTGCGGCCCGATTCAGCGGGTGACGGCGCGCACCGGGGCGGCCTGGGCGCCATCTATGAGATCGAGTTGCTGGAAGACAGCGCCGAAGCCTTCATCTTCGGCGAACGCGGCAGGAGCGCGCCCAAGGGCATCGCCGGCGGCAAGGAAGCCGCGTTGAACGTGTTCCGCTACCAGCAGGACGGCGGCTGGCTCACCCCGCCCATGAGTTCGAAGATGCTGGGCATACAACTGAAGCGTGGCGACCGGGTGCGCCTGGAAACGCCCGGCGGAGGCGGCTATGGCGAGCCTGCCGCGCGCACGCAGGCGGCGCGCGAGCACGACCGCAAGATGGGTTACGTAAGCGGAAATCTGAAGGAGCAGTCGGCATGAGCGCGGCACAAGGTTTGGTCGTAGGCGTGGACGTGGGCGGCACGTTCACCGATATATTCGTGCTGGACGAGGCGGGCGGCAGCGCCCGCGTGGTGAAGGTACCGTCCACCCGCGGCGAGGAAGCGCGCGGCTTCATGAACGGCATCGCCCGGGTGGCTGATGGCGCGGGCGCCATCGCCACCATCGTGCACGGCACCACGGTAGGCACCAACGCACTGCTGGAGCGCAAGGTGGCGCGCACCGGCATCATCACCACGGCGGGCTTTCGCGACGTGCTGGAAATGCGCCGGCGCGACCGGCCCCAGACCTGGGGCCTGCGCGGCAATTACGAACCTATCGTTCCGCGCGACCTGCGCCTGGAAGTCGATGAGCGGGTGCTGGCGGATGGCACCGTGCATACGCCGGTGGACCTGGCCCAGGTCGAGGCCGCGGCCCGGCAACTGCTGGAGCAGGGCTGCGAGGCGGTGTGCCTGTTCTTCGTCAATGCCTACGCCAATCCCGTCAATGAAGCCCAGGCTGCGACCTGCGTGCGCGCGCTCTGGCCCAATGGCAATGTCACCGCGGCTACCGAGGTGCTGCCCGAGATCCGCGAATTCGAGCGTTGCTCCACGGCCGTGCTGAATGCTTCGCTGCAGCCGGTGGTCGGGGGCTACCTGACGCGGTTGGAATCGGACCTGAAGGACAACGGCTTCGGCGGCGAACTGCTGGTGGTGCAGAGCAATGGCGGCGTGATGTCGCGCCAGACGGCGTGCGATGTGCCGGTGCGCACCGCGCTGTCGGGCCCGGCCGCAGGTGTGATCGCCTGCGCCGCGATTGCGCGCGCCGCGGGTTTTCCCAACGTGGTCAGCGGCGACATGGGCGGCACCTCGTTCGACGTGTCGCTAGTGGCGGGCGGCGAGGCCTCGCTGTCGGCGCAGACCTCGATCGACTTCGGCATGGTGGTGCGCGCACCCATGATCCAGATCGAGACCATCGGCGCAGGCGGCGGCTCGATCGCCAGCGTGGACGCGGGCGGTCTGCTGCAGGTGGGTCCCGAGTCCGCCGGCAGCGTGCC
>NZ_DATCUY010000115.1:0-5547 GCF_036567245.1 Achromobacter sp. | reverse complement strand
CGGCCCGCTGGACGCCATCGGCATCGCCGGCGCGGCGCGCGGCATGGCGCCGGCAGAAATGCAGGACGAGCTGCGCGCCGTGGGCCGCTACATGGCGGGCGCCGGCATCCGCGTGCTGCACTACAAGTGCTGCTCGACTTTCGACAGCGCGCCGGAGGTGGGTAGCATCGGCGCCGCCGTGCGCGAACTGCGCCGCCACATGCCCAACCCGCTGGTACCCATCGTCGGCGGACAGCCCAGCATCGGCCGCTATTGCAGCTTCGCCCAGCTGTTCGCGCGCGCGGGCTCCGCGCCCGAGATCCATCGCATCGACCGCCATCCGGTCATGAGCGCGCATCCCGTCACCCCGATGCACGAGGCCGACCTGCGCCTGCACCTGGCGGCGCAAGGCCTGCCGGACATCCGCTCCTTGCCCCACACGGCCTACCCGCGCCTGCGCCGGGCAGCCGACGCGCCGCTGCTGGACGACTGGATAGACCAGGTCATCGAGACCACCGACGGACCTCTGCTGCTGGACCTGGTCGACGAGGAACAACTCGCCATCATCGGCCGTCTGATCTGGCGCGCGGCGTCCTGCCTGCCCTTGCTGGCGGTGGGTCCCAGCAGCGTGCAGCAGGCGCTGGCCCGCGCCATGCCGACGGGCGGCGCAAACGCCACGGCCGAGGCGCTACCAGCGGCCGGCGGCCCGGTGCTGGTGGTGGCCGGCAGCCTGTCTCCGGTCACCGCCAGGCAGATCGACGCTTGCCGGCAGTACTGGCGTCAGCCACTGCAAGCGGAACGGCTGCAGCGGGACCCGGCCTATGCGGCAGAACAGGTTCGGCAAGCGGTGGCCATGCTGGCCCAGGGACGCAACGTGCTGGCGCACACCGACCGGCCCGCACAGGCGCTGACGTCACACCAGACCACCGCCACCGCCCGCGCCACCGGCCAACTGGTGGCGGACATCGTGCGCGCCAGCGCGCAAACCGGCACCCGCCTGTCGCGCGTCGGCATCGCTGGCGGCGACACCTCCAGCCAGGCCACCCTGGCCCTGGGCCTATGGGGACTGGCGTTCCGCTGCGTGCTGGCGCCCGGCGTGACCGTCAGCCTGACGCGCAGCGACGACCCCGCCACGGACGGCATCGAGCTGATGCTCAAGGGCGGACAGATGGGCGGAGATCTGCTGTTCGACGACTTGGCGCTGGGGCAGGACTGAGGCGGAACGCGGCCGGGTTATGCTGCGCCGGTGCGCCCGGCCGGCGGGCGCCGTTCACTCTGGAGACTTGCCGTCATGAACTTGCCGCTGCGCGCTTCGACTATCGCCGCGATCGCGCTGTGTGTGTCCACCACCGTCCTGGCCGCCGCGCCGGCCGATCGGGCCGAATGGACCAGCGGCGTCATACGCAAGCTGCATCGCGACCTGTCGATGCCCAAGGAAGCGCAAGGTCTGGATGGCTCGCTGAGCCTGCGCCTGCGGCTCACCGTGATGCGGGACGGCAAGATCGCTGCGGTGGAACTGGCCAGTTCCTCGGGTTATGTCGCCGTGGACATAGCCGTCACCCGCATGATCCAACGCGCCAGTCCACTGCCGGCCTTCCCCGCCGACATGCCGGCCGACAAGGAAATCTTGATGGTGCCGGTGCGCTTCGAGATGGAAGACCAGCCCCCGCGACCCACACGCAATGTGCAGCTCCGCTACGCCGACCCGGCGCGCGGCTTCGGCGTGACCGTGCCCGCCCCTTACCGGATCGCGCAGGTCGGCAAGTCCGAGGAATTCGACGTGCTGGTGCAGATCGCCAGCACCGCCGGCACTCCGCAAGCAGCGGGTGCGGCGGGCTATCTGTGCGGCGTCGGCTTCAGCACGCCGCGCAAGACGCTGAAGACTCACCCCGGCGCCGAAGCCCCGCTCTCGGCCGCTGCCCGGATGGCGGCCGCCGTAGCCATCCTGGCCGCACAAGGCGAATCGCCTGGACAACGGAGCGGCTTTAAATTGCAGGGCGTCAAGGGCATCGACTACGTCGCCCCGGCCAGCAGCGGCGCGGATGGCGTGCCCCTGCTGCAGTACAACGCGTTGCTGGACAGCCCCACGCTGCGTGTCGCCATGCGCTGCACCACGACGAGCCGCGACATGCCAGGCGCCCTGTCCGCATTCCGCCAGATACGGGACGGAATCAGCCTGGGCAGGCAATAGGGCGGGCTCCCTGCCCCGCCCTGGCTGAGGGGCTCCCGCAGCACACGACGGCGGGAATCGAAACCCGACGCCTCGACTCAGTCCAGCATTTCAAAGAACGGCGCCATGCGCTCGCGCGACCTCAGGATGTGGTCGCGCATGGCGGCCTGCGCGCCGTCCGCGTCACGCGCCTCTAGCGCCTGCACGATGCGCGCGTGTTCAGTCACGGCTTCCTCGGTGACCCGCGAGTGGAAGCGCAGCCGGAACAGATGGGTATGCGCATACAGCCGCGCCAGCGCTTCGGCCAGCAGCTCGTTGCCGCTCTGCTGCGCAATCCAGGAATGGAACTGCGCGTCCAGCACGGCGAACTTGCCGTAGGCCACGCGCGCGTCGTCGGCGCTTGGGGCGCTCATGGCGGCGGACAGCGCGGCCAATTCCTGGCGCGCCGCGTCCGTCATGTGCTGCGCGGCCAGGCTCGCCCCGAACGGCTCCAGTTGCAGGCGCAGTTCATACATCTGCTCGAAGCGCCGGCGCGTGGGCATGGGCGCCGCGCTGTACCCCACGTGGTGGGTCTTGACGACGAGGCCTTCCGTTTCAAGCCGGATCAGCGCAGCGCGTATTGGCGTCTGCGACACGCCCAGTTCGCGCACCAGCGCATCGACCGCGATGCGCATGCCGGGCGCGATCTTCAAGGAAATGAGCTGCGACAGCAGCGTCTCATAGACCTCATCGCCCAAGGAGCGCACGCGCTCGCCCAAGCGCTGGCCGCCCGGCGCGTTCGAGGGCGCGGCTGCGGAACCGAGAGAGAGAGTCGTCATGGTTGTTTCGCCCAGGTTTGCCAACAATGTGTTGACGTCCAATTTGTTACGAGGTTAGCATAAATCAGATCGTATTTCAGATCCGATCGGATTTAACAACCAAACGAGACTATGACGACAACGATAAAAACGGGGGAGGCAAGGCAGGCTTGCATGCGCGCACTGGAACTGGCGGGGGCCCCGACGGGCCACGCCGCGACGCAGACCAACCTGCTGCTTGAAGCCGAATTGCGAGGCCGGGCATCCCACGGCCTGCTGCGCCTTCCGCGCATCATCGAGCGGATCCACAACGGCGTCGCCGACCCGAAAACCCGCGGCACCGCCGTTTGGCGCTCCCCCGCCTTCCTGGACATGGATGGCGAACGAGGCCTGGGCCCGGTCATCGCGCTGGCTGCCCTTGAGCAAATCGGCGACCGCGCCCGCGAGACCGGTATCGCCATCGCGGCGGTCAGCAACAACAACCACATCGGCATGCTGGCGCTTTATGCGGAACAGGTGGCGCGCGCGGGCCAGATCCTGCTGGCCCTGTCGACCAGCGAGGCCCTGGTGCATCCCTGGGGCGGCCGCCGCGCCCTGATCGGCACCAATCCCATCGCGATCGGCGTGCCTACCGAGGACGAACCCTTCGTGCTGGATATGGCCACCAGCCAGGTCGCCATGGGCAAGATCCACGACTACGCCAACCACGGCCGGCCGCTGGACCCGGGATGGGCGCTGGACGGCGCGGGCAATCCCACCACGGACGCCACGGCCGCCAAGGCAGGCGCGCTGGCGCCCTTTGGCGAAGCCAAGGGCTACGCGCTGGGGCTGGCGTTTGAATTGCTGGTGGCCAGCCTGACGACATCCGCGCTCGGCACTGCGGTCAAGGGCACGCTGGATTCCAGCGAGGTCTGCAACAAGGGCGACGTCTTCATCGTGGTCGAGGCGGGCTCTGGCGCGGTCGCCGACCGCATCACCCGCTACCTGGATGAAATCCGCGCGTGCCCCGCCCTGCAACCGGAGCGGCCCGTCGCGGTACCGGGCGACCGGGCGCGCGCCGAACGCCGGCAGCGCCTGGACACTGGCATCGAGCTGGCCGACGAGGTCTGGCACCGCATTCTCGATCTGGCGCAATGCGCCGCCTGAACGCACTACGACTTCATTCAAGGATCATCAATGACTGATTTGTTTGGAATCATGCGCGCGCCGCGCGCTGTCTTGTTCGGCAACGGCCAGCGCCTGGCATTGGGCCGCGTCGCGGCCGCCCTGGGCCAACGTGTGCTGATTTGCACCGACGAGCGTTTTGCCGGCACTCCGGAAATGTCCGAATTGCTGGCGTCGCTGGAAACCGCGGGCGTACGCGTCCAGGTGTACGACCGCACCCAACCCGATCTGCCCGTCGACGGCGTCTACGAATGCGTGGCCGCGCACCGCGCCTTCCAGCCTGATGCCATTGTCGGGCTGGGCGGCGGCAGCTGCCTGGATATGGCCAAGCTGGTCAGCCTGCTGCTGGCGCACGGCGGACAAGCGTCCGACTATTACGGCGAGTACAAGGTGCCTGGCCCGACCATCCCCGTGATCGCGCTACCCACCACCTCGGGCACGGGCTCCGAGGTCACGCCCGTGGCCGTGCTGGCCGACAGCGCCCGCGACCTGAAGGTCGGCGTGTCCAGCCCGCACCTCATACCCCACACCGCCATCTGCGATCCCGAGTTGACGCTGACCTGCCCCAAGGGACTGACTGCCATCGCCGGGGCCGATGCGTTGACCCATGCCATCGAGGCCTTGACCGCGGTCCGGCGCAGCCCGGACGCCGACATCGCACAGACGCGCGTGTTCGTTGGCAAGAACGCCTTCAGCGACCAACAGGCGCTGGTCGCCATCCGCGCGCTCGCGTCATATCTGCCTCGCGCGGTCGAGAACGGCGCCGACCTGCACGCCAGAGGGCAGGTCATGGCCGCGGCGCTGGCCGCGGGCCTGGCTTTCGGCGTAGCCGGCACCGCCGCCGCTCACGCCATCCAGTACCCCATCGGCGCCTTGACCCACACGGCGCACGGCGCGGGCGTGGCCACGCTTATGCCCTACGTCATGGACTTCAATGCGCCGGCCTGCGCCGCCGACTACGCAGCCATCTCGCAGGCGATGGGGGATACGGAAACCGATCCCGGACGCCTCGCCGCCAACGCGCCGCGTCATGTCTACGAACTGTTCGCGGGCATCGGCATCCCCGCAACGCTGGAAGGATTGGGCGTGCGCGCCGACCAGTTGGACTGGATCGCCGCGCAATCCATGCTGGCCGCGCGTCTGGTCACGAACAATCCCCGCCCGCTGGACCAGGCCGGCATCGCGGCCATCGTGGCCGCCGCCCACGCGGGCCGCGGCTCGTTTCGCCCATCCTGACAACCCCTTTTCTCATCCCTATCCGGAGCTGACACATGACCATCGAGGCCAGCAAGCTGTCCACTGACCTTTACATCGACGGCGCCTGGCGCGCCGCCACCTCGGGGCGTCGCATCGACGTGTTCGACCCGTCCACCGAGCAGGTGATCGCTAGCGTGGCCGACGCCACGCTGGAAGACGCCGCCGCGGCCGTGGATGCCG
>NZ_DATCUY010000114.1:0-13301 GCF_036567245.1 Achromobacter sp. | reverse complement strand
CTGGGGCCTGATCGCCTCGATGTGGATCGGCAACCTGATGCTGGTGGTGCTGAACCTGCCGCTGATCGGCCTGTGGGTCAAGCTGCTGAAGGTGCCCTACCGCATCCTGTTCCCGGCGATTCTGGTGTTCTGCACGATCGGGGTGTACTCGTTGAACTACAACACGTTCGACATCTTCACCACGGCCATCTTCGGCATCATCGGCTACGTCTGGTCCAAGCTGAAGTGCGAAGGCGCACCGCTGCTGCTGGGCCTGGTGCTGGGTCCCATGATGGAAGAGAACTTCCGTCGCGCCCTGCTGCTGTCGCGCGGCGACTTCACGACCTTCGTGACGCGTCCGCTGTCGGCCTCGCTGCTGGCCGTCGCCGTCTTCCTGGTGATCCTGGTGGCCCTGCCCGCGATCCGCAAGAAGCGCGAAGAGACCTTCGTCGAAGAAGAGTAAAGCGCGGCCTGCCGCCCTGCGGCAGTCTCGCCCTGAAAACCCCCGGGTTCCGCCCGGGGGTTTTTCTTTGCGCGCGTGGAATCCAGTCCGACAAACGCTACGGATCGATACTACCCAATACGAATTATGTTCAAACGCAGTTCGCGTACGTTAAGCTAGGGGTTTACCCCACGCGACGATTCGAGATGAATTTCAACTGGAACAACCCCTATCCCACCACGCGGCACCCGGTGTTCGCGCGCAATGTGGTTGCTACCTCGCAGCCGCTTGCCGCCCAGGCGGGCCTGCGGATCCTGGCGCAAGGCGGCAATGCCGTCGACGCGGCGATCGCCGCGGCCGCCACGCTAGCCCTGACGGAGCCGGTCAGCAATGGGCTGGGATCGGATTGTTTCGCCATCGTCTGGGACGGCTCCAAACTGCATGGGCTGAATGCCTCGGGCACGGCGCCGGCCGGCTGGAACCTGGATTACTTCCGGCGCAAGCATCAGGGCGCCATCCCGGCCCGGGGCTGGGACAGCGTGACGGTGCCGGGCTGCGTGGCCGGCTGGGCCGCCCTGCATGAAAAACTGGGCCGCCTGGCCTATGCCGACGTGCTGGCGCCCGCCATCGAGTACGCCGAGCGCGGCTTTGCCGTGTCGCCCATCGTGCAGCAGAAATGGGCGGCGCAAACCGATGTCCTGCAGCCGCAGCCGGGCTTCGCCGAGCATTTCCTGCCGCGCGGGCGCGCGCCGCAGGTCGGGGAACACTTCGTGCTGCAAGGCGCGGCCGCCACGCTCAAGCGCATCGCGGCCAGCGGCGGCAGGGACTTCTACGAAGGCGAAACCGCCCATAAGCTGGTGGCGCATGCGCAGGCCCACGACGCCGCCCTGACGCTGGCCGACCTGCGCGATTACGCGCCGCAATGGGTCACGCCAATCAGCCAGACATATCGCGGCCACACGTTGCATCAGATTCCACCCAACGGCCAGGGCATCGCCGCCTTGATCGCCCTGGGCATCCTGCAGAACTTCGACGTGGCGGCCCGCCCGGTGGACCATCCCGAAACTCAGCACCTGTTGATCGAGGCGATGAAGCTGGCCTTCGCCGACGTCTACGAGCATGTGGCCGACGCGCGCCATATGCGCGTCACGCCCGAACAGATGCTGGCCGCGGACTATCTGGCGCAGCGTGCGCGCCTGATCGACCCCAACGCGGCGCAGGCTCCAGCCAGCGGCCATGCACCGCGCGGCGGCACCGTCTATCTCACCGCGGCCGACAAGTGCGGCATGATGGTCAGCTTCATCCAGTCGAACTACATGGGTTTTGGCTCCGGCGTGGTGGTGCCGGGCACTGGCGTCAGCCTGCAGAACCGCGGGCATTGCTTCAGCACCGATCCCGGCCATCCCAATGCGGTGGCGGGCGGCAAGCGCCCCTTCCACACCATCATCCCCGGTTTCCTGATGCGCAATGGCGCCCCCGTGATGAGTTTCGGGGTCATGGGAGGGAATATGCAGCCCCAGGGGCAGGTGCAGGCGCTGGTACGCATGCTGGACTATGGGCAGCAGCCGCAAGCCGCCTGCGACGCGCCTCGCTGGAAATGGAATCACGGGCGGTCACTGGACGTGGAGGTCGGCCTGGCCCCGGCGGTCGCCGAGGGACTGCGCGCCCGCGGCCACGTGCTTGAAAGCATGGCGGATCCCTACATGGATTTCGGATCGGGGCAATTCATCTGGCGCCTGGGCGACCCGGCCGTGGACGGATATGTCAGCGCCAGCGACAGCCGGCGCGACGGACTCGCCGCGGGCTTTTGATTGCGTTAAGGTTAGGGCCTGTTTACAGGCGCCAGCGCCCCTGATGGCCCTAACTTCATAAAGCGGAGTTCCCTGCATGGCAACGATCGGTACCAAGAGCTACGACGCTGTCGTAGCCCAGAAAGTCACTTTCCTCGGTTTGGGCGTGATGGGCCTGCCCATGGCGGGCCATCTGGCGCGCGCGGGACACGATGTCACGGTCTACAACCGCTCGCCCGCCAAGGCGCAGGCCTGGGTCGCCGAGTTCGGCGGCAAGAGCGCGGCCACGCCGCGCGAAGCCGTGGCCGGCGCGCAAATCGTGTTCGCCTGCGTGGGCAATGACGATGACCTGCGCAGCGTCGTGCTGGGACCGGACGGCGCCTTCGCCGGCATGACGCCGGGTGCGGTCTTCGTCGACCACACCACCGCGTCCGCCGACGTGGCGCGCGAGCTCTATGCGCAAGCCAAGGACCTGGGCCTGAATTTCATCGACGCCCCGGTTTCGGGTGGACAGGCGGGCGCGGTCAATGGCGTGCTGACCATCATGTGCGGCGGCGAGCAAGCCGTGTTCGATGCGATCAAGCCCGTGGCGCAGTCTTTCGGCCGCGCCGTCACGTTGGTGGGCCCCCCGGGGGCTGGCCAGTTGGCCAAGATGGTCAACCAGATCTGCATCGCGGGCGTGGTGCAGGGGCTGTCCGAAGCCATCGCTTTCGGCCAGGCGGCCGACCTGGACATGAAACTCGTGCTGGACGTGATCAGCAAGGGCGCGGCGCAGAGCTGGCAGATGGAGAATCGCGGCGGCACCATGGTCGACGACAAGTTCGAGTTCGGCTTCGCGGTGGACTGGATGCGCAAGGACCTGGGCCTGGTGCTGGCCGAAGCCCGCCACAATGGCGCGCGCCTGCCCCTGACTGCGCTGGTGGACCAGTTCTATGGCGACGTCCAGAAGATGGGCGGCAGCCGCTGGGATACTTCCAGCCTGATCAAGCGCCTGCGCGACTGAGCCCTGCCCTCTCGCGGCAAGAAAAAAGGCGAGCCGCAAGGCTCGCCTTTGTTTTGGACGCCAGCGCTTACGCGGCCAGGCTGTCCTGTTGCGCGGCAGGCAGCAGCGCATCGATGCGCTGCTTGGCCTGCGCGATGCCTTCCAGCGCAGCCACTTCGCCCATGGCCATGCCTTCGGCGGCGATGAAGTTCACGTCGCTCATGCCCAGGAAGGCCAGCATCTGGCGCAGGTAAGGCGTCAGCGTATCCGAAGGCGTGCCTTCGGCCTTGCCGCCGCGGGCAGTCAGCACGAACACCTGCTTGCCCTTGACCAGCCCTTCCGGCACGCCTTCGGCGGTATAGCGGAAGGTGACGCCGGCGCGGGCCAGATGGTCGAGATAGCTCTTGAACTGCGCGGGCATGTTGAAGTTGTAGACCGGAACGGCGAAGACGATGCGATCGGCCTCCATCACTTCGGCGACCAGCGTGTCGCTCATCTCGACCAGCCGTTGCTGATCCACGCTGCGGGCATCGGCCGGGGTAAACAGCGCGCCGGCAGTGTTGCCGTCGAAGTACGGGATGGGTTGCGCGCCAAGGTCACGGACCTTGATGGCCGCGGCCGGATTGGACGCCTTGACGCGGTTGATCAGGTGATCGGCCAATTGCTTGCTGTTGGAACGATCGCCGAGAATAGAGGAAAGGATAACCAGGGTCTTCATTGCAAATTTCTCCAGTGAGGGCCCGCTCGCTGCGGGCGGTCAGGATCCGTAGGCTTTGATCAGATCCCGAGTGCATGGCGTCACTGTAGACGGCTTAATTGTTCACATAAATAGGGTTATGATTAACTATACGTTCCAGGAATAGAACAATCATGCAAGATCTCAATGACCTCTATTACTTCTCCCAAGTGGTCGAACAGGGAGGTTTCAGCGCGGCGGCCAGGGCGCTGGACATCCCGAAATCCCGCTTGTCGCGCCGGATCTCGCACCTGGAGGAAAGCCTGGGCGTGCGCTTGCTGCAACGCACGACGCGCCGCTTGCGCCTGACCTCGGCCGGCGAACGCTATCTGCACTATTGCCGTGAAATGGCCGCCTCGGCGCGCGCGGCGGACGACGCCATGCGGCAATTGCAGGCGGAGCCCACCGGTCCCGTGATCGTGAGCTGCCCGGTGTCCATCGCCCAGGACGTGCTGTCGCCGCTGCTGCCCGAGTTCCTGGACGCCTGGCCCGCCGTGTCGGTGCAGTTGCTGGTGACCAACCGCCGTGTGGACCTGATCCGCGAAGGCGTGGACCTGGCCCTGCGTGTGCGCACCAAGCTCGACACGGACGCCGAGCTGGTCGTGCGCCACTTCGGCACGGCGCGCGGCACGCTGGTCGCCAGTCCCAGCTACCTGCAGCGCCACGGCACGCCCGACACGCCGCAGGATCTCGCCACGCACACCACGCTGAGCTTCAGCGATCCGCAAAACGAGGTGCGCTGGCCGTTGCGCAACGACAAGGGCGAAGAGGTGCAGGTGGAATTGAAGCCGCAGCTGTCCTGCAACGACTTCATCGTGCTGACCGAAGCCGCAGTGCGCGGCCGCGGCATCGCCCTGCTGCCTTCGATCGCCACGCATGAACAGCTGCGACGCGGCCAGCTGGTGCAGGTCCTGCCGCAATGGCAGTCGCCCGAAGGCATCGTGCATTGCATCTATCCGTCGCGGCGGGGCATGATGCCCGCCGTGCGCGCCCTGCTCGATTTCCTGTCGGAGCGCCTGCCCGCCATGTACCAAAGGCTGGAAAAGGCCCCGCTGCCTCCGGCTCAGTAGCCGCGCGAGCGGTCTACCACGCCAGTGATGGATTCGCCGCGCTGTAGCTGCGCAACCTTGTCCGCGATCTGCCGGATGCTTTCGTCGCGCAAGGTGCGCGCCGCGATATGCGGCGTGACGTGCACGCGCGCATCGCGCCAGAACGCATGGTCCTTGGGCAAGGGCTCGGTGTGGAAGACGTCCAGCGTGGCGCCGTCGATCTCGCCTTCTTCAAGCATCTGCACCAGGTCGTCCTCGACCAGATGTTCGCCGCGGCCCACGTTGACCAGATGCGCATGCGGCAGAAGCTGCGACAGCGTGTTGCGATTGAGGATGCCGATGGTGTCCGGCGTGAGCGGCAGCACGTTCACCAGGAAGCGCGTGCGGGCCAGGAATGCCGGCAAGGCGGCCTCGCCCGCAAAGGATTCCACGCCGGAGATGTCGCGCGGCGACCGCGACCAGCCGGCCACGGGATAGCCGAATTGGGCCAGGATCTGCGCCACGCGCGCGCCCACCTGCCCCAGCCCCAGCACGCCCACCGGCCAGTCCGCCTGCCGCGTGCCTTCGCGGGTGTCCCAGTGCTGCCGCGCCTGGGCCTGATCGAAGGCTTCGAAGTCGCGCGAGACGCGCAGCAGCGCATACAGCGCGTACTCGGCCATCTGCACCGACATGCCCGCGTCCTCCAGGCGGACGATACGCACATGCGGCGGAATCTCCGGCATCTTCAGCAAGGCGTCGACGCCGGCACCCAGGTTGAACAGCGTCGTCAGGCCGGTCTCGTGCGCGAAGAGCTCTGCCGGCGGACGCCAGACCAGGGCGGCCTGCGCGCCCGAGGGCGGGCCATCCGGATTCCACACGGAAATTCGACAGCCAGGCATGGCGGCTTCCAGGAGCGGAACCCAGGCGGCGGGATCATGATGGGGGCAGGCGAAGAGTATGTGCATGATGACTCTGTGTACAGGCTCGGGAAGCCTCCAGCATGAGGGATGCCGCCCCACAAATCAAACGGCCCGGCAGATGCCGGGCCGTGCTCAGGCTGAGGGCAGCCGCGCTCAGGCCGCCTGCGGCACTTCGGGCTTGCTCTTGTCCTTGTTCTTGTTGCGGCGCAGGAATGCCCACACCTGCAGGAAGATCAGCAAGGCACTTGCGCCGATGAACCAGGCGCTGATCGGGCGCTCCACGAATACCGCCAGGTCGCCGCGCGACAGCAACAGCGCACGGCGGAAGTTCTCTTCGACCATCGGCCCCAGCACGAAGCCGAGCAGGATGGGCGCGACGGAAAACTCCAGGGTCATCAGGATGGCGCCGATCACGCCGAACGCCAGCACTTCCCATATCTGGAAGAGGCTGTTCTGCGTGCTGAACACGCCCACCGCAATGAAGAACAGCGCCGACGGGAACAGATAGCGGTACGGCACCTGCAGCAGTTTCACCCACACGCCGATCAGCGGCACGTTCAGCACCATGAGCAGCACGTTACCCACCCAGAAGCTGGCGATCAGGCCCCAGAAGATGTCCGGATGCTCGGTGATCAGCTGCGGGCCGGGCTGGATGCCCTGGATCAGCAGCGCCCCCAGGATCAGCGCCATCACCGCGTCGCCGGGGATGCCCAGGCTCATCGTGGGGATGAAATCGACCTGCGTCTTGGAGTGCGACGAGGCTTCGGGCGACGCCACGCCGGCGATCATGCCGGTGCCGAATTTTTCGGGCGTCCTGGATATCTTGCGTTCCAGCGCATAGGCCACGAAGGTGGTGATGGTGGGACCGGTGCCGGGCATGGCGCCAAACAGCGTACCCACCGCCGTGCCGCGGACCATGGGCCAGAAAGCTGTCTTGAGCTCCTGCTTGCTGGGCCGCATGTCGCGCAGGCGCAGCTTGGCGCCGCTGCCGATGATGGTCATGCGGTTGACGCTCATCAGGAAGTCGGCCACGCCGAACAGGCCCATGGAAATCGCCACCAGCTCCAGGCCGTCGGACAGGTCCAGCAGACCGAACGAAAAGCGGATGGTGCCGGTGTTCACGTCCGTACCGACCACGCCGCACATCAGGCCGAACAAGGTCATTGCCACGCCCTTGAGCGGCGAACCGCGCGACATCGTGGCGCCGGCCAGCAGGCCCAGCAGCATGATCGAGAAGATCTCGGTCGGACCGAACTTGAACGCGACTTCCACCAGCAACGGCGACGCGAAGATCATGACGATGATCCCCACCGATGCGGCGAAGAACGAACAGATCATCGTGATGCCCAGCGCTGTTCCGCCCTTGCCCTGCTTGGTCAGCGGATAGCCATCCAGGCAGGTGACCGCATGCGGCGGATGCGAAGGCAGGTTCAGCAGAATCGCGCCGATGGCGCCGCCGTACTGCGAACCATAGAAAATGCCGGCCAGCATCAGGATGGCGGGCACCGGATGCATCACGTAGGTCAACGGCAGCAGAATGGAAATGGCCGACAGCGCGCCCATGCCGGGCAGCACGCCGATGAGGTTGCCCACCAGCACGCCGAAGAACGACCACATCAGGTTATGCCACTGGAAGGCGACGCCGAAGCCGTACCAGAGGTCCATCAAGGATTGGGAAATCATGACGCTTCAACCCCAGCGAAACAGCGGAAGCTGCAGCTGCAGCGCCCACCAGAAGACGACGACCGCGATGGCGGTCATGGCGACCGAAAGCAGGATGGCCTGCTTGATCGTGTTCTTGCGGTCGCCCAGCGCAGAGATGAATACGATGGCGAACGTGGCGGGCAGCAAACCGCCGTAATGGCCCAGCAACAGGAAGGCCAGGATGCCCAGCAGGATGCAGGCGCCGCCGCGGAAATCCGGCAGTCCATGGCCATGGCCGTCACCGGGCGGCGGCGCGGACGATTCGCCCGAGCGCGCCGAGATTGCGATCAGCACGCCGGTCAGCGCCAGCAGGCCGCCGAGCGCCGCGGGGAAGAAACCGGGTCCCATGTGGCTCAAGGAACCGATGTGATAGTCGGTCCCGCCGTAGATTGCCCCCAGTCCGATGAGGACCATCAGCGCTCCGCCGTAATAGTCCTTTCTATTGATTGTCTTTTGCACTTCATCCTCCTTCGTGGTGCGGCCGCGCGCCTGCCCGGGATGCGCGCTCGAAGCGAGCGCCACCCGGTGCCTGGCGACAGGCCCGGACGCAGATTACGGAAGGAAGCTGCTAATCCGCTTTCTGTGCGCTGTCGCGTTCCTGAATTCGGGGGTTATCCCTGAACGGAAGCCGCGGATGAAAGCAGAAATGCGGAAAAGTTATTGATCGCCCTTGAGCTCGACATCGAGCGAGCGCGGATACTGCGAGACCGTGGATGCGAGCGGCAGCCACAGCACGGAGGCCAATCCGACGCCCCCCTGGGCGTTCGATTCGCCGTCACGCAGCTCGATGTCGCCGTCGTTGCGGCGGGCATAGGCGCGGGCGATCGCCAGCCCCAGGCCCGACCCTGACGAGGCGACCGGCTTGTCCGTGCCTACGCGTTCGAAACGCGCGAAAGCGCGCTGGCGCAGTATCGGGTCCAGCCCCGGCCCATTATCGGAAACGGCGACCTCGGCGCGATTGTCGCGGCAGCAAACGGACACGGTGATGCGCGCGCCCGCGGGCGCGTAATGGATGGCGTTGTGCACCAGGTTCGACAGCGCCTCGTGCAGCTCGGCCTCGTTGCCCGAGACTGGCGCGGGGATTTCCAGCCCCTCTTCGGATCCGGCCTGCACCCAGCCCAGGTCCTGCTGCTTTTCGTGCGCCAGCGGCAGGTATTGCAGCACCACCTCGCGCGACACGGCGTTCATGTCCAGCAACTGCCGCGGCAACTGATCGGCCTGATTGGCGTGGGCCAGGGACAGCAATTGCTCCGTCAGACGGCGCGTGCGGCCCAGTTGGTCGACGATGCCACGCAGGCCTTCCTGCGCGCGGGCGGGATCACGCTCGCGCAGGGCGTACTGGGCCTGGGTCAGCATGATGGCCAGCGGTGTGCGCAGCTGATGGGAGGCATCGGCCAGGAATTGCGATTGTTCATCGAGAACGCGGCGATAGCGGGCAATGTGGTGATTGACCGCATCGACCAGCGGCGCCACTTCGCTGGGCACGCGCGAGGCGTCCAACGGCGTCAGGTCGTCGGGGCGGCGCGCCCGGATATCGTTGCGCAACCGGCGCAGCGGCTTCAGCGCCCACGACACGCCCCACCACACCAGCAGCGCCACCAGCGCCAGCATGCGCGTGTCGCGCAGAATTTCCTGGCGCCGCGCGTTGTTCTCGGCTTCGATGCGCTTGCCGGTGCTTTCAGCCACGACCACCAGCACCTGGCGATGCTGCCCCTGGTAATACAGGTCCCGCACCACCGCGACGACCCGCACGGGATCATTGCGATAGACGCTGTCGTAGAAGATAGGCTGGCTGTTGGAACGCGGCCAGCTGGGCGGACGCGGCATTTCCGGCATGCCCAGCAGCGTCTTGCCCGGGGTCGTGGGCACCGCGGCCCCGTCCGGCAGGGGCGGGTCGATCTCTTCGATGCGAAAGTACTTGCGCAGGCCCGCGCGGGACTCGAGCATCACCTGCGCATATAGCGGCGTGGCGACCTGCAGATTGCCGTCAGGCGTGAATTCCAGGCTGCTTTCCAGCACCCGGGCCGGCTCCACCAAGGCGCTGTCGTAGGCTTCGTTGGTGATCTCGGCCAGGGTGCGGTAGTCGTTCACGCTGTCCACCACCAGCAGCATGATCACGCCCGGCAGCAGCAGAATGATCAGCAGCGCGCGGATACCCACGCGCGGCAGCTCGGATAGCCGCAGCCTCACTCAGGATTCCGCGGACTCGCTGGCAACGCTTTCCAGCATGTAGCCCAGCCCGCGCACGGTGACGATGCGCACGTCGCTGCCGGCCAGCTTCTTGCGCAGCCGGTGCAGCACGACCTCAATGGCGTCCGGATTGGCTTCGCTGTCGTGAGTGAAAACCTTGCCGAACAGCTGGGACTTGTCCACCGGATAGCCGCTGCGGGTCAGCAAGGCGGCCAGGGCGGCATGTTCGCGCGGGGTCAGGAACAACAGCGAGCCGTCCAGGGTGAAGGCGCGGCTTTCGCTGTCGTAGGACAGCGAACCGCATTGCAGGCGCGGATGCTGGCGACCGCGGCTGCGGCGCACCAGCGCGGTCAGGCGCGCTTCCAGTTCCTCGAGCGCGAAGGGCTTGGTCAGGAAGTCGTCCGCGCCCAGGTTCAGGCCGCGCACGCGATCCTGCAGGGCGCCCTGGGCGGTCAGCAGCAGCACGGGGGTGCGGTCGTCGCGGTTGCGCATTTCGCGCAGCACCACCAGTCCGTGCTTGTCGGGCAGGCGCAGGTCCATGACGATGGCGTCGTACTCGGTGCCCGCCATGAAAGCTTCGGCGGTACGGGCGTCGGCCGCGTGATCCGGCACGAACCCGCTCTGGGCGAGCGCGCGCATCAACCAGGACGCCATGTCCCGTTCGTCTTCAACCAACAATATGCGCATGACCGTCCGTTCCTTCTGGCAGATTGTCTGCCGCCCGTTGCCCGTGCACCCGTTGGCGCAGGTAGCGGGTTTCGTGATGGCGCCGGAAGAGGATAGCCGACAGCTCGTTCAGCGCCTGGGTGTAGACATCGCGCTTGAACTCGATCACGGCATCCAGGGGCACCCAATACTGGCTCCAGCGCCAGGCATCGAATTCCGGATGCTGCGTCGCGCGCAAGCACACATCGCTGTCACGTCCGACCAGGCGCAACAAGAACCAAATCTGCTTTTGTCCTTTATAGTGGCCGCGCCACTCACGCCGGACGAAGTGATCGGGCACGTTATAACGTAACCAATCGCGTGTACGCCCCAAAATACGGACATGCTCGGGCTTCAAGCCCACCTCTTCATGGAGTTCGCGATACATGGCCTGCACCGGGCTTTCGCCGTACTTGATGCCGCCCTGGGGGAACTGCCAAGCATGTTCCCTGATACGCTTACCCCAAAAGACCTCGTTTCTACCGTTGACGAGAATGATGCCGACATTGGGGCGGTAGCCTTCGCGGTCAAGCATGGGCCACCCCCACCGAATTCAATACAATTACGGTCGATTATACGTATCTGCTGCCACCTTTAAACATGCGCGCATCCAACTACCACATCAACACCCTCAAAGAAGCCCCTTCCGAAGCCGAAGTCGCCAGCCACCAGCTGATGACCCGGGCAGGGATGATCCGCAAGCTCGCGGGCGGCATCTACACCTATATGCCCCTGGGGCTGAAAGTCATCCGCAAGGTCGAAGCCATCGTCCGCGAAGAAATGAACGCCGCGGGTGCGATCGAGCTGCTGATGCCGGTGGTCCAGCCGGCCGAGCTCTGGCAGGAGTCGGGCCGCTGGGAGCAGTACGGCGCCGAATTGCTGCGCATCAAGGACCGGCACCAGCGCGACTTCGTGCTGCAGCCCACGTCCGAGGAAGTCATCACCGACATCGCGCGCAACGAAATCCACAGCTACCGCCAGCTGCCGGTGAACTTCTATCACATCCAGACCAAGTTCCGGGACGAGCGCCGCCCCCGCTTCGGCCTGATGCGCGGCCGCGAATTCACCATGAAGGACGCCTATACCTTCGACCGCGACGAAGCCGGCGCGCAGGCCAGCTACGACAACATGTTCAACGCCTACATGCGCATCTTCGGCCGCCTGGGCCTGGGATTCCGCGCCGTGGCCGCTGACACGGGCTCGATCGGCGGCACCCGCAGCCACGAATTCCAGGTGATCGCCGAGACCGGCGAAGACCTGCTGGTCTATAACGCCGACTCCGACTACGCCGCCAACATCGAGTTGGCCGAGGCCGTGGCGCTGTACGCCACCCGCGCCGAACCCGCCCAGGCCATGGCCGACGTGCCCACGCCGGGCGCCGCCAAGTGCGAGGACGTGGCCAAGCTGTTGGGCCTGCCGCTGGAACGCACCATCAAGTCCATCGTGCTAGCCACCGACGGCGAGAAAGGCGCCGACATCTGGCTGCTGCTGCTGCGCGGCGACCATGAACTCAATGAAATCAAGGCCGGCAAGCTGCCCGGCCTGGCCGGCTTCCGCTTCGCCACCGAAACCGAGATCGTCGAAGCCTTTGGCTGCAAGCCCGGCTATCTGGGCCCGGTCAAGACCGCCCGTCCGGTGCACGTCATCGCCGACCGCACCGTGGCCAACATGGCCGATTTCGTCTGCGGCGCGAACAAGGAAGATTTCCACATCCAGGGCGTGAACTGGGGCCGCGACCTGCCCGAGCCCGAACTGGTGGCCGACCTGCGCAACGTGGTCGCCGGCGACCCCTCGCCGGACGGCAAGGGCACCCTGTCGATCCAGCGCGGCATCGAAGTGGGCCATGTCTTCTACCTGGGCAAAAAATACTCGGAAGCCCTCAAGGCCACCTTCCTCGACGAGACCGGCAAGCCCGCCGTCCTGGAAATGGGCTGCTACGGCATCGGCGTGACCCGCATCGTGGGCGCGGCCATCGAACAGAACCATGACGCCCGTGGCATCATCTGGCCGCGCGCGATCGCGCCCTTCGAAGTGGTAATCTGCCCGGTCGGCTGGGGCAAAAGTGAAACCGTGCGTGACACCGCGCAGAAACTTTATGAATCCCTTCTGGCGCGCGGCGTGGACGTCATCCTGGATGACCGCGATGCGCGTCCGGGCGTGATGTTTGCTGAATGGGAGCTGATCGGCGCGCCGCTGCGTGTAACAGTTGGAGAACGCGGCCTGAACGATGGTGTGGTGGAATTGCAGGCCCGTCGGGAAACCGAAGCGGCCAAGATTCCGGTAGAGTCCGCGCTTGAAGCCGTGCTGACGAAGCTCGATACGCTGTAAACCTTATAGTAACTACGGACTTTTCGCGTCCCGACTGCCCTTTGCTATCCATCGTGACCGATCCGAAGTCCGCCGAATCCGTCCTGCAGGTCCGTGTCTACTACGAAGACACGGATGCAGGCGGTGTGGTTTTCTACGCCAACTACTTGAAATTCCTGGAGCGCGCACGCACCGAATGGCTGCGCGACCTGGGAGTCAACCAGTCCAACCTGGCGGTCAGCGAGCAACGGTTATTCGTTGTCCGCTCCCTGGACATGGCCTACCGCAAGCCGGCCAGGCTGGACGATTTACTTACCATACGCAGCCGGGTCACACGACTGGGCCGCGCTTCGATACACTTCGCGCAACGCGCGGAACGCGACGGGGAACTGCTTGCCGAAGGCAACATCCAAGTCTGCTGCGTCGATGCCATTCACATGCGGCCGGCGGAGTTGCCGGCTGACGTTCGCGCCAAACTGGAATTCATTCAGGAATAACCATGCAAGTCACCAACGACA
>NZ_DATCUY010000113.1:0-23360 GCF_036567245.1 Achromobacter sp. | reverse complement strand
GGTGCCGGCGGCAAGCGCGTCCAGCTGAAAGGGCAGGGGATCGGTGTCTTTCAGGCCCAGCGAGGTCGCGTTGATGGCGATGTCGCAGGCTTCGGGCGCGGCGCTGGCCACGCTGATGGCCAGGCCGGGGTACTGACGGGCGAGATGGGCGGCAAAGGAGACTGCCTTCTCGGCGCTGCGGTTGTACAGGCGCAGGCTGGCAGGACCGGCGTCGGCGATGGCGCAGGCGATGGCCTTGCCCGCGCCGCCCAGGCCGGCCAGGTAGACATGGCGGCCGGCCGGATCGTGGCCCTGGCTGCGCAGTCCGGCGACGAAGCCCAGCCCGTCGAAGTTGCCGCCGGTGAGTACGCCGTCACGCAGGCGCACCGCGTTGACGGCGCCGCTCAACTGGGCGGACGGCGTCAGGGCGTCGCATAGCGCGGCGGCATTTTCCTTGTGGGGCACCGTCACCACGATGCCGCCCAAGTTGGCCAGCCCGCGGATGCCGGCGAACAGGCCGGGCAGGGCGTCGGGGGCCACGTGGAACGGCACCATGACGGCGTCCACGCCGCGCTCGCGCAGCAGGGCATTGAGCCGCTGGGGCGTCTTGACGTGCGCGATCGGGTCTGCCGCTATCGCGAAAACGGTAGTGCTGCCGGTGATTTCCACCTGATTGTCCCCTGCCTGGGTGGCGGCCTGCCGCCATGTCGTTGCCGACTCTCTTGCCTGAAAGCGCCAGTTGCTTTACGCTTTCGAAATAAGTTGTCAGGCAACTTTATTAAGTTGTCCGATAAATCATAGGGCAAGCGTTTTTCCCGTGTCAAGCGGCCGTTTCGGGAGTCCAATCGGAATTCCGGCGGCTGTCGCAAGAACGTTCCAGCCCGCATACGTGTGCTTCAGGAGACAGAATGATTTCGTTCGAAGGAAAGGTCGCCGCCATCACCGGCGCAGGCAACGGCATCGGTCTGGCGACGGCGCGGCTGATGGCGGCGCATGGCGCCAGGCTGGTGCTGACCGACATCGACAATGCGCGCCTGGAAGAAGTGGCGGCCGAGTTGGATCCCAGCGGGCAGCGCGTCTACACGCGGGCGTTGGACGTGTCGGCGTCGGCCGACTGCGAACGCGTGTTTGAAGCCGCAGCCAAGCATTTCGGCGGGCTGGACCATCTGGTGCATTGCGCCGGCATCTACCCTGAGCAGCTGGTCAAGGACACCAGCGACGAGGCCTGGCGCACCCTGATGCGGGTGAACCTGGACGGCACCTTCTATGTGTGCCGCGCCGCCCAGCGCCACTTGCGCCACGATGGCTCCATCGTGCTGCTGACATCGCTGGCGGCGCAGCGCGGCAGCTATGCGCACGCGGCCTATTCCGCGTCCAAGGGCGCGGTGCAGAGCTTCACGCGCAGCCTGGCACTGGAACTGGCGCCGCAGATCCGCGTGAACGCGGTGGCGCCGGGCATCATCGCCACGTCCATGACGCAGGACCTGATCGGGCAGAAGGGTGCGCAACTGTTGGAAAGCACGCCGCTGCGCCGCTATGGCACGGCCGAGGAGATTGCCGGCTCCATCGCTTTCCTGTGCTCGCCGCTGGCCGGTTTCGTCACGGGCGAGGTCATGCAGGTCAACGGCGGCATCTATATCGCGTAAAGTCCCGGGATGGCGCGGCTATCGATGCCGCGGCCGGCCAGGCATTCCCATAAACACGAGGCGGCGCGCCTGCGCGCCGCCTGCACGTTTCAACCATTCGACATGCAGCCCAACCAAGAACAGGATCCGCCGCGCGCCGCGCCCAAGAGTTCGCTTTCGGCGGCGCTGGGCGATGCGTTGGCGGAGCAGATCCGCCAGGGGGCGCTCGCGCCTGGCGATCGCCTGCCCACGGAAAAGCAGCTGACCGAAACCTATTCGGTCAGCCGCGCCGTCGTGCGCGAAGCGCTGGCGCGCCTGAAGTCCGAAGGCCTGATCACGTCGCAGCAAGGCAGCGGTGTGTTTGTCGATCCGAACTTCCAGAAGAATGCGTTCCGCATCGCCGCGCCCACGCCGGGCGACAACCAGGAACTCGAACACATCCTGGAGCTGATGCTGTCGATTGAAGTCACCGCCGCGCGCTACGCCGCGCAGCGCCGCACCGACGCCGACCTGAAGAAGATGCGCCAGGCGCTGGTGGGCATGGAGTACGCGCTGCTCAACGACAAGCTGGGCGACGAAGAGGACTACCAGTTCCACCATGCCATCGTGCTGGCCACCCACAACCCGCATCTGGTGGCCCTGAACGATTACCTGGAAGCCAATGTGCGCCGCGTCATCCGCAGCGCGCGCAACAACACGGCGCGCATGTATGCCGAACGCATGGCTGCGGTGCAGAGCGAGCATCAGGCGATCTTCGCGGCCATAGACGCGGGCGACCCGGATGCGGCCGGCCGTGCCGCCGACCGGCATTTGCGCAACGCCGCGGACCGTCTGCGCCTGTTCCAGGCGGAACGGCCGGCGCCGGTCTAAGACGCCGGGCCGCTCGGGGGGACCCGCAGCGCGGGCAAGCCCTAGGCGAAGGTCTGCTCCATTTCGCGGCGGAACTGCACCGCCGTGGAGCTATTGTCGTATTCCACGTCGCTCCAGCGGATCGCCTGCGATTGCCGCACCGGGTTCTTCAGCTTGACCTGGTGCGACAGGCCCAGCGGCAGATAGCCTTCGTCCACCGAATCGCGCGCCGGCATCAGCCGGCCGTACACCGTATAGCCGCCTTCGCCGTCCAGGATCTGGCCGGCGGGCAGGTCGCGCTTGGCGGTGGCGACGACGTCGCCGTGCCAGCCGGCGGGCGCGCCGGTGGGCTCGCGCCGCAAACCCACGCTGGCCACGCTGATGCCCAGTTCCAGGCCTATCAGGTGGTACGGCTTGTACATGGCGGTGTAGTTGCCGCTGGGGTCCGTGACCAGCCCGTACTCCTTGAAGCAGCGGCGCACGTAGTCGCTGTCGGCGGCCAGGGTCACGTACACGCCCCAGCGCAGGTCGCGGAACACCGGGCGGCCGTCGCGCTCCAGCGAGGAGATCACTTCGACCTGGCCGCGGTGGTGCAGGATGCCGCCGTTTTCGCGCGGACGCAGCACCCGCGCCAGGTCGTCCACGCCGCAGGGCGGGAAGTGCAGGCCGGACGGCGAGGGCAGCAGCCCGGTGGCGTTGGACACCGCGGCCATCTCGATGGCGCTCTTGGTGCCGTCCAGGAAGCTGTTGAACATCTGCGCGTTGAAGTCGCCTGCCGCGACCATCTCGGCGGTGAAGCCGTAATAGGGCCAGACGGTGTCCGGCGTGGACGTATGGAATTCCGGCAGGTACTTGGTGCCCTTGCCCGCGGCCATGACCTCGAAGCCGCTGGCGCGGGCCCAATCCACCATTTCGCAGATCAGGGCCGGCTGGTCGCCGTAGGCCAGCGAATAGACGATGCCGGCTTCGCGCGCGCGCCGCGCCAGCAGCGGGCCGGCGAGCGCGTCGGCCTCGACGTTGACCATGATGATGTGCTTGCCGTATTCGCAGCAGGCCAGCACGTGGCTGATGCCGGCGGCGGCCTGGCCGGTGGCGTCGATGACGATATCGACGTCGGGGCTGGCGATCAGGGCGTGGGGATCGTCGCTGAAGTAGACCTTGCCGTTCTTCAGCGCGTCATTGGTGCTGCTGGCGTTGAGCGCGCTGGCCGGCCAACCGACCCTGGTGAGCGCCGCGCGGGCGCGGTCGGGCGCCAGATCGGCCACGGCAACCAGCCTCATCCCCGGCGTGCGCGGGGCCTGGCTCATGAACATCGCGCCGAACTTTCCGGCGCCCAGCAGTGCAACACGCAAGGGCTTGTGGTCGGCTTCTCGCTGCTTGAGCAAGCGGTACAGATTCATGGTGCAGGCTCCTCCAGGGTGGGGGGTACAGCAACACAGAATAGTCCCAAATTGCGGCAGCTGAACAGGACTCACTCATCTGCCGTATACAGCTCTCCGGCCAGCACGTTGCGCCAGTTCTGCCAGCTGATGCGGGGGCGATCCGACACCTCGCGGTTGTAGGGGGCGTCGAACAGGATGTGCTTCCAGCGCGGCGTCACCGCGCCTTCGATCAGAGGCTTGTCGTCGATCAGCAGATGGCCGTGCACCAGGGTCTTGTCCTTGGTCAGGATCAGCCTGTTGGTGGCTTCGCGCCCCAGGTGTTTTTCCACCCACAGGTATTTTTCCGCGACGCAGTTCTCGAACTGCGACAGGGGCGAGGAGCAGATGCGCACGTCCATGCCCAGCGCCAGCAATTCCTTCACGGCGTCCAGCGCGCCAGGCACCGGCGGCAGGTCGCGGATGAAGCCGGGCGCGGTGTAGATGGCTTCGGCCATGCCGCGCAGCTCGGGCGCGTAATCCTGGCGGATGTAGAAGGACTTGCGGTTCTCGAAGGCCACCGGCGCTATGTCCGGATGGCGCGTGCGCCAGGCGTCGATGAAGGCGTGTTCGAAATCGGCGAGCACGCCGTCTTGGTCCAGCAGGATGATCATGGCGATCCCGGGGGGGTGGCAACCGGCTGATTGTGCCAGAGCGGGTCTCAGGCGTTCTGCGGCCGCGACTGCGCCACGATGCGGTAGCGGCTGCCGCCGGATTGCGATTCCGATGCCACCAGCACCATGCGGTCATAGCGCCAGGGCAGGGGAGCGGGCGCCTCGACGGGCGGGCTGGCGCGTTCGATGTTGCGCAGCAGGGTGACGTGCGGGCGGAAGGGCTGGGGCGGCGCGGCCAGGC
Source organism: Achromobacter sp. (assembly GCF_036567245.1). GTDB lineage: Bacteria > Pseudomonadota > Gammaproteobacteria > Burkholderiales > Burkholderiaceae_B > Achromobacter. The sequence goes on along the minus strand of NZ_DATCUY010000113.1, from coordinate 18,634 downwards.
CGAAGCCCGACAGCCATAGCCAGAGTTCGTCGTGGGCGGCCTGCAGGCCCGCAGGCGTGTCGCCAGGGCCGGCCCACAGGATGCGCTGGCGGCCAAAGACGCCATAACGGTCCAGGGTCATGTCCTCGGGCGCGAGACGCCGTTCGGGCGTGGCCGCGGCCAGCTCGTCGGCGAGCGCCGCGTCTACCGGTCCCAGGAACGCCAGGGTCAGGTGCAGGGTTTCCGTGCGCATGGCGCGTCCACCGCAATCGGGCCGCGCCTGCTCTGCCCAGGCCGCGAGCTGGGCGGCCAGCGAGGGGGCAGGCCACAGGGCGAAGAACAGGCGGACGGTGGACATGCGCCGATTGTAGGGGCGCATGCGGCGCAATGCGCGTCCGGAGCGGTTCAGTCGCTGGCGGTTTCGGAGCGGCGCAGGCGCGTCAGCGCGGTGTCGAAGCGTTCCACGCCGGGGCGGGCCGGGCGGTCGAAGCGTTCTACGCCAGGCCGGGCCGGGCGGTCGAAACGCTCCACGCCGGGACGGGTGAAGCGCTCGACGCGTTGCGGGCTTTCGGTCTTGGCCTGCACGCTCTGGGCGGCCGCCTGTTCGCGCTTGGCGATGATTTCCTCGGCGCGCTGGTGGTGCGGTGCCATCTTGCGGACCATCACCCGGCCGTCGCGCGGGAAATAATTGATGCGGCGCGCGTGCACGTCGCCCAGGTCCTGCGCCTTGACGGGGATGCCTTCGGTCTTGAGATAGCTCAGCACGAACTGGCCGTTGCGCTCGCCGATGTTCATCTGCTGCATGGCGGACAGCACGGCGCCGCCGCCGAACACCTTGGCTTCGAGCCGGTCGCGCACCGCGCCGGCCTTCAGCAGTTCGTTGATCAGCACTTCCATGGCGAAGGCGCCATAGCGCATGGTGGCCGAGGCGGGCGACTGCATGTCGCCTTCCGGCAACATGAAATGGTTCATGCCGCCCACGCCGGTGACCGGATCATGGATACAGGCGGCGACGCAAGACCCCAGGACGGTCGAGATCATCAGGTCTTCGTTGGTGACGTAGTACTCGTTGGGAAGTACTTTCACCGCCTGACATTGGAACGCGCTGTCGAAATAGTGGCGCGTCGCACGGGCTTCAAGACGGGCGGCCATGGGACTCGATTAAGGGCAAGAACAGCGATTTGGACACGAAGGGGCAGCTCGAGACAGAAATGTATCAAAACATGTAAGAAAATGTCGCTTTATTCTTGCATACTCAAGCTTCCAGCGGGTGAACGGCTGTGTAACCGACGCAGTAATGTGTCCTGTTTTTGCCGTCCGGCCCATGGCCAGCCGCCCGCTGGCAGGCATGCAGGCATCCTACACAGGCGGGCGGAAGCTGTTCCCCGGATCACGGGGAGGAAGGGGCTTTATACGGAGCTTTAGCCGCCGCGCGTCAGAAGCGCGTGCTGCGGGTGACCGACCAGCGCGCCGACAGGGCGCCCAGGGCGGCCGAGGCGATCACCGCGCCGATCAGCACGGATGGGCCGGGCAGGTGCAGGGCGAACTCGGCCCCGTAGCTGCGGGCCAGTCCGACCAAGGCGTCGTTCAGCGGCGACAGCGCGAACGCCGCCACGCCTATGGCCAGAAGCGAGGCCACCGCGCCCGACAGTGCGCCCAGGTACAGGAAGGGGCGCCGCACGAAGGATTCCGTGGCGCCCACCAGCCGGGCCACGCCGATTTCCTCGCGTTGCGAGAGTGCCTGCATGCGTACGGTGTTGAATACGGTCGCCAGCACCACCACCGCCACGCAGGCGGCCAGGAAGCCCAGGCCGATGCGGGCAAAGCGCAGGATGGCCTCCAGGCGCTGCACCCAGGCGCTGTCCAGTTGCACCAGGTCGACGTGGTTCCATTGTTTCCAGGACGTGGCCAGCTTGTCAGCCCGGCCGGCCAGATTGTCGCCGTCGGCCAGCGTCACCACCACTGCGTCCGGCAGCGGGTTGCCCGGCAGCACTGCCAGCGCCTGCTGCCACGCCGGGTTGGCGCGCAGATCCGCCAGAGCGTCCTCGCGGCCCACCACGCGCACGGCGCGGATGTCGTCCTTGTATTCGTCCTGGATGCGCTTGGCCACGTCCGCGGCGGCGCCCGAGGGGGCGTCCACGCGCATGAAGACGGTGACTTCGGGGGTGACCGACATCTGGCGGGCCACCGGCTGGACCGAGACCAGGATGGCGCTGCCCAGCAGCGGCAAAGCCAGGGCCAGGGCCATGACCAGCAGGTTGGCCAGGGACGAGAACGGTTGCTTGATCAGGCGGCGCAGGGTGACCAGGAGCGCGTAGCGGTGCTGCCGCAGCCAGGCGTTCATGCGGACTCTCCCGGGTAGGCCCGGCCGGGCGCGGCGCCCGATTGCCCGATGCCGGCTTGGCCTGCGCCTGTCTCAGGCTGGGCCGTTCCGGCGCCCTGGGAGTCGGCGAACTTGCCCGGGTCGATGCGCAAGGTGCGGGTGGCGTAGCGCGCCATGAGGTCCTGGTCATGCGAGGCGATCAGCGTGGTTACGCCGACGCGGTTGAAGTCGCGGAACACATTCATGATGCGCTGCGCGTTGTCGTGGTCGAGGTTGGCGGTGGGCTCGTCAGCAATCAGGATGGCGGGCCGGTTCACGATGGCCCGCGCGATCGCCAGGCGCTGCTGCTCGCCGCCGGACAGCTCGATCGGATTCAGGTCTTCCTTGCCAGACAGCCCCACCTTGTCCAGGGCGGCGCGGGCGCGCGCCGCGGCCGAGTTCCAGGCGTGGCCCGTGACCGCCAGCGGCAGCATGACATTTTCGAACGCTGTTCGATCGAACAGCAGGTGAGTGTCCTGCAGGATCACGCCCACGGCGCGGCGCAGGTACGGCCGGGCGCGGGCGGGCAGCTTGTCCAGCCGCTGGCCGTTGACCTGGATGGACCCCCGGCTGGCGGGCTCCAGCCCGCCGATCAGCTTGAGCAAAGTGGACTTGCCGGCGCCGGACGGCCCGGATACGAAAACGAACTCTCCCGCGCTCACGCGGAAGTTGATGTCGGCCAGGATATTGCGGCCGCGACCATATGATTTGAATACGTGCTGGAATTCGATCATGGCGGCTGTCAGATGAAGCCGCAATAGTAACTCGGGGACACTAAGGTGGCCTAAACCGCCTGGAGGAGGCGCGGATAAATCTTTACGCGCAAGGCGTCCGGCAGCGTTTGTCCCGGCTCAAAGAGTGTCCCTTTTTTGCCAGGAAACAGCGTTTCATTTCATCCAGTGTCCCTATATTTCAAGGGAATTCCCGGATGCGCTGTGAGCGGCGCGGACGCTACCATCCGCCCCATACGTGGACCCAACCCGGCCTGCGTGCGACTTCGCTTTATCCCACACGGAGAACACGATGAAAGTACTGAAACTCGCTGCTGTCGGCGCTGCCCTGTTTGCTGCATCCGCGGCCGCCAATGCGGGCGCAACCTTCGATAACGTCAAGAAAAAAGGGTTTGTCCAGTGCGGGGTTTCGACGGGCATTCCGGGGTTCTCCATCGCTGACAGCAAGGGCGAATACAAGGGCATCGACGTGGACCTGTGCCGCGCCATCGCCTCGACCATGTTCGGCGACGCCACCAAGGTCAAGTTCACCCCGCTGAACACGCAGCAGCGCTTCACCGCCCTGCAATCCGGCGAAGTGGACGTCCTCACCCGCAACACCACTGTCACGCTGACGCGCGACACGACGCTGGGCCTGATCGGCGTGGGCGTGAACTACTACGACAGCCAGGGCGTCATGGTCTCCAAGGACCTGAACGTCAAGAGCGCCAAGGAACTCAACGGCGCCACGATCTGCGTGCAGCCCGGCACCACGACCGAGCTGAACCTGGCCGACTGGTTCCGCGGCCAGAAGATCGAATTCAAGCCGGTCGTGATCGACAAGTACGACGAAATCATCCGCGCCTTCTCGGCGGGCCGCTGCGACGCCTTCACCACCGACAAGTCGCAACTGGCCTCCACCCGCACCACGCTCGAGAACCCGGACAAGTTCGTGATCCTGCCGGAAGACTTCTCCAAGGAGCCGCTGGGCCCCATGGTCCGCCAGGGCGACGAGCAATGGTTCAACATCGTGCGCTGGTCGCTCAACGCCATGCTCGAAGCCGAGGAATACGGCATCACCAAGGCCAACGTCGACGAAATGGCGAAGAGCCCCAATCCCAACATCCAGCGCATCCTGGGCGTGACCCCGGGCATGGGCAAGAACCTGGGCGTGGATGACAAGTGGGCCTACAACATCATCAAGAACGTGGGCAACTACGGTGAAAGCTTCGAAAGCACGCTGGGCAAGAGCAGTGCGATGAAGCTGGAACGCGGCTTGAACGCTTCCTACAAGAATGGTGGCTTGATGTACGGCTGGCCGGTGCGCTAACACACGGCTGCCTGGAAAAACGGAGCCCGGCGCTCCGTTTTTCCTCTCCCGCCTGCGGGCGGGTGGCAGGAGTGGGTGGCGCGCCCTAGCCGGCTTCGCCGCCCGGTATTCCGACTTCTGTAGATTCACTCATGAATACTCCCAATAAAAGCGCGCCTGCATCGGCCCCCCCCCGGCGTCTGAACTGGAACGATCCCGGCGTACGCTCCGTGGTCTACCAGGTGCTGGCGCTGGCCGCGGTGGCCTGGGCCGTGTGGTTCCTGGTTTCAAACACGCTGCATAACCTGTCCGTGCGCAATATCGCCACGGGCTTCGGTTTCCTGCAACGCGAGGCCGGCTTCGCCATCGGCGAAACGCCCATCGCCTACACACCCTCTGACACCTATGGCCGCGCCATCCTGGTCGGCCTGCTCAACACGCTGCGCGTGGCCGTCATCGGCATCGTGCTGGCGACGATTCTCGGCACGCTCATCGGCATCGGCCGCCTGTCCAAGAACTGGCTGGTCGCCAAGATCACGTCGGTCTACGTCGAAGTGATGCGCAACGTGCCGCTGCTGCTGCAGCTGTTCTTCTGGTACGCGCTGATCACGGAAAACATGCCGGGTCCGCGCCAGGCGCACAATCCGCTGCCAGGCGTCTTCATCTCCAACCGCGGCCTGAAGGTCCCCGGGCTGGAGGGCAATTCGCTGGACTGGATGTTGGGCGGACTGGGCCTGGCCATCGTTGCAATCATCTTCCTGGGCCACTGGGGCAAGAAACGCCAGGAGGCGACCGGCCGGGTGTTCCCGCTGGGCCGCGCCGCCATCGGCCTGCTCATCGGCCTGCCCATCATCGGCTGGCTGGCCAGCGGCGCTTCGCTGACCCTGGACATGCCGGTACTCAAGGGCTTCAACTTCTCGGGCGGCCTGACCTTGTCGCCGGAGTTTGCCGCCTTGATGGCGGGGCTGGTGGTCTACACCTCGGCCTTCATCGCCGAAGTGGTGCGCTCGGGTATCCAGGCGGTCAACAGCGGCCAATGGGAAGCAGCCGGCTCGCTGGGCCTGCGCCGCAAGCAGGTGCTGCGCCTGGTGGTGCTGCCGCAGGCGCTGCGTGTGATCATCCCGCCGATGACCAGCCAGTACCTGAACCTGACCAAGAACAGTTCGCTGGCTGTGGCCATCGGCTACCCCGACATCGTGTCGGTGGTGAACACCACGCTGAACCAGACCGGCCAAGCCATCGAAGGCATTCTCATCATCATGGGCGCCTACCTCACGGTCAGCCTGTCGATCTCGATATTCATGAACTGGTACAACAAGCGCATCGCGCTGGTGGAGCGTTGATATGAGCAGCACTACGCATATCCCCGCCGAAGGGCTGCCGCCGCCCAGCACGCACGTGGGTCCCTGGGCCTGGATCAAGTCGCGCCTGTTCTCGTCGCCGCTGAACATCCTCATTACGGTACTGGTGGCCTGGTTCCTGCTGATGGCGGTGCCGGCGCTGGTGGAATGGGCCTTCATCAAGGCGAACTTCTCCGCGACCAACGCGCAGGAGTGCCGCGCTTCCGGCGGCGCCTGCTGGGCCTTCATCATCGAGAAGCACCGGCTGATCCTGTTCGGCACCTATCCGTTCGACGAGCAATGGCGTCCGCTGATCGCGACCGTCATCCTGGTGGCGGTGATCGTCTGCAGCGGCATCCGCCGCTTCTGGAACTGGAAGCTCGCTGTCATCTGGACCGTGGGCCTGACGGCCGTGGCGCTCCTGATGTGGGGCGGCGTGTTCGGCCTGACCTACGTGGAAAACGCGCGCTGGGGCGGCCTGCCCCTGACGCTGATCCTGTCCACGTTCGGCATCGCCTTCGCTTTCCCCATCGGCGTGCTGCTGGCCCTGGGCCGGCGCTCCAAGATGCCGGCCATCAAGGCGCTGTGTGTCGTGTACATCGAGCTGATCCGCGGCGTGCCGCTGATCAGCCTGCTGTTCATGTCCTCGGTGATGCTGCCGCTGTTCCTGCCGGAAGGCTTCTCCATCGACAAGCTGTTGCGCGCGCAGATCGCGATCATCATGTTCGCGGCGGCGTATATCGCCGAAACCGTGCGCGGCGGCTTGCAGGCGATTCCCAAGGGCCAGTACGAGGGCGCGGATTCGCTGGGCCTGAACTACTGGCAGCAGATGCGCAAGATCATCTTGCCGCAGGCGCTGAAGATCGTCATTCCGCCGCTGGTCAGCATCTTCATCGCGCTGTTCAAGGACACCTCGCTGGTGGTGATCATCGGCATCTTCGACCTGACGCTGGCGGCCAAGGCGGCCTTGTCCGACGCGGCATGGCGCGGATTCGGCGTGGAGGCGTACCTGTTCATTTCGCTCATCTACTTCGTCTTCTGCTTCTCCATGTCCAAATACAGTCAGGCGCTGGAAAAACGCCTGGCCACGGGACACGCACGCTAGAACTTTGCAGCGCGTCCGCCTTGGGCGGGCGCGCACCGCGATACTTACGGGAGTACAGGCATGTCTGATGCCATCATTCAACTGCAGGACGTGAACAAGTGGTACGGGCAGTTCCACGTGCTGCGCAACATCAACCTGGACGTCGCGCCGGGTGAACGCATCGTGGTGTGCGGGCCGTCGGGCTCGGGCAAGTCCACCATGATCCGCTGCATCAACCGCCTGGAAGAGCACCAGAAGGGTCACATCATCGTGGACGGCACGGAGCTCACCAACGACCTCAAGCACATCGAGACCATCCGCAAGGACGTCGGCATGGTGTTCCAGCATTTCAACCTGTTCCCGCACCTGACGGTGCTGGAGAACCTGACGCTGGGCCCCATGTGGGTGCTGAAGAAGCCGCGCGCCGAAGCCGAGGCCACGGCCATGAAGTACCTGGAGCGTGTGCGCATTCCGGACCAGGCCAAGAAATTCCCCGGCCAGCTGTCGGGCGGCCAGCAGCAGCGCGTGGCGATCGCGCGTTCGCTGTGCATGAGCCCCAAGATCATGCTGTTCGATGAGCCGACTTCCGCGCTGGACCCGGAAATGGTCAAGGAAGTGCTGGACGTGATGGTCACGCTGGCCCAGGAAAGCGGCATGACCATGATCTGCGTGACCCACGAAATGGGCTTCGCGCGCAAGGTCGCCAACCGCGTCATCTTCATGGACCGCGGCGAGATCATCGAGCAGAACAGCCCTGACGAGTTCTTCGACCATCCGCAGAACGAGCGCACCAAGCTGTTCCTGAGCCAGATCCTGCACTGACTGCCGCTTGATTTTCCGAGAACCCGCCACCGATGTGGCGGGTTTTTTTTGCGCCGCCGCGGGCGCCGATACTTAAATGATTCTAATGTGTCCGCGGACGAGTTCTTGATTGTGCGGGCGCGTCGGGTACCCCATCATAGGTTCACGCGTCGGGTTTGCCGGACGCTCCCCGGAACCCGACATAAGGCGCTCGCAACCATGGCCGATCTGGAATCCCGCCTCGACAGGCAATCTCCCGCCTATCAGCGCAACCGCGAACAGATGCTGACGCTGCTTTCGGAGTTGGCGCAGCTGGAGCAGCGGGCGGCGGACCGGTCGGCCCAGGCGGCGCCCGCATTCCGCAAGCGCGGCAAGTTGCTGCCGCGGGAGCGCCTGGCGGCGCTGATCGATCCTGGCAGTCCGTTCCTGGAACTGATGAAGCTGGCCGGCTATTGCGGCATCGAGGATCCGGATCCCGCCACCAGCGTGCCCGGCGCCGCCATCATCGCGGGCGTGGGGGTAGTGTGCGGCGTGCGCTGCATGATCGTTATCAATGACGCCGGCATCAGCGCCGGCGCCATGCAGGCCATGACGGCCCAGAAGGTCATGCGCTGCCAGGAGATCGCGCTGGCCAATCGCCTGCCTTTCATCCAGCTGGTGGAGAGCGCAGGCGGGAATCTGAAAAAGTACCGGGCGGAACGCTTCGTCCATGGCGGCGGCATGTTCTACAACCTGGCGAAATTATCCGCGGCGGGAATTCCGGTGGTCTCCCTGGTGCATGGGTCGTCCACCGCGGGCGGGGCATATCTGCCGGGTCTTTCCGACTACGTCGTGATGGTACGCAATCAGGCGCATGCCTTCCTGGCCGGTCCAGCCCTGTTGCAAGCCGCCACGGGAGAGATCGCGACCGAAGAGGAACTGGGCGGGGCGGCGATGCATGCGGCGGTATCGGGGCTTGCCGATTACGTCGCCGAAAACGACCGCGAGGCCATCCTGCAGGTGCGCGACATCGTGAGCGCCTTCGGCTGGGCCGAGCGGGAAAGCACGGAAGCCGGCGCGCCTCCCTTGCACGACATCCAGGATCTGCTGGGCATCATGCCTGCCGACTACCGGATGCCGGTCGACATGCGAGAGGTCATTGCGCGGCTGGTCGATGGATCTGATTTCCACGAATTCAAGCGTGACTACGGCGTGGCCACGGTTTGCGGCTACGCGGCGCTGCGCGGCACGCCGATAGGCCTGCTCACCAACAATGGCCCTCTCGATACGGCAGGCTCGACCAAGGCCGCGCAGTTCATCCAGCTCTGCTCGCAACTGGGGCGGCCCATCGTGTTCCTGCAAAACATCACGGGCTTCGTGGTGGGCCGGGCGCACGAGGAGGCAGGGATGATCAAGCATGGCGCCAAGCTCATCCAGGCGCTGTCCAACGCTGACGTGCCGCGCCTGACCATACTGTGCGGCGCGTCCTTCGGCGCCGGCAACTACGGCATGTGCGGCCGCGCGTTCAAGCCGGACTTCCTGTTTTCGTGGCCGAACGCCAGGACCGCAGTGATGGGGGGCGAGCAGGCCGCCATGACCATGCGGCGCGTCGCGGAAAACAGCGCCAGGCGGGCGGGTGCCGAACCCGATCACGCCGGCCTGGACGCGGAAAGCCAGGAAATCGTGCGGACATTCGAGTTGCAGTCTTCCGCCGTGCATACCAGCAGCTTGCTGCTGGACGACGGCGTGATAGATCCGCGCTCCACCCGGGAAGTGCTGGAAGTAGCGCTGGCCGCATGCACGCGGTCGGCAAAACGCGACCTTCATCCGATCCAGTTCGGCGTCGCAAGATTCTAACGAGGAGATTCCATGTTTACCCATGAGCACATCGCGCTGCAGGATGGCGTACGCCAGTTGATCGGGCGGGAGATCAATCCCTACCTGGATCAATGGGAGGAAGAGCAGATATTTCCTGCCCATGAGGTCTTCAAGAAGCTGGGCCGGGCGGGCTTTCTGGGAGTAAACAAGCCCACGGAGTTCGGTGGCATGGGCCTGGATTATTCCTATGAAATCGCATTCTGCGAGGCTATCGGTTCGGTGCGCGCCGGCGGCGTAGGCATGGCCATCGCGGTGCAGACCGACATGGCCACGCCGGCCCTGGCGCGCTTCGGCAACGATGCCGTGCGCGAACAGTTCCTGCGGCCCTCCATCGTCGGGGATTACGTGGCTTGCCTGGGCATATCCGAAACCGGGGCTGGGTCGGACGTGGCTTCGCTGAAGACGACCGCCCGCAAGGATGGCGACGACTACGTCATCAACGGTTCCAAGATGTGGATAACCAATGCTACCCAGGCCGACTGGATGTGTTTGCTGGCCAACACCAGCGACGACAAGCCGCACCGGAACAAGTCGCTGATCTGTCTTCCGCTGAAGCAGGATAACGGCAAGCCGGTGCCGGGCGTCACGATGAACAAGATCAAGAAAGTGGGCATGTGGTCCTCGGATACCGCGCAGGTTTTCTTCGATGAAGTGCGCGTGCCGCAGCGCTACCGCATCGGGGAGGAAGGCATGGGCTTTACCTACCAGATGCGCCAATTCCAGGAAGAGCGCCTCAGCGGCGCGACCCGTCGCGTCACGGCCCTGGGCGATGTGATCAACGACACCATCGACTACACGCGCCAGCGCCTGGTCTTCGGTAAACCGCTGCTGGACAACCAGGCGGTGCATTTCCGGCTGGCGGAGCTGAAGACGGAAGTCGAGATGCTGCGCGCCATGGTCTACCGCGCGGCCCGGGTGCATATGGACGGCGGCGACATGACGGAGCTGGCATCCATGGCCAAGCTCAAGGCGGGGCGCCTGTGCCGCGAGGTCACGGATTCGTGCCTGCAGTACTGGGGAGGCATGGGCTTCACCTGGGAAAACGCGGTGTCGCGCGCCTGGCGCGACCTGCGCCTGATTTCCATCGGCGGCGGCGCCGACGAGATCATGCTCACCATCATCTGCAAGCACATGGGCATCCTGCCCGCACGCGCGGCGTGACGCCGCAAAGGTGGACATGATGAGATTCGATACCTTGCTGGTGGCCAACCGTGGCGAGATCGCGTTGCGCGTGATCCGCGCGGCGCGCGCCCTGGGCTTGCGCACGGTCGCGGTGTACTCGGATGCGGACGCGGAATCGCGCCATGTGCGTGAAGCCGATATGGCGGTGCACATCGGCGCCGCGCCGGCTCAGGCGAGCTATCGCAATGTGGACGCCATTCTGCGCGCCTGCGGCGCCAGCGGCGCGCAGGCGGTGCATCCTGGTTACGGGTTTCTTTCAGAGAACGCCGACTTTGCCCGCGCGGTGACGCAAGCGGGGCTGACTTTCGTGGGGCCTTCGGCCGAGGTAATCGCCCTGATGGGCAACAAGGCTCGCGCCAAGGAAGCGCTGCAGCACGCCGACGTGCCGACGGTGCCGGGTGCGCAAGGCATCGCGGATGACCGTGAACTGTCGGCGCGGGCGCGCGCCATCGGCTACCCGGTCTTGCTGAAGGCCGCGGCAGGCGGGGGCGGTCGGGGCATGCGGTTGGCGCAGGACGACGCCGATCTGGCGCAGGCGCTGCCGCTGGCCCGCTCGGAAGCGCTGGGCGCCTTCGGTTCGGATGAACTGATCCTCGAAAAGGCGATCCAGGCGGCGCGCCACGTCGAGATCCAGGTGCTGTGCGATGAACACGGCAACACCGTGCATCTGGGCGAGCGCGACTGTTCGCTGCAACGGCGCTATCAGAAGCTGGTCGAGGAAAGCCCATCGCCCGCGGTGTCGCCGGCGCTGCGCGCACGCATGGGCGCCGTGGCGGTGCGCGCCTGTCAGGCGATCGGCTACGTCGGCGCAGGCACGCTGGAGTTCCTGCTGGACGCCCAGGGCAATTTCTACTTCATGGAGATGAATACCCGGCTGCAGGTAGAGCATGGCGTGACCGAGCTGGTTACTGGCATCGATCTGGTGCAGTGGCAACTGAGGGTGGCTCAGGGCGAAATGCTGGATTTCCGGCAGGAGGACGTGCGCAGCCACGGCCATGCGATGGAGTTGAGGGTCTGCGCGGAAGATCCGGCCGCCGGGTTTATGCCGCAGGTCGGTTCGGTGCTCAGGTGGATCGAGCCCCCTGGCCTGCGCGTCGACACCGCGCTCGAGGACGGTCTGGAGGTCACGCCGTATTACGACTCCATGTTGGCCAAGTACCTGGTGTGGGGCGCAACGCGGGACGAGTGCATCGGCAAGCTGACGCGGGCCTGCGAAACCGGGGGCTTGCTGGGAGTCCGTTCGAACCTGCATTTCCTGGCGCGGGCGATCAACCATCCGGATTTTCGCGACGGCGGCGTGGCGACGACCTTCGTGGGCGGCCAGGACATGGCGTCGGCGTATTGGCGGGCGGAACCCTCGGCGCATGCGCTGGCCGCCGCGACGCTGGTGTTGGTCGATTGGCCCGCGGGAGGCGCCCGGCCTGGCCTGGCCGCGGCCGGTGAAGTGGCCCTGGACGATACCTCGGACGGCAACTCGCGCTTGCTGCGCATTGCGCAGCAAGCGGACGGCGGCCTGTCGGTCCGGGCTTGGGAAGGACATGTAGCCGAGGGCGAATGCAGAGAGATCAGGATCGACGCCTTGCATCGCCGCGATGGCGAAATGGCCTTGGTCCTGGGCGGCCTGCGCCGGAGCCTGCGGGTGGCCAAGGATACGGCGGCCGCCGTGTGGGTGCAGGACGGCGCCAGCGTTTGGCGTTTCGTGCGCGCCACGCGCTTTGCCGGCCGCGAGGACCAGCGGGACGGGCACGTCCGGCTGTTGCGCGCGCCAATGAGCGGCAGGGTGATCAGTGTCGGCGTCCGCGACGGAGACAGCGTGACGGCGCAGCAGACGGTGCTGGTGCTGGAGTCCATGAAGATGGAAATGTCTATCGCGGCAGGCGGTGCGGGCGTGGTGGCAAAGCTGGCCGTCGCTGCCGGAGATCAGGTCAGCACTGGGCAGGCATTGATGGAGGTGCAGCCATGAACGCGAACGACAGCGAGAGCCGTACGCGGCGGCGCAAAGAGCCCGTGCATATCGGATGCGCATCGGGATTCTGGGGGGATTCCCAGATTGCGATTCCACAGCTGCTAACGGCCGGCAAGCTGGATTACATCGTTTTCGACTATCTGGCGGAAACGACGATGTCGATCCTGCAACGGGCACGCATGCGCAACCCCGAGCTGGGCTACGCCACTGACTTCGTCAGCGTATTGCGCCCGCATTTGCAGAGCTTGCTGGCGCGCGGGGTGCGGCTGGTATCGAACGCCGGCGGCTTGAACCCGCAGGCTTGCCGCGACGCCATTCTGGCCTTCGCCCGCGAGCAGGGGCTGGCGCCGCGCATCGCCGTGGTCACCGGCGACGACGTGGCCGAACTGCAGGCGGAATTCACCGACGCGCAGGGCCGGCCCCTGCCTGGCCTGGACGGTTTTGGGCCACTGTTGTCGGCCAATGCCTATCTCGGCGCCTATCCCATCGTCCAGGCGCTGGCCCAGGACGCCGATATCGTGATTACGGGGCGCGCGGTGGACAGCGCCAGCGTGCTCGGCATAGCGATACATGAGTTCGATTGGACCTACTCGGACTATGACCGCCTGGCGCAGGCCAGCCTGGCCGGCCACCTGATCGAATGCGGTCCGCAGGCCACCGGCGGCCTCTTCACGGACTGGGAGGCGGTGCCGGATTGGGCGAACATAGGCTATCCGATCGTGGCGCTGGATCCGGAGGGCGGGTTCGATCTGACCAAGCCGCCAGCGACCGGGGGCCTGGTCAGCCGGGCCACGGTGGCCGAACAGCTGCTGTACGAGATCGGCGATCCCGCCGCGTACGAGCTTCCTGACGTGGTCTGCGACCTGCGGCAGGTGTCCATCCGCGAGACGGGACCGGACCGGGTGCGCGTGGAGGACGCACGCGGACGGGCGCCGTCCACGCGCTACAAGATCACGGCCACCGGGCACGCCGGCTATCAGATCGGCATCATGATGGCGATCCGGGGCCCGCGGGCGCGCGCCAAGGCCTTGCGCACCGCGGAGGAATTGCTGCGGCGCACGCGCAAACTGCTGGCGTTGCACGGCTTGCCCGATTACGCCTCAACCGTGGTTGAGCTGCTTGGGGCCGAGGCCATGTATGGCGGCAATGCGCGAGCGAGCGATAGCCGCGAGGTGATCCTGCGCATCGCTGCCGCGCATACCGAACGCAAGGGTCTGGAGTTCCTGCAGAAGGAGTCTGCTTCGGCCGGGACGTCGATGGGACCGGGCACGCGCAGCCACTTCGGCGGCCGTGCCGATATCCAGGCCATCATCAAGACGGGATCGTTCTACATCGCCAAGCAGTGCGTGCCGATCTGGCTCCATTGCGGCGACGTCCATGCCGAGGTCGCCGTGCCCGAGAACGGCGAGGACGGCCCCTTCCCGCAGCCTGGCCTTGCCCACCCTGTACCCGCTGCCGTCGCAAGCCCGGAGGGTGTTTTGCGGGTGCCGTTGGCGAGGCTGGCCTACGCCCGTAGCGGCGACAAGGGGGACGACTCGAACATAGGCGTGATTGCGCGCTCCGAGGCCTACTGGCCGGTGTTGTTGCGCGAGCTGACCCCCGAGCGGGTGCGCGAGTATTTCAGCCATCTGGTGCAGGGCGAGGTGCTGCGTTTCGAGCTGCCGGGAACGGGTGCAGTCAATTTCGTGCTGCGGCGCGCGCTGGGCGGTGGAGGTTCGTCCAGTCTGCGCTCGGACCCCTTGGGCAAGTCGTACGCCCAGATGCTGCTGGACCTGGAAATTCCTTGTCCCGGCGAAATCCTGCGATAGCGGGAGTGAAAGGATGGGAGGAGACTACAAATGGAACAGACCCGCAGGGCATTCATGCAATTGGCCGGGGCCGGCGCTTTGCTGGCGGTGTGCGGCGCAGGCCGCGCGCAGCCGCTGGACAAGACCGTCCATGTGACCGCGGCGTATGGCGCAGGCGGCGCGACCGACACCATCATCCGCTATGTGGCGGACCGGATCCGGGACAAGGTAGGAAGCCCGATCATCATCGAAAACCGTCCGGGGGCCGACGGCAATATCGCGGCCGAGTACGTGCTGCGGCAGTCCGGCGACGGCTACAACTTGCTGGTGTCCGGACCGTCCACGCATGCGGCCAACGCCAGCATCTACAAGTCGCTGTCCTACGATCCGGAACGTGACTTCACTCCACTCACCACGCTGGCGACCGCGCCGTACTTCCTGGTGGTCAATCCGCAGCGGGTGCGGGCTGAAACCCTGCCGGCGTTCGTCGCCGCCGCGCGCGACGCCCAATCGAGCCTGAGCTTCGCCAGCGCAAACGTGGGTGGACGCATCGCGGGCGAGCGCTTTCGCGCGATGTCCGGCATCAAGGCGGTGAACATTCCGTACCGCGCCAGCACGCAGGCCATGACGGATCTGTTGGGCGGCCAGTACGACTTTTATTTCTGTGATGCGGTGACCGCTACGCCGCAGATGCGCGCCGGCAAGATCCGCGCCCTGGCGGTGTCCACCGCGGCACGGGTGCCCGCGTTCCCGGACGTGCCGACCGTGGCGGAACTTGGCTACGCCGGCTTTGACGTGTCGTCGTGGATTGCGATCTGGGCCGCGGCCTCCACGCCGCCGGAGGTTTCCAGGCGGCTGGCGGAATGGATCAATGGGGCGCTCGACAATCCGGAGGGACGGCAGTTCCTCACGGACCGGGGCTTGTTGCCGCAGCCTGGCTCACCCGAGATCCTGCGCGCGATCCAGCGTCGCGACACGGTGGAGTGGGGCAAGGTGATCGTGGCGGCGGGCATGCGGCAGCCCTAGCGGATGCAGGCGGGCGGCGATCAGGGCGGGATGAAGAGTTCGCTGAGCTTGCGGGCGCCGTCCGGGCAGTCGCCGGCGCGCATGTAGAGATGGTAGCTGGCGGAGGGCAGCACGGGCAGACCGAGCTCTTCCCCGACGACCTTGAGGCCCGGCGTGAGCATTTCGATGGTGCGCGGCGTGATGCCCAGGCCGGCCCGCAAGGCGGCGCGCACGCCGGCCAGCGTGGGCGTCTGGAACGCGTTGCGCCAAGGGCGGTTTTCCTGCTCCAGGCGATTCAGCGCCATGCGCCGGAAGACGCAGGGCGAATCTACCAGCACCAGAGGCAAGGGGTGATTCTGTTGATGATGAAAATGTGTGCCGGATATCCACACCACAGGCGAGGTCCGGAACGTGATGCGGGGGAACTCGTCGAACTGTTCGAGTTCGAGCAGGAGGTCGATGTCGCCGCGCCGCAGCGCCGAAGCCAGCCAGCGGCTGCGATTGACCTGAATCTCGATACGCATGCCGGGATAGGTACGCGCGCACAGCGCCAGATAGTCGGGCAGGATGGTATCGACGGCATCGGCGCAGACGCCGATGCGGGTGGGGGCCGCGAAGACACTCTGATTCATGGCGCGGCAGGTTTCGTCATTGAGCGCCAACATGCGGCGCGCGTACTCGCGCAGGCGCACGCCCTCTTCGGTGAGGCGCTTGTGCCGACCGACCCGCACCAGCAATTTGCAGTCCAGCAGCCGCTCGAGCCGCTGCATCTGTTGCGAGACCGCGGCCTGGGTGCGGAAGACCTGGTCGGCCGCGCCCGCGAAGTTCTCGCGGTCGGCCACCGCAAGAAAGGTCCTGAGCAAGCCTATGTCCAGATCGCGCACCACCATGAAGTTTCCTTGTGTGCCAGCGTACTCCGGCGATTATCCGGGCGCGCGGGTGCCGGGCACAAGTCCAGCCTTTCCCCAAGTCCATGGAGATTGCCGTGAATTCCGTCATCGATCCGAACCCATTGCACAAAGTGTATGAAGGCCTGCGCGTACTCGATCTGTCGCAAGGCATCGCAGGGCCTTATTGCGCGCAGATACTGGGCCAGATGGGCGCGCGGGTGACGAAGGTCGAGCCGTTCCATGGCGATTGGGGCCGCAGCATGGGCGTGCCGCGCGCAGGCTTCAGCGCCATCGCGCTGGCTTTCAACCGCGGCAAGCGCAGTGTTGCCCTGGACGCGCAGACCGACGCTGGGCGGGATGTGCTGCACAGGCTGGCGGCGCGCGCCGACGTCGTGGTGCAGAGCTTCCGTCCCGGTGTGGCGGATCGCCTGGGCGTGGGCTACGCAACGCTGCGCGACATCAATCCGCGGCTGATCTACGCGTCCATCTCGGGCTTCGGCCTATCCGGTCCTTACGTAGATCGTCCCGGCACGGATTCCGTCGTACAGGCGCTCACGGGGCTGACCACCGCGAATTGCGACGGCGCGGGGCTGCCTCAGCGGGTCAAGCCATTTGTCGGCGATCTGTCCTGCGGCGTCTATACCGCCAACGCGATCGGTGGCGCCCTGTTCGCACGGGAGCGCGGGCAGGGTGGGACGCATATCGACGTCAGTCTGCTGGCCACCATGGCGGCGTTGCAGAACAGTTCATTGATCGATCATGCCTTGCGCGGCGGGGAGCCGGCCACCAGCGTGACATATCCGCAAGGGATTTTCAGTACGGCAGACGGCTATGTGCTGGTGTTTGCGATGAACAACGCGATGTTCGCCGCGATCTGCCGGGTGATCGGGCGGGATGATTGGCTGAAGGACCCGCGCATGGATACGCCGCAGCATCGCATTCAGGTCGGGGACGAGATAAACGCCGGCGTGGCGCAGGCCTTGCGCCTGCGTTCCACTGCCTACTGGACGCAAAGTTTCCGCGAAAACGACATCTTGTATGGCGAGGTCAAGGACTACGACCAGTTCCAGGACGATGAACAGGTACGGCATCTGGGCCTGGTCCAGACGCTCAGCCAGCCGGGACTGGGCGGCGTGCCATTTGTCGGCCTGCCGGGTGTGCGTCCGGGCGCTGGCGCGGCTGATGATCGGGTGCCGGCGGTGGGCGAGGACACGCACGCGGTGCTGCGGGAGCTGGAATACTCAGCCGCGGACATCGCGGCCCTGGCGCAAGACGGAATCATTCAACAGGCGGCGGCCCCGGCCGTCGCGACGTATTGAAGGAGCGGCAAACATGAATCTGGCGCAATCTGGCGTAGCGACTGGCTCGCCGCTGCTGACTCGGCGGGACGGGGCTATTTTCCACATGGTTCTCAATCGGCCCGAGGCCCGCAATCCGCTGGGAGCCGAAATGGTCGAACGGCTGGAGGACGCGTTGAGTCAGGCCGAAGACGACGCGGCGATCAGGGTCGTGGCGGTGAGCGCCGCAGGCCCGGCATTCAGCGCCGGGGGCAACCTGGGCAATATTGCGGATCGGATCGCGGCAAGCCTCGACGCCGATGGCCGGGACCCGATCGCCGCAGGGAATCGCCGCTACGGGCGTTTCCTGGAGCGGTTCGCGGGCAGTTCCAAGATCACCGTGGCGCTGGCGCAGGGAGCCGCCATGGGAGGCGGCGCCGGCCTGGTCTGCGCCGCCGATCTGGCGGTCGGCATGCGCGATGCGCGTTTCGGCTTTCCGGAAGTATCGATCGGCCTGGTGCCGGCGCAGATCCTGCCTTTCGTCGCAGCCCGCGTCGGCCTGCAGGCGGCCCGCAGGATGATGTTGACCGGGGACCGCATAGACGCCGATGCGGCGCGCTCGATCGGCTTGCTGGACTATGTGTTCGACGCTGGGCAGAGCTGGGATGAAGGCATCGCGCAGTTGCTGCGGCGTTGCGTGGACGCCGCTCCGCGCGCTGCCGGGCAGACCAAGCGCATGCTGCGGGACCTGTTCGGCCAGCAGCGCTGGCACGAAGAGGAGCTGGGCGCCTATCTGGACACGGCGTCGCAGCACTTCGCCAGGCAATTGCGTACCGAGGCGGTCGAGGGCGTTGCGGCGGCCAAGGCAAGGCGGCGCCCGGACTGGGACGCGGCCCCGCCTGTCGGTTAGTAGGTGGTAGCGCTTTGTTACTTACTTGCCCGGCTGCGGTATGCTACGGACCGCGATCAATCCCAAGCGAGGAGAACAAATCATGACCCAGACCCCCCGCAGCGCCGTGCGCCGCGCCCTGTTGCAAGGCGCCGTGGCGCTGGCCGCCACGCTGCCTTTCGGCGCGCCCGCGCTG
>NZ_DATCUY010000112.1:0-12769 GCF_036567245.1 Achromobacter sp. | reverse complement strand
GGCGTCGCTGGCGCGGGCCTGGGCCAGCGCGCCCGCGCGGTCCACGGTGATGAAGGCGTTGAGGTCCGCGCGCGCGTCGATGCGGTCCAGGCAGGCCTGGGTCAGCGCAAGGCTGGTAATGCGTCCCTGCCGGATCAGGGCCGCGGCCTCGGTGACGGTCAGGTCCGCCGGGGACGCGGCGGGCAATGGCGGGTTGGACGTATCGGACATGGCGCTTCCTTACCTGTGCGGATTCTGACGAATCCGTACCTATACAGGTCGGCGCGGGCGCTGTCGAGCGAGTTGCGCCTCGGCCTGTCCAATCAGCCCGGCTTGCGCACCACGATGGTGGCCGTGTCGCTGGTGAAAGACGCGTCGTCCCTGACCTCGAAATGTGTGCGCACCACGTCCGGCGCAATGCCGAACATATGGCGCAGCGCCACCACCAGCGTGTCCGGCGTGCGCATGCGCGCGACCCAGGACTGGAACTCCAGCGGCAGGCGGCGCGGCGCCAGGCCCTGCAGGGTGAAGCCGGCCTCGGTCAGCATGCGGGTCCACTCGGCGACCGAGTAGTCGCGCACGTGCGAGGTGTCGCGCAGTACCTCGATGGTCTGCAGCCAGGTATCCAGCAGCGGCTCGCCCGGCGACACCACGTCGGCGAACACGGCGATGCCGCCAGGCTTCAGGACGCGGAAGGCTTCGCGCAGGCCGCGGCCGGCATCCTGCCAGTGGTGGGTGGAATAGCGCGACATCACCAGGTCGAACTCGCCGTCGTCGAATGGCAGGTATTCAGCCTTGCCCTGACAGGTGGCCAGGTTGGCCAGCCCGCGCTTGGCGGCCTCGCCCGCGACCACGTCCAACATTTGCTGCGACAGGTCATAGGCGGTGACCTGCTTGACGTGCGGCGCGACGTGAAAGCTGACATGGCCGCCGCCACAGCCCAGGTCCAGCAGCCGGGCTGCGGGGTGCTGCGCGGCGATGCCGGCCATCTGCAGCAGGTCTTCGCCCTGGGCATGTACGGCGCTGGTCAGGTAGGCGGTCGCGCGCGGGCTGAATTGGCGGTCGATGGCGGCGTCATGGGTGCTGGCGGTCATGAGGAATCCTTGGTGGCGGGGCTCGGTATGGATAAGGAAAGCGTGTGGAAGTGGCGGCCCAGGCGCTAAGATAGGCGGCTGCCCATACACGTACAAGTCCATTACTCATCCTGGTATGACTACTTCCCCCCAGACCGCTGCCGCCGGCCATGAAGGCTCTCCCTTGCGCCGCCAGGCGCTGGGCGAATTCGTGCGCAGCGCGCGTTCGCGCATCACGCCGCAGATGGCTGGTTTGCCCGAAGGCATGCGTCGCCGCACCCCCGGGCTGCGGCGCGAGGAGGTCGCCCAGCTTTGCGGCATCAGCGTCACCTGGTACACCTGGATCGAGCAGGGGCGGGAGGTGTCGGTGTCGCCTTCGGTCTGGTCGCGCATCGCGGGCGTACTGCAGTTGGCCCGCGCTGAACGCGCCTATCTGTTCGATCTGGCCGACTGCGCCGATCCGCAGCACGCCCGCGACGACGCTGGCGCGCCTGGGCCCTTGCAGGAATGCGTGAACGCGATCAATGCTCCGGCCTACGTGCTGGACCGTGCCTGGAACGTGCTGGCCTACAACGAGCCGCTGCGCGATCTGTTCGATAACTGGCCGGCGCGCGACCCCGAACCCAATCTGCTGCGCTATATCTTCCTGGACCCCGCCGCGCGCGAACTGGTGGTGGACTGGGACCAGCGCGCCCGCCGCGTGGTGGCGGAATTCCGCGCCGACGCCGGCGCGCATCTGGATGAGCCGGCCGTACTGGCGCTGCTGGACAACCTGAATCGGCAGAGCCCGGTGTTCGCGCACTGGTGGACGCGCCACGCGGTGGTGGAGCGCGAAGGCGGCTTGCGTGAATTCCAGCATCCGGGACGCGGCAAGCTGGCCTACCAGCAGATCACGTTCCGGCTGGCGACGCATCCGGATCTGAAGCTGGTGATGCTGTTGGGCGGGAGCGAGTAGCCGCAACTGGCGGTGGATTCGCCGCGGCCGCTCAGCCCTTGAACAGGCTGTCTTGCATCCCCGCGTCGACCAGCCCTTGCAGCAGCTTCTTGACGGGCGCAGGCAGCGCTACCGATGCCAATGCATCCGCCGCCACCCAGCGTTCCGGCCTTGCGGATTCGCGCAGGCCGGCCGCGCGTACCGGCACCAGCCAGGGCCGGATGTGCAGGCGGTAATGCGTGAAGGTGTGGGCAAAGGCGGCCAGCTCGAAGCGCTGTTCGGGTTCCAGGCCCAGTGCGCGCGAGGCGCTGTCCGGGTCTTGCGACACGTCGAACTCGGGCAGGCTCCACAACCCGCCCCAGATGCCGGGCTCGGGCCGCTGTTGCAGCAGGAAGGCGCCTTCGTGCCGCAGGACCAGCATACAGGTCTCGCGTTCGGGGATCGCCTTGCGGGCCTTGGGCGTGGGCAGTTCGCCCTGGCGGCCTTCGCGCTTGGCCACGCAGCTGTCCGCGGTCGGGCAGGCGTCGCAGGCGGGCTTGCCGCGCGTGCATAGCGTGGCGCCCAGATCCATCAAGCCTTGCGTGTAGGCGGCCATGTCCAGCCCGGGCGCGGCTTCGACTTGCGCGTCGGCCAGCGCCCACAGCTTTTGTTCGACTTCGCGCTTGGTCGGGTCGCCGGCGATGCCGAAGTGCCGCGTGAACACGCGCTTGACGTTGCCGTCCAGGATGGGCGCGCGCTCGCCGTAAGCAAACGCGGCGATGGCCGCGGCCGTGGAGCGGCCGATACCGGGCAGCGTGGCGATGGCTTCGGCCGTGGGCGGGAAGCGTCCGTCCCAATCGCGCGCGATCTCCTGCGCGCAGCGGTGCAGGTTGCGGGCGCGGGCGTAATAACCCAGTCCGGCCCAGTAGGGCATCACGTCTTCCTGCGCGGCCGCTGCCAGCGAGGCCACGTCCGGGAAGCGCTGCAGGAAGCGCTCGTAATAGGGGATGACCGTCGCCACCTGCGTCTGCTGCAGCATGATCTCGGAGAGCCAGATGCGGTAAGGATCCCGGGTGTTTTGCCAGGGGAGATCGTGGCGGCCGTGACGGCGCTGCCAGTCGACGATACGAGGGGCGAAGTCCATGGCGGCAATTATCGCATCGCCCTATTGCCGGGGGTGGGGCGAGCGGTTACAACCAATGGAAACAGAAGCGCGCCAGCGCCCGCAATTCACGTCCCTTGCTCGCCCGCGTGCGCTTCAAGAGGGTGTCGCGCGTAGCCGGCCGGGGTTCCTGGATCCCTCGGAGTAGACATGAACGCTCCCGCTACGCCTGCCTTGCGTGCCGCGCTTGAATCCGTCCAGCTGGACGACAAGTACACCCTGGAATCCGGGCGCGCCTGGATGAGCGGCATCCATGCCCTGGTCCGCCTGCCCATGATGCAGCGCGTGCGCGATGCGCACGCCGGCCTGAATACCGCAGGCTTCGTGTCCGGCTACCGCGGTTCTCCGCTGGGCGGCGTCGACCAGAACATGTGGAAGGCGGCCAAGTACCTGAAGGCCCATCACGTCGAGTTCCAGCCCGGCATCAACGAAGACCTGGCCGCCACCGCGGTATGGGGCTCGCAGCAGGTAAACCTGTTCCCGGGCGCCAAGTACGACGGCGTCTTCGGCATGTGGTATGGCAAGGGGCCCGGCGTGGACCGCTGTGGCGACGTGTTCAAGCATGCCAATGCCGCCGGCACCGCGCGCCATGGCGGCGTGCTGGTGGTGGCGGGCGACGACCACCCCGCCAAGTCCTCGACCTTGCCGCACCAGAGCGACCACATCCTCAAGGCCTGCATGATCCCGGCGCTGTTTCCCGCCAGCGTGCAGGAGGTGCTGGACTATGGGCTGCATGGCTGGGCCATGAGCCGCTACGCGGGCGTATGGGTGGGCATGAAGTGCATCACCGACATCGTCGAAGTCTCGGCGTCAGTGGACGTGGACCCCCACCGCGTGCAGATCCAGCTGCCGCAGGACTTCCTGCTGCCGGCCGACGGCCTGAACATCCGGCTGCCCGACACGCCGTTGCAGCAGGAGGCCCGCCTGCTGGACTACAAGCTCTATGCCGCGTTGGCCTATGCCCGCGCCAACAAGCTCAACCGCGAACTCTGGCACGTGCCGCAGCGCGACGCGCGCTTCGGCATCATGACGTCCGGCAAGGCTTATCTGGACACGCGTCAGGCGCTATCGGACCTGGGGTTGTCCGAGGCCGTGTGCCAGCGTATCGGCCTGCGCCTGTTCAAGGTAGGCATGGTCTGGCCGCTGGAATCCACCGGCATGCAGCGTTTCGCCGAAGGCCTGGACGAAATCCTGGTGGTCGAGGAAAAGCGCCAGGTGCTGGAGTATCAGCTGAAGGAGGAGCTGTTCAGCTGGATCGGCAGCGGCAAGAAGATTCCGCGCGTGGTCGGCAAGTTCGACGACAAGGACGGCGGTGAGTGGTCGGTGCCGCAAGGCAATTGGCTGTTGCCGGCGCATTACGAATTCTCGCCCGCCATGGTCGCGCGCGCCATCGCCGCGCGCCTGCTGCGCTTCGAACTGCCCGCTGACGTGCGCGCCGGCATCGAGGCGCGCCTGGCCTTCATCAGCGGCCGCGAACAGGCGCTGGCGCGTCCGCGCGTGGTCGAAGAGCGCAAACCCTGGTTCTGTTCGGGCTGTCCGCACAACACCTCGACCCGCCTGCCGGAGGGGTCGCGCGGGATGGCCGGTATCGGCTGCCACTACATGGTCAGATGGATGGACCGCAGCACCGACGTCTTTACGCAGATGGGCGGCGAGGGCGTGCCCTGGGTGGGGCAGGCGCCGTTCACCGAGGAAAAGCACGTGTTCGCCAACCTGGGCGACGGCACTTACTTCCATTCGGGCCTCTTGGCGATACGCGCGGCGGTGGCGGCCAAGGTGCCGATCACCTACAAGATCCTGTTCAACGACGCCGTGGCGATGACCGGCGGGCAGCCGGTGGACGGCCCCTTGAGCGTGCCGATGATCAGCCAGCAGATGGCCGCCGAGGGTATCGAGAAGATCGTGGTGGTCACTGACGATCCCGGCAAGTACAAGCAGATCGAAGGACTGGCGCCAGGCGTGCCGGTGCGCCCGCGCGATGAACTGGACACGGTGATGCGTGAATTGCGCGAGCATCCCGCAGTATCGGTGCTGATCTACGACCAGACCTGCGCCACCGAGAAGCGCCGCCGCCGCAAGCGCAACGCCTACCCGGACCCGGCCCGCCGCGTGCTCATCAACGAGCGCGTATGCGAGGGCTGCGGCGACTGTTCGCAGAAATCGCACTGCCTGTCGGTGGAGCCGCTGGACACCGAGTTCGGTCGCAAGCGCACGATCAACCAGTCCAGTTGCAACAAGGATTTCTCCTGTCTGAAGGGCTTTTGCCCCAGCTTCGTGACCGTGGAAGGCGGCAAGCTCAAGAAGCCGGGCGCCCTGGCGCAGGACGGCGCCATCGACGAGGACGTGCCGCATCCGGCCGCGCGCGAACTGCACCAGCCCTACGGCGTCTTCATCGCCGGCGTGGGCGGTACGGGCGTGGTCACCATCGGCCAGTTGCTGGGCATGGCCGCGCACCTGGAGGGCAAGGGCTGTTCGGTGCTGGACATGGCGGGCCTGGCGCAGAAGGGCGGCGCGGTGTATTCGCACGTGGTGCTGGCGCAGACGCCGGACCAGCTGCTGAACACGCGGGTCGCCATGGGCGAAGCCGACCTGCTGCTGGCCGGCGACCTGGTCGTGGCCACCAGCGCGGAATCCATGGCGCGGCTGAATCCGGATCGCACGCGCGTGCTGCTCAACAGCGACACCGCGCCCACGGCGGCCTTCGTCAGCAATCCGGACTGGACGCTGCCGGGCGCCAGCCTGACCGCCGACCTGGCGGCCGCCTGCGGCAAAGAGCACCTGGCCACCTTCGACGCGGCCGCACTGGCGGTGGGCCTGCTGGGCGACGCGATCTATTCCAATCCGCTGATGATGGGCTACGCCTATCAGAAGGGCTGGATCCCGCTGTCGCAGGAGGCTCTCCTGCGCGCCATTGAACTGAACGGCCAGCAGGTGCCGAACAACCTCGCCGCCTTCGCCTGGGGGCGCCGCGCTGCTGACGACCTGGCGGCGGTGAAGCGCTTGATCGCCAACGGCGGCGCGCCTTCTCAGCCTGAGGGCATCATCGAACTCAAGCGCCCGCGCGTCGCCAGTCCGGTGCTGGAATTGAAGAAACCCGCGGGCGAGCTGGAGCAGCTGGTGGCGGTGCGCAAAGCCTTCCTGACCGAATACCAGAACGAGGCCTACGCCCGGCAATACACCGAGCTGGTGGACAAGGTGGCGCGCGCCGAGCGCGAGGCCACGGGCACCAGCCGGCTGGCGCTGGCGGTGGCGCGCTACTACTTCAAGCTGATGGCCTACAAGGACGAGTACGAAGTCGCGCGGCTGTACTCAGACGGCGAGTTCCTCAAGCGCGTACAGGCGCAGTTCGAAGGCGACTGGAAGCTGCGCTTCCACCTGGCGCCGCCGCTGTTCGCGCGGCGCGACAAGGACGGCCACCTGATCAAGCGCAGCTACGGTCCGGGGATGTTGCGGGTTTTCCGTGTGCTGGCGAAGATGCGCGGCTTGCGCGGGACGAAGCTGGACCTGTTCGGCTATACGGCCGAGCGCCGCGCCGAACGCGAGCTGATGCGCGAGTACCGGGAGACGATGACCGCGATCCTGTCGAAATTGAACCGCGGGAACCTGGAGCGTGCGGTGGCCTTGGCCAGTTTGCCCGAGGAGATACGGGGGTACGGGCATGTGAAGGAGGCGGCGATGGAGAGGGTGGCTTTGCGGAGGGGGGAGTTGTTGAAGGGGTTTAGTGCGAGTGTGGTTTCTATTGGTGGGGTTCGGGTGGCTTGATCTTGGTTTTGTTGCGGTGGGGTTGGTTCTTGATTCGGATTGCTGGTTCTTAAGACGCCTGTCGCGTCGGGGGCCTGCGGGACGCGGGGCAACGATTGCGGTCCGGAGCGTTCGCTCCGGACTTCCCCTTCCTCATCCTCGTCACCGCCTACGGCGGTTCCTTCGGATTCCGTCGGGCTTATCGACGCCCCGCGTCCCGCAGGCCCCCGACGCGACAGGCTCGGCTGGTTGAATCTTCACGGGCGCTGGGGCGGTCGGTGTGCTTGGCGTTCTGGCCACGGATAGTGGGTGTTGGCGTGTCTTGCGGGGCCCGCCCCAGGCCGGCCGCGCGGGCGGCCTTTTGGGGCTTACGCGGTGTCTTGCGTCGTGCGATGGCGCTGCGCGCTGGTGGTGGGGTGTTCTCGTGGTGATGCTTATGGCAATCGAGAATCGGGACTGAGCTTGGTAGGGCGCTTTTTTGGGGTGCTGGCCAAGTGCGCGGGTCGGCCAGTAATCGTCACTCAACGCGGATGCCGGATGGGTGGCGCGCGTCCGGATCCGCATGCGCAAGCGGCTGCCCGTCGCGCGCCACCCATCACCGCCCACCCCCCAAGAGCTGGGGACCAATAGCAAACCCTTCGTCGCATTCGCGCAAGCGAACACAATCGAAATTTAAGAAATCACGTATGTCATTCTCGGCCGCCCGCGCGGCCGAGAATGGCGGGCAGCCCAAGAATCGTCCCTGACCACGGCTCTAGCAGAGCATCAGGCCAAGATACAAGTAGCCCGTCGGCGCGGGCGCCTGAGTGGCGGGCAACCTCGATGCGCCCGAGGGAATCTGAAGGGAAGGCCGAAGGCCTGGACGAAGATGACGACGGGGGGGGCCGCCGAGGCAAGTCCGGAGCGAAGGCTCCGGACCGCAATCGTGGGCGCCCGCCACTCAGGCGCCCGTGCCGATGGGCGGCCTACGAAAGAACTGGGACCATCGAAGTCCAAAGCTCCACCAACGAATCCCCACGGAAATCAACACCAGGCAGCTACATAGCCAGGAAGCTAAAAATCCCGCCTACTTCCCAGCACTGTCCGACCAGCCCTTGGACAACTCCACAGCCTGTCTCCACCGCTTCATCCGCGCTGCCCGCACGGACTCCGGCCAAGTCGGCTCGAACGTCCGCTCCGCCTGCCACTTCGAGGCGAATTCATCCAGTCCCGACCAGAATCCCACCGCCAGTCCCGCCAATCCCGCGGCCCCCAGCGCAGTCGATTCCGATACGCGCGGACGGACCACCGGGACGCCTAGCAGGTCCGCCTGCATCTGCATCAGCAGGTCGTTGCGGGCCGCGCCGCCGTCCACGCGCAGTTCGGTCAGTGCGATGCCGCTGTCGCCGTTCATGCAGGTCAGCAGTTCCGCGCTTTGCAGCGCGATGGATTCCAGCGTCGCGCGGGCGATGTGGGCGCGGGTGGTGCCGCGGGTCAGGCCCACCAGCGTGCCTCGCGCATAGGGGTCCCAATGCGGTGCGCCCAGGCCGGCGAAGGCCGGAACCATGAAGACGTCGTCGGTGTCGGCCACGCTGGCGGCCAGGGATTCGATTTCTTCCGAGCGCTGGATGATGCCCAGTCCGTCGCGCAGCCATTGCACCGCGGCGCCCGCCACGAACACGCCGCCTTCCAGCATGTAGGTCGGGCGCCAGCCGCCATTGCCGGCCTGGGGCAGGCCCCAGCCTACCGTGGACAGCAGGTGGTTGCGGGATTGCACCGGCTTTTCGCCCACGTTCATCAGCATGAAGCAGCCGGTGCCGTAGGTGTTCTTCGCCATGCCCGGCGTGAAGCAGGCCTGGCCGAAGGTGGCGGCCTGCTGGTCGCCGGCCACGCCGGCGATGGGGATGGAGCCGCCCAGCCATTCGGGCAGGGCTTCGCCCACCACCGCGCTGCTGGGCGCGATTGTCGGCAGCACGCTGCGCGGGATCTTGAGCAACGCCAGGATCTCGTCGTTCCAGTCCTGGGTGTGCAGATCGAACAACATGGTGCGCGACGCATTGCTCGGATCGGTGCTGTGCACCGCGCCGCCGGTCAGTTGCCAGATCAGCCAGGTGTCCACGGTGCCGAAGGCCAGCTCGCCGCGGTCGGCCATCTGGCGCGCTCCGGGTACGTGGTCCAGCAGCCAGGCGAGCTTGGTGCCGGAGAAATAGGCGTCCAGCACCAGGCCGGTCCGGGATTGCAGGAAATCTGCGTGGCCGTCCTGGCGCAGCTGGTCGCACATCGGCGCCGTGCGGCGGTCCTGCCAGACGATGGCGCGGGCCAGCGGGCGGCCCGTGGCGCGTTCCCAGATCAGGGTGGTTTCGCGCTGGTTGGTGATGCCTATGGCGGCGATGTCGGCGGCGGTCGCGCCGGCATTGCGCAGGGCCTCGCGGGCCACGTCCAGCTGGCTGTGCCAGATTTCGCTGGCGTCGTGCTCGACCCAGCCTGGCCGCGGGTAGTGCTGGCGGAATTCGCGCTGGCCCACGCCGCGCACCACGCCGGCGCGGTCGAACACGATTGCGCGGGAGCTGGTCGTGCCCTGGTCCAGGGCTAGGACAAATTCATTCGTCGTCACTTTGTTTGGCGCCGTTCAGGTGTGCCCCGGCCAGAGGATCGAGGCGTCTAAAGGAGAAAGTCGAGGCCATGCACAGCACCCCGACGACGATGAAGCCCGCGACCACGTCGCGGATCGCCAGCGTTTCCGCGCCGCGCAAGGACATGCTGACGTTCAGCGTCACCGCGGCCACGCCCACGCCCAGGCTGATGCCGAGCTGTTGCGCCATGGCAGCGAAACTGCTGGCGCGGCTCATCTTGGACGGGGGAATGTCGGCATAGGTTAGCGTATTTACCCCGGTGAATTGCAGCGAACGGAAAAAGCCGCCGACCAGCAGGATGGCGATCATCAGCCACACCGGCGTGGTGGGCGTGAAGGCGCCGCAGATCACGATGAACGCGCCCGCCAGCACGGCGTTCACGGTCAGCACCCGGCGAAAGCCGAAGTGCTTCACGATGGGGGTGGCCACGAACTTCATCAGCAGCGCGCCCGCTGCGCTGGCGAAGGTGATAAGGCCGGCCGCAAACGGGGTCAGGCCGAAGCCTACCTGCAGCAGCATGGCCAGCAGAAAAGGCGTGGCGCCCACGGCGAAGCGGCACAGATTGCCGCCCAGCGTGGAGATGGCGAAGGTGGGGATCCGCATCAGCGACAGGTCGATGATGGGATGCTCCGTACGCTTGGCGTGCCAGCCGTAGAGCAGGCCGCAGACCGTGCCGACTGCGATCAGCCCCAGCAGCATCGACAGCGGCATGACGTCGCGGCCGATGGCCTCGAAGCCGCTGACCAGGGTCGCCAGGCAGATCGCGCTGAGGAGGAAGCCCGGCCAATCCAGGCGCGGGGCGGATTCCTCGCGGATCTCCGCGACATAGCGCAGCACCAGGAAAATGCCCAGGATCCCGATGGGGATATTGATCAGGAAGATCCAGTGCCAGGACATGTAGGTGACCATGAAGCCGCCCAGCGGCGGTCCGATCACCGGACCCAGCAGGGCCGGAATGGAGAGAAAGGACATGGCCTTCAGCAGGTCCTGCTTGGGCACGGTGCGCAGCAGGATGATCCGCCCCACCGGCACCATCATCGCGCCCGCCATCCCCTGGACGATGCGGGCCAGGACCAGCTGCGGCAGATCCTGGGACAGCGCACAGGCCACTGAACTGAGCGTGAACAGGCCGATCGCCGCCACGAACACCCGCCGCGCCCCGTAGCGGTCGGCTGCCCAGCCGCTGACGGGCACGAAAACCGCCACCGACAGCAGGTAGGACGTAATGGCCACGTTCAGCCGCACGGGGGTGGATCCCAGGGCGCGGGCCATGGCCGGCAGGGCGGTGGCCACCACGGTGGCGTCCAGCATCTGCATGAACAGCGCACAGCCTACGATGAAGGGAATCATGCGCGCCGCGCGCGCTGCTTGCTCACTGGAAAGAGGAGCGGGACGGGCTGCTGCTGCGGATTCTGCGGACATGGCGGGAGGGGGCGATGGGTGCCGCGAGATTGTAACGCCGGGGGGGTGGCTGCCGTGAAGTAAACTCCCTACATCCGAAACCCATTGAAATTGGTGCCATGGCGACCAACTACGAATCCGAGATCACCCTTTTCCTGAAAGACTTCAAGCAATCGCATCCTGGCACCGAAGAGCGCCAGCGCGAGGGCCGCGCCCGTCTTTGGGACAAACCGCAGGATTCGGAACTGCTGGAAGGCTTCCGCGCCGCCCGCGTGCCGCAAAAGCCGTACGTCTACCAGGCCGATTGAGCCCATTGCGGCAATCATGGCCCAACACGCTTCCGTCCCGGGCGACGCCCTGGCCGCGCTAGTGGAACCGCCCGTCGACAGCACTCCTGACACCGTCGACAGCGTGGCGTACGCGCGCCTGTATGGCGAGCCGCTGTTCCAGATGCCCACGGACCTGTACATCCCGCCGGATGCGCTGGAAGTGTTCCTGGAAGCGTTTGAAGGGCCGCTGGACCTGCTGCTCTACCTGATCCGCAAGCAGAACTTCAATGTTCTGGACATCCCCATGGCGGATGTCACGCGGCAGTACCTGTCGTATGTGGACCAGATCCGCATCCACAACCTGGAACTGGCCGCGGAGTACCTGCTGATGGCGGCGATGCTCATCGAGATCAAGTCGCGCATGCTGCTGCCGGTCAAGAAGACCGACACCGGCGAAGAGCCGGAAGATCCGCGCGCCGAACTCGTGCGCCGCCTGCTCGAATACGAGCAGATGAAGCTGGCCGCTCAAAAGCTGGATGCGATGCCGCAGCTGGGCCGCGATTTCGTCAGCAGCCAGGCGGTCGCCGACCTGAGCGTGGAGCGCATGCTGCCCGAGGTCAGCGTGGACGACCTGCGGGCGGCCTGGGCCGACATCATGAAGCGGGCCAAGCTGAACCAGCATCACCACATCACGCGCGAACAGCTGTCCGTACGTGATCACATGACGCACATCCTGCGGCGCCTGAACGACGTGCGCTTCATGGAATTCGGCGATCTGTTCATGGAGCGCGTCCGCGAAGGCGCGCCCGCGGCCGTGGTCGTCGTGCATTTCATCGCCATGCTGGAACTGGCCCGCGAGTCCTTGCTGGAAATTACGCAGGCCGAGCCCTATGCTCCCATCTACGTGCGCCTGGCCTATACCAGCGTGGCGGCGGTCGCGGCCTGATCCTGACCGGGCTGCCCCCAACCCCGGAGAGTCCCCTTGAAAGTCGTACACACCATCCAGGAATTGCGCGATCACCTGCGCGGACAGAATCGCGTGTCGTTCGTGCCCACCATGGGCAACCTGCATGAAGGCCACTTGTCCCTGATGAAGCTGGCGCGCCAGCATGGCGACCCGGTGGTGGCCAGCATCTTCGTGAACCGCCTGCAATTCGGCCCCAACGAGGACTTCGACCAGTATCCCCGCACGCTCGCCGCCGACATCGAGAAGCTGGAGCGCGAGCGTGACGTCTATGTGCTGTTCGCGCCGAACGAGCGCGAGATGTATCCCGAGCCGCAAAGCTTCCGCGTGCAGCCGCCCGACGACCTGGGCGATATCCTGGAAGGGGAGTTCCGCCCCGGCTTCTTCGAAGGCGTCAGCACCGTGGTGCTGAAGCTGTTTTCCTGCGTACAGCCGCGCGTGGCCGTGTTCGGCAAGAAGGACTACCAGCAGCTGATGGTGGTGCGCAATATGTGCCGCCAGTTCCAGCTGCCCGTGGACGTGCTGGCGCACGAGACCGTGCGCGCCGAGGACGGCCTGGCGTTGTCCTCGCGCAACCGCTATCTGAGCGACGCCGACCGCGCCGAGGCGCCCGCGTTGTACGCCGCGCTGCGCCACGCCGGCCAGCGCCTGGCCC
>NZ_DATCUY010000111.1:0-5523 GCF_036567245.1 Achromobacter sp. | reverse complement strand
CGCCGCGCAAGCGCCGGCTGCCCGCGTCGCCAGCGCCCGCCCCAATGTCCGCACCCACAAGGTGCGCCAGGGCGACACGCTGTTCTCGCTGGCCAAGCAGTACGGCACCTCGGTCGACGCGCTGCGCGCACTCAACAACATCAAGGGCAGCGCCCTGAAGGTGGGCTCGCAGCTGCGCGTGCCGGGCACCAACGCCCGCGGCTGATCGCCGCTTGAATGCAAAAGGCGCGTCCCGCGGGACGCGCCTTTTTTTATGCCCGGCGGCCCGCTAGCGGGACTGCGCGGCGAACTGCGCGCTCCATTGCTCCAGCTGGCCCGCCGTGACGCCCACGCCGCCGCACAATATGACCGCCACCGAGCGGGCGCTCTTCAGGAATTCCGAACCGCTGTCCAGCGCCGCCACCGACGCGCCGCAGGCGGGTTCGACCAGGACACGGTGCTCCAGCAGCACATCTTCGCAGGCCGCCACCGCGGCGGCGTCCGATACGACGACGCTCCCGATAGGATGCTCTTTCGCCAGGTCCAGCGCACGGTCGCAGACCTGGCGCGCGCCCAATGACGTCGCAATCGACCTGATTTCGGGCAACAGCACCGGCGCCCCCGCGCTCAGGGCCTGGGCGTAGGAATCCGCGCCGGCCGTCTCGGCCGCGATCACCGGCACCTCTGCCCAGCCGTTGCGCCGCAGGCCTTCGACCACGCCGCACAGCAGCCCGCCGCCGCCGACCGAGCAGATGACCACATCCGGCCGCCCACCCTGCTGGGCCAGCTCGTCGATCATGGTTGCGTGCCCCTCCCACAGCAAGGGATCATCGAAGGGATGCAGGAACGCGTCCGTCGGCGTCATGAGTTCCAGCGCGCGGGCGTTGGCCTCCATCCAGGAGGCGCCGTGCACGATCACTTCCGCGCCTTCGGAACGGATCAGGCTCTTGGCGCGCTCCGAAGTCGTGGCCGGCACCACCACGGTCACCGGCGTGGCCAGCATGCGGCCGGCGTAGGCCACCGCATAACCGGCGTTGCCGCCGGACGAAGAGATGAAGCGCCGGGCGCCGCGGGATTTGTAGATCTGGCAGGCATGGCCTATGCCGCGCGCCTTGAACGAGCCGCTAGGCTGCAGCGCCTCCATCTTCAGGCGCACGTCCTTGCCGCTGCGCAGAGAGAAAGCGCGCGATGCCAGCGCCGGGGTTTCGATATGGATTGCCATGTTCTGTTTTCTGAAAAAGTGAATCGGGCTGCGGCCTCAGGCCGCGCTGGCCACCACGCAGCAGACGTTGCCGGGCACGACGATGCCGGGATGGCGCTTGGCGAAGACAACGCCGCTGGTCCCGTAAGCCAGTTCGACCGGCGCGCGCCGCGGATCGAAGGTCTGGTGGATGCGGCCCGCGGGCTGGCCGGCTTCGACGGCCTCGCCATGCCGATGGTAAGCCTCGAACACGCCCCGCTCCGAGGCGATGACGTAGGACTTCGCGCCGCTGACCTTGCACAGGGGCGCGGACTGCGCCGCCAGCGGCTGGGCACAGGCCTGGTCCAGCACGCCCCAATGCGCCAGCACGCGCAAGGCGCCGGCGCGGCATAGCGCGAGCGCGCTGTCCGTCACGGTGCCGCGCCCCGCCATCTCGGTGCTGACGCAGGTGAGTCCCGCAGCCACCGCCGTGGCGACGCTGGTGCGCGTGTCCCCAAGCGTGTCCAGCAGCACGTTGAACGGCGCGCCGAAGGCCATCACGGCGTCGATATTGCGTTGGGTCTGCTCTGCATCTTTCGAAGGCTGTACCAGCGCGCTGGGAATGATGTCCAGGGACGAGCCGCCGGAATGCAGACTCAGGAATGCGTCGCCGCGCGAGAACAACTGGTCACTGACATAGGCGGCGATCTGTTCCGTGATGCTGCCGGCATGGTCGCCGGGAAACGTGCGGTTCAGGTTCTTGCCGTCCAGCGGCGAGGTGCGCAGGCCGGCCTCCGCAGCCGGCGCATTGAGCGAAGGCATGACGATCAGGCGGCCCCGGACGCGGTCCAGCGGCAGATCGCGGATGAGTTCGCCCAGCACGATCTGCCCTTCGTATTCGTCCCCATGGTTGCCGCCTTCCAGGATGACCGTGGGTCCGTCGCCATTCGCCAGCACCGCCATGGGTATGCGTACCGTGCCCCAGGCGTCGTCGTGAGGAGACTGCGGAATATGCAGAAAGCCTGCTTGGCGGCCCGGCGCGTCGAGATCGATGTCGGTGAACGCCGTCGCGCACTGCGGGTTGCGCGCGGGCAAATGCGCGACCCGTCGGTCACGCAACAGCGGCGACTCGCGGAATGTCGGTTTCGTCATAGACCTTTTGGGTATACGTTATGGGATCCAGTGGGAAAATATAGGTATTTGATGCATTCGCAACAAATACTTTTGGTGCGTATAACGTATGCCTGGGAGGCATGGCATGGAGTTGAGGCAGTTGCGCTATTTCGTGGCCGTATGCGCCGCCGGCAGCGTCGCGGGAGCGGCCAAGGCTTTGCATATCGCCCAGCCCGCGCTGTCGCGCCAGATGATGGCCCTGGAAGAGGAATTCGGCGCGCAACTGCTGGTGCGGCTGCCTCGCGGCGTGGCGCTCACGCGTGCCGGCGAGGCCCTGCTGGCCCAGGCGAAGTTGATGCTGGCGGGCAGCGAAGCGCTGCGGGCACAGGTGGCGCTGGCGGCCAATGGCAAGGCAGGCACACTGAAGATCGGCGTCATGCCCGGCTATAGCTGGCTGCCCGGCCTGGGGGAGGCGATCGCGGCTTTGTCGCACGCCTCGCCCGATACCGACGTGATGGTGGAGCCCGGCCTGTCGGCCTGGCAGCTGGATGCGATCAAGCGCCACGAGCTGGACGCGGGTGTCGTCGCCTGGCGCTCGCCGCTGGATAGCGAAGTGGAAGGAATGAAAATCTATGAGGACCGCATGGTCCTCGCCATGCCCGCGGCAGTGGCGCGCGGCTTGGGAAGAGTCCGCTCGCTCAAGGACCTGGCGGGCCAGAAATTCATCCTGTTCCCGCGCGCCGGGTCGCCCTCCCACTATGACGCGCTGGTGCGCATCCTGAAGGCCGCCGGCATTCCGCTGACACGGCCGGCCGCCGTGGCCACTGATCTTCCCACCATCCTCGGCCTGGTGTCGGCCGGACTGGGCTGCGCCATCATTCCCGCTTCATTCAGGCAGCATGGCCCCGCCGGCGTCGTCTTCAAGGAAGTCGGCGGCATAGACTTGGCATTCGATCTTGAACTGGTCTGGCGCGCCGACCAGCGCGATCCCTTGCTCGCCAGCTTCGTGCGCCTGTTCCCGCCGCCCGAACCGCCGTCCTGAAGCGCAATCCGGGCAGATCCGGCCCCCGGTTTTTTCATATCGCGAAACCGCGCAAACTCCTTAAAATAGGCGGTCTCCAGAGGGAAAAAATCAAAGGATAGATATATGGGCTTTCTCGCCGGCAAGCGCATCCTGGTCACCGGGGTGCTTTCCAACCGATCCATCGCCTACGGCATTGCGCGCGCCTGTCACCAGCAAGGCGCCGAACTGGCGTTCACCTACGTGGGCGACCGCTTCAAGGACCGCGTGGGCGAATTCGCCGCCGAATTCGGCAGCAAGATCGTGCTGCCCTGCGATGTGGCCGAAGACAGCCAGATCGAAGGCGCCTTCGCCGAACTCGGCCAGCACTGGGACGGCCTGGACGGCCTGGTGCATTCCATCGGCTTCGCCCCGCGAGAAGCCATCGCCGGCAACTTTCTCGACGGCCTGTCGCGCGAGGGCTTCCGCATCGCGCATGACATCTCGGCCTACAGCTTCGCCGCCATGGCCAAGGCCGCGCTGCCGCTGATGGAAGGCCGTAACGGCTCCGTGCTGACGTTGACCTACCTGGGCGCCGAGCGCGTGGTTCCGAACTACAACACCATGGGCCTGGCCAAGGCCTCGCTGGAAGCCAGCGTGCGCTACCTGGCCACGGCGCTGGGTCCGCGCGGCATCCGCGCCAACGGCATTTCCGCAGGCCCCATCAAGACCCTGGCCGCCAGCGGCATCAAGGACTTTTCGGCCATCCTGAAGTTCGTGGAAGCCCAGGCGCCCCTGCGCCGCAACGTCACCATCGAAGACGTGGGCAACGTCGCCGCCTTCATGCTGTCGGACCTGGCCGCCGGCGTGACGGGCGAAATCACCCACGTGGACGCCGGTTTCTCGACCATCGTCCCGGGCATGGAAGACTAAAGCCGCTCGCGGCGGGGTCATCGGCCCCGGCCGCAGCAGCCGGCCCGCTCAGGCCGGCTGCACCACCACGGTGGACACCTGCACGTCCACCGCCGTCATCAGCTTGTGCACCGGGCACTTCTCGGCCACCGCCAGCAGCTCGTCGATCTGCGCGTCGGACAGCTCGCCATTGAGCGTCAGCTTGGCCGTCAGGCGGTAGATGCCCTTGCGCTCCTCGCCGGCGTCGCGCACCACTTCCACCCCCACCGACTCCAGCGGCAGGCCTTTGCGTTGCGCGTAGACCATCAGGGTCATGGCCTTGCAGCCGCCCAGCGCGGTATCGAAATAGTCATGCGGATCAGGGCCGGCGCCCTGCGGCTGGGGCATATCCAGCGGCAAATCGTGGCCTTCGGCCGTGGCGGTGAATTGCAGCGTGTTGGGCGCATTCTGGCGCACGCGGATGCTCATGGGTCCTGTCTCCTGGTAACGGGTCCTGGCGGGCGGCCGCCGCGGCCGCCCCAGACCACGTTGTAGCACCTGGCAGCCCCCCGACGACGCCACCCGGCGCAAGCAACTGACTGTAAGCTGAACTTCTGGCTCCGGCCCCGGTCGGATATCTCTATCCGCAATACCTGAGCACATCTTTAAGGGGGCCGCATGAGCGCCAGACAATTACTCGACCAACTGCTGCAGTCCGGGCAAGGACTGCTGTCGGACACCACCAACCGCGTGCAGAACGCCACCGGCGGCAAAGGTTCATCCTTTCTGACCGGTCTGGGCGGCGGCGCGCTGGGCGCGGGCGCGCTGGGGCTGCTGCTGGGCAGCAAGAAAGCCCGCAAGATCGGCGGCAAGGTCGCCATGTACGGCGGCATGGCGGCGCTGGGCGCCCTGGCCTACCGCGCCTATGGCGACTGGCAACGCAACCAGGCCGGCGCTCCCGCCGCGCCGCCCCAGACGCTGGATCGCCTGCCCGCGCCGGAAGCCGAACAGCACAGCACCGCCGTGCTCACCGCCATGATCGGCGCGGCCAAGGCCGACGGCCATATCGGCCCCGAAGAACGCGCCCTGCTCGAAACCGAACTGTCCAAGCTGTCCTCGGACGCCCAGGACCGCCGCTGGCTGGAAACCGAACTGTCGCGGCCGCTGGATCCGGCCGCGGTGGCGCAGTCCGCCCGCACGCCGGAGATGGCCGCCGAGATGTACCTCGCCAGCCTGCTGGTGGTGGACGAGGAAAGCTATATGGAGCGCGCCTACCTGGACGAACTGGCCCGCCAGCTCAAGCTGCAGCCCGGCCTGAAGGAACAGCTGGAGCAGCACGCCCGCGCCGCCGCGGCCTGAA
>NZ_DATCUY010000110.1:0-6751 GCF_036567245.1 Achromobacter sp. | reverse complement strand
GCCACGCGCATCGGCAGCCGCTTGTCCGGAGCGGGCGCGGCGCGCCTGCGCTACGGGGTGGAAGCGCTGGCGGCGCTGGCGGTGCTGTTGCTGGGCGTGATGCTGCTGGGTGGTGTGATCGCGGGAGGCGGCTAGGGGCCGGTCCCGCAAGCTTGCGGCGCCGTCCTCGCCTGACTGAGCCGGCCTGGGGCGTTCAGGATTTACGCCCGGCGCGCGGATGCGCCTGGTCGTAGGCGCGGGCCAGATGCTGGAAATCCAGCCGCGTATAGATCTGGGTGGTGGATATGTTGGCGTGGCCCAGCATTTCCTGCACGGCGCGCAGATCCTGCGCGGACTGCAGCACATGGCTGGCGAAGCTGTGGCGCAGCACGTGCGGATGCACATGCGTGGGCACGCCGGCCTGTTGCGCGATGCGCGCCAGCTGCAACTGCACCACGCGCGGCGAGATGCGGCGTCCGCGCGCACCCAGGAACAGCGCGGCCGCGTCCTCGGACTGTGCGCTGAAGGGCGCCAGCTGCGACCGCACCGCGATCCATTTGCGCAGGGCTTCCAGGGCGGCCTGGCCCACGGGCACCGAGCGGCGCTTGCCGCCCTTGCCCAGCACGATGACCTCGGCCTCTTCCAGGCTCAGCCAGCCGCGCGACTCATAGTTGCCGGACCGTTCGTAGCGCAGGTCCAGGCCGACCAGCTCCGACAGCCGCAGACCGCTGGAATAGAGCAGTTCGAACATGGCCTGATCGCGTAGCGCGGCAGGTTCGGTCGCGACTTGCGCGGGGGCGCGGTCCAGCAGGGCCTGGGTCTGTTCAACGGACAAGGCTTTGGGCAGGCTGCGCGGCGCCTTGGGCGCTCGCACGCCGGCCACGGGATTGCCGGCCAGCTCGATGGCCGGCGCCCACCATTGATAGAAGCCGCGCCAGGCCGCCAGGGTGCGCGCCAGGCTGCGCGGCCCGCGGCCCTGGGCGTGCAGGCGCGCCACGAACTGGCGGATGTGGCCGTTGCCGATCTTGTCCAGCGGCAGCTTGGCGTGGTCGGCAAGTTCGCGCAGGAAACGCAGTTCGCGGCGGTAGCCGTCGAGTGTGTGAGGCGAATAGCGCCGGTTGGTTTCCAGATGGCGCAGCCAGGCGCTCATTGCGTCCGGCAGGGGAGTTTCGGGCGGGGCCGCGTCTTGCGCTTGCGTGGCTTTCGGCATGGCGTCCGCCCGTCCCGGCTAGGCCTTGGGTGAGGCCGGATTCAGGCGATGCAGCGCCGCCGAAGCCAGCTGACTGATGGATTCGAGGAAGGTCGTGCCCATTTCGGGCGTGAAGCGTTCGGTGTCGTCCGAGCCCAGCACTAACAGACCGACGGCGGGGCCGTCGGCTTCCAGGCGCAGCGGCACCAGCGCCAGCGACTTGGGCTTGGCGTCCAGCCAGCCGGCCGCTTCGAATTCGGTGTCGGTGCCGCAGTAGGGCGTCTTCAGGCTGTCGGTGAAGGTGCGCACGTCCTGGGTGACGGGTTCGCCGTAGCCGGTGGCGGGCAATTCGGACAGGTCCCACAGGCGCAGCGCCACGTGGTTCAGTTCGAATTGTTCGGCCAAGCCCAGGGCGATCTCGCCCGGCACATGCTGCGGATCGCATTCGGACAGCAGGCGGCAGCACCATTTGGCCACGTGCGTGCCAATGCTTTCATTGGCGCTGGCGTTGCGCACCAGCTCGTTCAGGCGCCATTCGAGTTCGCGATTGCGCTCGCGCAGGGTCAGGATCTGGCGTTCGCCCAGCGAAATGGCGCGCGAGCCGTGCGGATGCGGCACCTGCAGGGTCGCGAAGACGTCCGCGTGCTGGTCGAAGAAGTCGGGATTGTCTTGCAGGAAACCAGCGATGTCCTGGGCGGTAATAGCGGTATCAGTCATGGCTTATCGGTTCAGTCCCATGGAGAAGACGAGCTTGTCGATGTCGACCTGCCCCGTGAAGACGGACTCGGCCGGTCCGGTCATGCGCAGTTGCTCGCCGTTCCAGGCGACGGTCAGCACGCCGCCGCGCGCTTGCACGCGCACCGGCGAGTCCAGCAGGCCGCGGCGGATGCCGGCTGCGACAGCGGCGCAGGCGCCGGTGCCGCAGGCCAGGGTCTCGCCGGCGCCGCGTTCGAACACGCGCAGACGGATGTTGTTGCGGTCCATGACCTGCATGAAGCCGGCGTTGACGCGGCGCGGGAAGCGCGGATGGGTTTCGATCAGCGGGCCGAGAATGGATACGGGCGCGGTGTCGACGTCGTCCACGACCTGCACGGCGTGCGGGTTGGAAATGGCCACGGCCGACAGTGCGACCGTGCGCGGCAGGCCGGCGGGGGCGTCCAGCTCCAGTTCCCACAGCGTGTCCTGGCCTTGGACGCGCGAGGCCAGCCCGGCGGTGTCGAAGGGCAGGGCTGAGGGTTCGAAGCGCGTGCTGCCCATGTCGACGGTGACCTGCTCGTCGTCGCCCTGGTCCAGCACCAGGATGCCGGTGGCGATCTCGGCGCGCAGCGGGTTGCGATCGGACAGACCCTGTTCATGCACGAAGCGCACGAAGCAGCGTGCGCCGTTGCCGCAGTGTTCGACTTCGCTGCCGTCGGAATTGAATATGCGATAGCGGAAATCCGCGTCGGGCCGGGTGGCGCGTTCGACCAGGAGGATCTGGTCGGCGCCGATGCCGAAATGCCGGTCGCCCAGGGCGCGGGCGCGCTCGGGCGTCATGTCGATGGTCTGGCGGACCCCGTCGAGCACGACGAAATCGTTGCCAGCGCCATGCATTTTGGTGAAG
This sequence comes from Achromobacter sp., assembly GCF_036567245.1. Classification (GTDB taxonomy): domain Bacteria; phylum Pseudomonadota; class Gammaproteobacteria; order Burkholderiales; family Burkholderiaceae_B; genus Achromobacter. Next base: position 3,980 of record NZ_DATCUY010000110.1, on the reverse strand, counting down.
TTCCAGTTCATCACGGGATTATCGCCCATATTGGGGCGCGAGCCGCGGACTCAGTAGAGTTTGGGTTCGCCCGGCGGACGCGTCTTGAAGCGGCGATGGACCCAGTAGTACTGGCTGGGGCAGCGGCGTACCCAGGATTCCAGCTCGCGGTTCAGGCGGGCGGTGGCATCTTCCAGGGAGTCTGTTCCGGGGAAGTCGGCCAGCGCTGGGAGTACTTCGATGTGATAGCGGCCGTTATCCGGATTCCAGAAGCCCAGGACGGGCATTACCACCGCATCCCATTTCCTGGCCAGCTGGGCGGTGGCGAGCAGGGTTGCCGCCGGGATGCCGAAGAAGGGCGCGAACACCGCGCCCTGGCGGCCGAAATCCATATCGGGCAGGTAATAGACAGGGCGGGGCGCGCGCAGGTGGCGGATCAGTTCGCGCACGCCGTCTTTGCGGCTGACCAGGAAAGACTCGTTGAAACGAGCCCGTCCTGCGGCCATAACGGCGTCGATGTTGGGGTCGCTTTGCGGGGTATACATGGTGGCGGCGCTGGGGATATCCATCGTCAGCCGGGTGCCGCCCGCGTCCATGGCGATGAAATGGGGCGCCAGCAGGATCACCGACCGGCCTTGGGCGATCAGCTCGTTGACTTCGTCCACGCCGCTTAACGTCACCATTTCCCTGACGGCCTCGGGCGTGCCGTACCAGAGTACGCCACGGTCGACGATGGATTGCGCCAGTGCGCGGAAGTGGTCGGCGACCCACTGTTCGCGGACCTGTTCGGGCTGCTCGGGAAAGCACAGTTCGAGATTGCGGCGCACGATGCGCGCGCGCGATTTGACCAGCCGTGGCGCCAGCCAGCCCAGGCCCGCGCCGATGCGCAGCCGCGTCGATGGCTTGATGCGGGCGAACCATTTCAACAGGGATACCAGCGCGCGCGTTTTGAAATTAGTCATAGGTAAGGAAAGTGGAGCGGACGGGGCGCGGCGCTTCAGTTGGCCCGGGATGCGGTTTCGGAGGCAGGTGCCGGCGGTGCGCCGCGCGGCGTCTTGTAGCGGTTGTAGCTCCAGAGGTATTGCTCCGGGCAGCGGCGGATCAGCGTTTCCATGGCGGCGTTGAGCAGCGCGGCTTGCGCTTCGGCGTCGGCAGGCAGCGGCTCGGGCACGCGCACGTAATGGATGCGCCAGCCGCGGCCCCCGGGCAGCCGTTCGCCCGCAGTCAGGATGATGGGTACGTTCGTCTGCGTGGCCAGCTTGCCCGGCAGCGTCATGGTGTAGGCCATGCGCCCGAAGAACGGCGCCCAGACGCCGTCGCCCACGCTGGGCGCCTGGTCGGGCAGCATGCCCACGGATTCGCCGCGGCGCAGGGCGCGCACGAACTCGCGCACCCCCTGCATAGTGGCCGGCACGGCATTGACGGCGGAAGTGTTGCGCGCGGTTTCCAGCAGCGGGGCCAGGATGTCCTTGCGCGGCGGCCGGAACATGACCGTCATGGGCATCTGGCGTGCCAGGTAGCGCGCGGTGATCTCGAAGCAGCCCAGATGCGGCGTCAGGAACAGGATGCCGCGGTTTTCTGCGCGGGCCGCGCTGACCACGTCATTGTCGTCCGAGATCACCTGGGCCAGGCTTTGTTCATTGCGGAACCAGACCCGCGGACTCTCCAGGATCATGGCGCCGATTTCACCTGCCGCGCGCCGCGCGAACGCCGGATCCGCGTAGCCGGCCTGGACCGCGTTGGCTTGCAGCCGCTGCCGGTACTTGCCCGGCCAGGCGTAGATCGCGCGCCCGGCGAGGCGCCCCGCGGCGTGCGCGACGGATAGGGGTAGGGCGGCGAATAGTCTGAACAGGAAGAGCAGCATGCGGCAGGAAAGTGGGACGGGCTTGAGGTGCGCCTGGGCTTGGGGGAATATGCTTAGGCCCCCGGCCGTTGGCGGCAGAACCGCATTTTCGCTTAAAATAGCCCAGTCGCCGAGTTAACCGACAACTTGCGGGGCGACGGCAAGGGTGTAGCGCTTTGCGCGCGTTTTGCCAAATCCGCTAAAGCGTCGCGCCCAGATTTGCGTATGTCATGCGGTCGGGGGTGCAACGCGCCTCGTGAACCTATGCGCCGGCAAAGCCGGCCACCAAGGACGCATCTGTGGCCAATAACGACTTTCTCTTTACTTCCGAATCCGTCTCTGAAGGGCATCCCGACAAGGTTGCCGACCAGATCTCCGACTCGATCCTGGACGCGATCTTCACCCAGGACCCGAATGCGCGCGTTGCAGCCGAGACGCTGTGCAACACCGGCCTGGTAGTGCTGGCTGGCGAAATCACCACCACCGCCAACGTCGACTACATCCAGGTCGCGCGCGACACGATCCGCCGCATCGGCTACGACAATACTGAATACGGCATCGACTACAAGGGCTGCGCGGTGCTGGTCGCCTACGACAAGCAGTCGCCGGACATCGCCCAGGGCGTGGACCGCAGCTCCGAAGACTACCTGAACCAGGGTGCGGGCGACCAAGGCCTGATGTTCGGTTATGCCTGCGACGAAACGCCTGACCTGATGCCGGCCCCGATCTGGTACGCGCACCGCCTGGTGCAGCGCCAGAGCGAGCTGCGCAAGGACGGCCGCCTGCCGTGGCTGCGTCCCGACGCCAAGTCGCAAGTGACGTTCCGCTACATCGACGGCCGCCCGGCTGAAGTCGACACGGTGGTGCTGTCGACCCAGCACGCGCCGGAAGTCTCGCAAGAGACCATCCGCGAAGCGGTGATCGAAGACATCATCAAGCCCAGCTTCCCCGAAGGCCTGATCACGCTGCAAACCAAGTTCCTGGTCAATCCGACCGGCCGCTTCGTCATCGGCGGCCCGCAAGGCGATTGCGGCCTGACCGGCCGCAAGATCATCGTCGACACCTACGGCGGCGCATGCCCGCATGGCGGCGGCGCGTTCTCGGGCAAGGATCCGTCCAAGGTCGACCGTTCGGCGGCCTACGCCGCCCGCTACGTGGCCAAGAACATCGTGGCCGCTGGCCTGGCGCGCCAGTGCCAGGTGCAGGTCAGCTACGCCATCGGCGTGGCCGAGCCGATCAATATCACCGTCTACACGGAAGGTACTGGCGTCATCCCCGACGACCAGATCGCCAAGCTGGTGCGCGAGCATTTCGACCTGCGTCCGAAGGGCATCGTCAACATGCTGGATCTGCTGCGCCCGATCTACGCCAAGACCGCCGCCTACGGCCACTTCGGCCGCTCCGAGCCGGAATTCTCGTGGGAAGCCACGGACAAGGTGCAGGAACTGAAAAAGGCCGTGTAAGCCTTTCTGCTTCTGCAAGCACAGCCCCCGCACTGCGGGGGCTTTTTCTTGCTTGCGGGGTTTACAGGCCCCAGGTCGACAAGTCGGGCCGGCGCGGCGCCGGGTCCAGCACTGGCTCCAGCGCAGCAGCGCAGTCCAGTAGCGCGGCGTCGCCGCCGGCGGGCGCCAGCAGCTGCACCGCCATGGGCATGCCATCGGCATCGTAGCCCGCAGGCAGCGAGATGGCGGCCGCACCGAGGAAGTTGGCGGGACGCAGCAGCTTGCCCAGCCCGGCGTGGCGGGTGTCGTCCGCGTCAAGGGTTTGCGCAGCTTGGTCGCAGGCGGGCATCAGCAGGGCGTCCAGGCCTTGCATGGCCCGCGCGAACGCAGCCATGTCGGCGGCGCGGCGTTGCAGTGCGGCTTCGTAGTCGGTCTGCGTGATGCGGCCTCCGGCCGCGATGCGCTTGCGCACCACTTCCCAAAGCGGCTGCGCGGGATCTTCAGCCAGTGCGCCGTAATAGCGGTAGGCCTCGTAGGCCAGCACCACGGAGTTGTCGTCCGCCATGCGGGCAAACGACAGGGTCGTGGGCGGATGCCAGGGCGTGGGTGTGTATCCAGCCCGCGCCAGGCTTTCCTCGGCCTCGCGCCAGGCCCGCAGGCCGGCGTCTGCCAGGGAGGCGGGCCAGGCTTCTGGCGCCAGTACCGCGACCGGGCCC
>NZ_DATCUY010000109.1:0-7454 GCF_036567245.1 Achromobacter sp. | reverse complement strand
GTACAAGCCGGATCCCGAACGCGCCAAGAAGCTGCTGGCCGAAGCCGGCTATCCCAAGGGCTTCACGGTCACCATGGACTGCCCGAACGACCGCTACGTCAACGACGAAAAGGTCTGCCAGGCCGTGGCCGGCATGCTGGCGCGCGTGGGTATCAAGATCAATCTGCTGGCGCAGACCAAGTCCAAATACTTCGGCAAGATCCTGCTGCAGGCCGGCAACCAGACCAGCATGTACATGCTGGGTTGGACGCCCAGCTCCACCGACGCGCACAACACGCTGCTGAACCTTACCTCGTGCCGCAACGCCAAGACCGCGGCCGGGCAGTTCAATCTGGGCGGCTACTGCAACAAGAAGGTCGACGAGCTCACCGACAAGATCGGCGTCGAAACCGACCAGGCCAAGCGCAACGCCATGATCAAGGAAGCCTTCGAGATCGTGCGCAACGACTATGGCTATCTGCCGCTGCATCAGCAACCCATGTCCTGGGGCGTGAAGGACAACATCAAGGTCATCCAGCGCGCCGACGACGTGCTGGACCTGCGCGATGTTGTTCTGCCGTAATCCCTTGTCGTGATCTCCTGACGATGTGAGCCCCGGGCGGCAGAAGCCGCCCGGGCGCGCCCGGCCCAGCCCCGCTTCCCGCTTGCACCGGAAACGCGGCCCGGCGTTATCTGCAAACGAGGGCACTCCATAATGCTTTCCTTTATTGCGCAACGACTTATCCAGTCGGTGCTGGTGATGTTGACGGTGGCGCTGATCGCGTTCTCCATGTTCCGCTATGTGGGCGATCCGATAGCCAGCATGGTGGGCCAGGACACCACGCCTGAGCAACGCGCGGAATTGCGCGAACAGCTGGGCCTGGACGACCCCTTCGTGGTGCAGTACGCGCACTTCGTGGCCAATGCCGTGCGCGGCGACTTCGGCATGTCCTACCGCCATCGCCGGCCCGTCAGCGAGCTGCTCGAAGAACGCATGCCGGCTACGCTGGAACTGTCCTTCGTGTCCGCCGTCATGGCGCTGGCCCTGGGCATACCCATGGGCATCTATACCGCGCTCAAGCGCCACGGCGTGCTGTCCAAGACCTTCATGGCGATCTCGCTGGCCGGCATCTCGCTGCCCACCTTCCTGATCGGCATCCTGCTCATCCTGTTCTTCGGCGTGCAGCTGCGATGGCTGCCCAGCTTCGGGCGCGGCGACGTGGTCAGCCTGGGATGGTGGACCACGGGCTTCCTGACCAAATCAGGCTGGCTTGCGCTGATCATGCCCGCCATCACGCTGGCGCTGTTCCAGATGACGCTGATCATGCGGCTGGTGCGCGCCGAAATGCTGGAAGTGCTGCGCGCCGACTTCATCAAGTTCGCGCGCGCCCGCGGCTTGCCGGAACGGCTGATCAATTTCCGCCACGCGCTGAAGAACACCATGGTGCCCGTCATCACCATCACCGGGCTGCAACTGGGCTCCATCATCGCCTTCGCCATCATCACGGAAACCGTGTTCCAGTGGCCCGGCATGGGCTTGCTGTTCATCCAGGCCATCAGCATGGTGGACATCCCCGTCATGGCGGCCTATCTGGTGCTGATCGCCTTCATGTTCGTAGTCATCAACCTGGTCGTGGACCTGCTGTATTTCGCCGTGGACCCGCGTCTGCGCGTGCAGAGCAAGTAAAGGACTCATCATGATTGCTCGCATCGCTCCCTTCTTCGCCCGCGCGGCCGACAGCGACCTCTGGCACAGCTTCAAGCGTTCGCCCGGCGCCATCATCGCCGCGATCGTCACGCTGGCCATCCTGCTGGGCGCGCTGTTCGCGCCCGTGGTCGCGCCGCACAACCCCTTCGACCTGGCGTCCCTGAGCATCATGGACGCCAACACGCCGCCGTCCTGGGAAGAGGGCGGCAGCCCCGACTTCCTGCTGGGCACCGACGACCAGGGCCGCGACATCCTGTCGGCCGTGCTGTACGGCTCGCGCGTGTCCCTGCTGGTGGGCTTCGCTTCCGTGCTGTTCTCGATGGTGCTGGGCGTGACGCTCGGGCTCATCAGCGGCTATGCCGGCGGTCGCGTGGACAGCTTCATCATGCGCATCGCCGACGTGCAGCTGTCGTTTCCCGCCATCCTGGTGGCGCTGCTGATCGACGGCGTGGCGCGCGGCCTCTTGCCGCGCGACATGCATGACCAGCTCGCGCTGTACGTGCTGATCTTCGCCATCGGCATATCCGGCTGGGTGCAGTACGCGCGCACCGTGCGCGGCTCCACCCTGGTGGAGCGCAACAAGGAATACGTGCAGGCGGCGCGCCTCATCGGCATCGGCCCCTTCACCATCCTGCGCCGCCACATCCTGCCCAACGTGATGGGACCGGTGCTGGTCATCGCCACCATCCATCTGGCCATCGCCATCATCACTGAAGCCACGCTCTCGTTCCTGGGCGTGGGCGTCCCGCCCACGGCGCCGTCGCTGGGCACGCTGATCCGCATCGGCAACAGCTACCTGTTCTCGGGAATGTGGTGGATCTCCATCTTCCCCGGCATCGCGCTGGTGGCGCTGGTGCTGTCGGTCAACCTGCTGGGCGACTGGCTGCGCGACGCGCTCAACCCCAAGCTGCGCTGAGGATGCCATGGCCCTGTTGAACATTGAAGACATCCGCATCGAATTCCCCAGCCGCCGCGGCACACTGGTGGCCGTGGACGGCGTCTCGCTGTCCCTGGAAAAAGGCGAGATCCTGGGCGTGGTGGGCGAATCCGGCGCCGGCAAGTCCACCATAGGCAATGCCGTGATCGGCCTGCTGGAAGCGCCCGGCCGCCTGGCCGGCGGCGCGGTGCTGCTGAATGGCGAGCGCATCGACACGCTGAACCCGGCGCAGAAACGCAAAGTGCGCGGCCGCCGCATCGGCATGATCTTCCAGGATCCGCTGACCTCGCTGGACCCGCTGCAGACGGTGGAAAGCCAGCTGGTCGAGACCATGCAGGTACACCTGAACCTGTCTCACGCCGAAGCGCAGAAGCGCGCCGTGCAATTGTTGGCGCAGGTCGGGATCGACCAGCCGGAACTGCGCGTCAAGCAGTACCCGCATCAGTTCTCCGGCGGTATGCGGCAACGCGTGGTGATCGCGTTGGCGCTGTGCTGCGAACCCGAAGTCATCATCGCCGACGAGCCCACCACCGCGCTGGACGTGTCGATTCAGGCGCAGATCCTGGAACTGCTCAAGAAGCTGTGCCGCGAAGAGCAGGTCGGCATGATCATCATCACGCACGACATGGGCGTGATCGCGGACGTGACCGACCGCGTGGCGGTGCTGTACCACGGCAAGCTGGTTGAACAGGGCCCCACCTCCAAGATCCTGGGCGACCCCGACCATCCCTATACGCGCAGCCTGATCTCGGCCGTGCCGCGGCCCGACATCAAGCTCCGCCGCTTCCCTCTGGTGACCTACATCGAGGACGTGAAGAAGCCGACACAGCCGCTGGATCTGGCCACGCACTGGCTGGGGCAACGCCGCGACTTCGGCGCGCGCAGCGGCGGCCCGCTGGTGCAGGTCAACGACCTGAGCATGCGCTTCGTGTTAAAGAGCGCGCTGCTCAAGCGCAACCAGCGCACGCTGGACGCGGTCAAACGCGTCAATTTCTCGATCGGCGAGGGCGAAGTCTTCGGCCTGGTGGGCGAATCCGGTTCCGGCAAATCCACCGTCGCGCGGCTGATCTCCGGCCTCTATACGCCCAGCGAAGGCTCGGTCAATTTCGGCGGCACCGACCTGACCGCGCTCAAGGGCGAAAAGCAGCTGAATCCGTTCCGCCGGCAGATCCAGATGATCTTCCAGGATCCCTTCTCCTCGCTCAATCCGCGCATGCGGGTGCTGGACATCGTGGCCGAGCCGATCCGCTTCCACAAGCTGGCGGCCAGCGAGGCCGAAGCGCGCCGCATCGTGGCCGACCTGCTGGACGTGGTTGGCCTGGGCGACCGCGCCGCCGAGCGCTTTCCGCACGAATTCTCGGGCGGGCAGCGCCAGCGCATCTGTATCGCGCGCGCCCTGGCCACGCGCCCCCGCTTCCTGATCTGCGACGAGCCCACCTCGGCGCTGGACGTCTCGATCCAGGCGCAGATCTTGAACCTGCTGAAGGACCTGCAAGAGGAACTCGGGCTGACCATGCTGTTCATCAGCCACGACCTGCCGGTGATCCGCCAGATGTGCGACCGCGTGGGCGTGATGCGCTATGGCGAACTGCTGGAAGTGGCCAACACCGAAGACCTCTTCGAACGTCCACAACATCCCTACAGCCAACACCTGCTTGGCCTCATGCCCCGCCTCCAATCCATGTCCCGCGAGGGCCTGGACGTGGCGGGGTAGCGCCAGGCGCAACCCGGAGCGAGACATGACGGCGACACGACAGACCCTGTTCATAGGCGGCCAGGTTTTCGACGGCAAGGGCAAGCTGCTGCCCAACCATGGCGTGCTGGTCGAAGGCCGGCACGTGGCGCGCGTGGCGCCCGCCGGCGAATTCTCCGGCTACGCCGGCGCCACCGTGCGCACCGACGGCATGACCCTGATGCCCAGCCTGGCCGACTGTCACGTCCACCTGGTCTACACCGGCGGCGCCGACCCCAACGCGCAACTGAGCAAGCAAGGCCCGGCGCAGATCACGCTGACGGCGCTGGAGAACGCCCAGGCCAGCCTGCGGGGCGGCGTCACCGCGCTGCGCGATTGCGGCGGCAAGGACTACCTGGAATTCGGCGTGCGCGACGCCATCGCGCGCGGCGTGTTCCCGGGCCCCACGATCAAGGCCTCGGGCCGCATCATCTGCATGACGGGCGGCCACGGCAACCGCATCGGCCGCGTCGCCGACGGCTGTGAGGACGTGATCAAAGCCGTGCGCGAACAAGTCCACGCGGGCTGCGACCTGGTGAAGATCATGGCCACGGGCGGCGTCATGACGCCGGGTGTCAGTCCCATGGACGCGCATTACAGCTTCGACGAAATGAAGGCCGGCGTGCACGAAGCCAAGCGCTTCCGCAAGAGCACCGCCAGCCATGCCCAGGGCACGCTGGGCATCCTGAACGCGGTGCGCGCCGGCATCGATTCGATCGAGCACGGCATCTTCATGGACGACGAGTGCCTGCGCGAAATGCTGGACGCCCAGACCTATCTGGTGCCCACCATCGCCGCGGTCCGCAACATCGTCGCCAATGCCGACAACGGCATCCCCGCCTATGCGGTCGAAAAGGCGCGCGCGGTGGAACAGCGCCACCGCGAGTCGTTCCAGATGTACTACAAGGCGGGCGGGCGCATCGCGCTGGGCACGGATGCCGGCACGCCGTTCAACCTGCACGGCGAAAACGCCATGGAACTCGCCTACATGGTGGAGTTCGGCATGACGCCCGTGGATGCGCTGATCGCCGGCACCTCACGGGGCCATGACCTGATGGGCATGGACCAGCACGGCATCATCGCCGACGGCAATGTGGCCGATCTGCTGCTGGTGCAGGGCGACCCCACCGCAGACATCATGAAGGCGGCCGACAAGCGCTTCCACGTGGCGGTGCTGCGCAACGGCGAAGTGGCGGCGGGCGCCTTGCCGCTCTGAAGCGCGCCGGGCCGGCGGTACAAGCCGAGGCCGGCAAAGAAAAAGGCCGCCGCGCCCAGGGCGCGGCGGCCTTCGATACCAGCCGGTGAGTGTGATGCGTCCGACTTAGCGGGCGCCGCCCATCGCGCCGCTCATGACCATCATCAGGAACTGCTCGACCGGCATCTTCTTGCCGTTGAAGTCGACCTGGCCATCAGCGTAGTTCAGGTAGGTCACGATGTTGTTGTTCTCGACCTTGGCCATGCCCATGGCGGTGGCCATGGTGCCCACCATTTCAGCCTGGCCCTTGGCGGTCTGCTGAGCCTGCTCGGCCGGCACGCCACGCACCTGGGGCTCGATGGCCATCAGGTCGCTCAGGTTGCCCTTGGACAGCACCAGCTTGGCGTTGAGCTTGCGGATCGTCTGCATCAGCGTATCGGCGAATTCACCGTCCAGCGATGCCGGCTTGGCCATGTCCAGATCCAGATTGAAGGTCGACGTGCCGTTGGCGGTACGCACTTCCAGCGGCGATACCGCCAGCGTCGGGTTGCCGGCCAACAGCAATTCGACGTTGGTCTTGATGACCTGCTTTTCCTCTTCCGTGAACTGGGGAGCCTGCTCCTCGCCCTTGCTCTGCATCATGCGGCGCGAAGCCGCTTCATAGACGTCGTTCAGGGCCTTGAAGGCCTTCGAATCCAGCTTCTGCGCATCCATGACCAGCTTCAGGCCGGCCATGTCCTTGTCCTGCACATTGATCATGCCGAAATCCATGGCCATCTTCACGCCCATGAGCGAATTGGCTTCCGTCACGTCGACGGCGATCACGGTGTCCTTAAGCTGGACCGGCGGCTTTTCCTTGGACGTGATGGTCCAGTTCTTGAGGCCGACCTTCTGGCTGCCCACGTACATGTCGTTCGAAGCCGGCGTCATGTCGCTGGTCATGGTCAGGCCGGTCAAGGCCATGCTGACGATGTCGCTGTCTTCGGACTGGCCCGCCAGCGCCAGACTGTCGGCCTTCAGCGCGATCGTGCCGTGCTTGCTGCCGGTGGCGTAGGTCACGTCGCCCTTCATGCCCGAGAACTTCAGGCTGTTGGCGTCCTTGGCGAACTCGACGGGAGCCATGTCGAAGTTGCCGCTGATGTTCTTGGCATAGCTGACGCTATAGGCGCCGGACAGGGGAACCGCGCCCTTGGCGGCGGCGAACCATTCCTTGACCAGGGGCGTCTCTTCCAGCTGGAAGCGGCTGGCGACCATGGCCGGAGCGAACGAGCCGGACTTCAGGTTCGACAGCGGGAAGGGGCCGTGATCCAGGTGCTCGACGAACACGATTTCGTGTTCGATGGCCGGCTTGCCGTCGGCGGCGGGCTCGGTGACCTTCACGCGGTAGCGTTCGGTGGACGTGAACACGCCGCGTTCGAACGACATCAGTTCGACCACGGGGGTCACACCCCATTTCTCACCGACCTTCTTCAGTTCAACGTTGGCCTGCTCGATCGATTGCTTGACGAAAGCCTCGGCCTTCTGGCCCGTATACCAAGCCGCGCCGGTCCAGACTGCGCCCAGCGCGACGACTACGCCCACTATTGCCGATTTTTTCATTGCAATCCTTTATTCTTCAAATGGATGAAAGCGGACGGATTATAGGGATTGCGGCCTAGGGAAAACACTTATTTCGTGCAAAGGCACTGCAATATGTTACTTAGCGATACAGGCTGACCCCTTATTGTGGGTGCTGCAGCGCCACATCAGCTACAATCGCCCGGTGTGCTTTGCCAATCTGCACACGTCCGCTAGGCCCTTCGCTGCCAAGCTTCGCCCATCAGGGCGCTTCCCTTTTCTCCTTATTCGTCCGCCTGGATTGGAGTCTCTCAACTTGAGCGACGGGCTGCCGCTGGAGTTGTTT
>NZ_DATCUY010000108.1:0-3089 GCF_036567245.1 Achromobacter sp. | reverse complement strand
GGCCGGCGCCGCCGGTGTGTCGCGCGACCGCGCGCCGTTCGCCGGCCGCATTGCCCGCCAGCAGGAACAACTGGGCCTGCCCGCCTATCCCACCACGACTATCGGTTCCTTCCCGCAGACCGCCGAGATCCGCGCCCTGCGTCGCGACTGGAAGTCGGGCGCGCTGACTGACTCGGGCTACGAGACCGCCATCCGCAAGGAAATCGAGGAAGTCATCCGTTTCCAGGAGAAGGTCGGCCTGGACGTGCTGGTGCACGGCGAGCCCGAGCGCAACGACATGGTGGAATACTTCGGCGAGCTGCTGGCCGGCTTTGCCTTCACCAAGAACGGCTGGGTCCAGAGCTACGGCTCGCGTTGCGTCAAGCCGCCGATCATCTTCGGCGATGTCGCCCGCCCCGCGCCGATGACGGTGGGTTGGTCTTCCTACGCGCAGTCGCTGACCGAAAAACCGGTCAAGGGGATGCTGACCGGCCCGGTCACCATCCTGCAGTGGTCGTTCGTGCGCGACGACCAGCCGCGCGAGCAGACCTGCCGCCAGCTGGCGCTGGCGCTGCGCGACGAAGTGGTGGACCTGGAAACCGCCGGCATCAACGTCATCCAGATCGACGAGCCTGCCATCCGCGAAGGCCTGCCGCTGCGCCGCGCCGACTGGCAGGCCTACCTGGACTGGGCCGTGGATTGCTTCCGCCTGTCGACCGCCGGCGTGCGCGACGAGACCCAGATCCACACGCATATGTGCTATTCGGAGTTCAACGACATCATCGAATCCATCGCCGCCATGGACGCGGACGTGATCACGATCGAAACGTCGCGCTCCAACATGGATCTGCTCAAGGCCTTCGAGGACTTCCGCTATCCGAACGACATCGGCCCCGGCGTCTACGACATCCATTCGCCGAACGTGCCCGAAGTGGATTGGATGGTCGGCCTGATGGAGAAGGCCGCGGCCCGCCTGCCCAAGGAACGCCTTTGGGTCAATCCTGACTGCGGCCTGAAGACGCGCGCCTGGCCTGAAACCGAAGCCGCGCTGATCGGCATGGTGGAGGCGGCGCGGGCCTTGCGCCAGTCCGCCTGAGCAGGTGTTTTGCAGGAACGCAGCCGGACCTGACGGGTCCGGCGTCAGCCCCGGTTTGCGCGCAGGTCGCGCGGACCGGGGTTTTTCTTTGGGGTAGCGGCGTCCCGTCTGATGGCTGCAAGCCACAACCCGGGCGCGGCGCGGGATCTTTTTTTCAATCTTGCTTGAACGAAATTTCGCGGCATGGGTCAATACGCAAAATCCCATTGCTGGATCCTTGTCGTTCCTATGATTCTCCAAGGCCCCTGTCGGCCGGACCTGCTGCTCGCAGAGACGCTCCCCGACATTCTGGAAGCCACGATCCGCCGGCATCCCGCCGCCGCCGCCATTCATTGGCTGAATCACACTCTCACTTACGACATGCTCGGCCAGCGTGCCGACCTGGCCGCGCATCATCTGATCGCGGCCGGCGTGCGGCCCGGCGATATCGTGGGCCTGTGCCTGCCCCGCGGCGCAGACCTGCTGGTGATGCAGGCGGCCATCGCCAAGGCCGGTGCGGCCTGGCTGCCGTTTGAATCGGACACTCCGTCGGACCGCATGCAGGTCTGCCTGCAGGACGCGGCGGCCAATGGGCTGATCGCGGGCGCCGAGGTCCGGCTGGAAGGCTTGACCACCTGGACCACCTGGGCGCTGTCGGAACCCGTGGACGGCGCCTTGCGCAGACGGGAGGGGCTGCTGCCCGAACATCCTGCCTACGTCATCTACACCTCGGGCTCCACCGGCAAGCCCAAAGGCGTGCCCATCAGCCACGCCAGCATCTGCCATTTCCTGCGCAGCGAAAACGAAGTGCTGGGCGTGCGCCATGAAGACAAGGTCTACCAGGGCTTCTCGGTGGCCTTCGACATGTCGTTCGAAGAAATCTGGATCAGCTATCTCGTCGGCGCGTCCTTGTGGGTCGCGCCCAAGATGCTGACCACGGACCCGGAAGGCTTGCCGGACGCCCTGGTGCGTGAAGGCGTCACCGTGCTGCACGCGGTGCCGACCTTGCTTGCCCTGTTCGCGCGCGACGTGCCTGGACTGCGCATCGTCAATCTGGGCGGCGAGGTCTGTCCGGACTTCCTGGTGCCGCGTTGGGCCACGCCCGGCCGGCGCCTGTTCAACACCTACGGTCCCACCGAGACCACGGTGTCCGCCAGCCTGGCGGAACTGCTGCCCGGCCAGCCCGTGACCATAGGCGTGCCGTTGCCCAACTACGGCATGCTGGTGCGCGGCGAGGACGGCGCGGTGCTGCCGCAGGGGCAGGTGGGCGAGCTGTGCATCACCGGTCCCGGCGTGGCCGGCGGTTATCTGGGCAGGCCCGAACTGACGGCCGAGAAATTCCTGGCCAACCCCTGGCCTTGCGCCGATTACGACACCCGCATGTACCGCAGCGGCGACCTGGCGCGCATCGATGAGCACGGCCAGATTCACTGCCTGGGCCGCAGCGACGACCAGGTCAAGGTGCGCGGCTTTCGCGTCGAACTCGGAGAAATCGAGGCCGCCCTGTACCGTCTGCCGGGCGTGGGCGCAGCGGCCGTGGTGCTGCGCGATCTGGCGGGTATCGAGCAATTGGTTGCCTTCCTCAAGCCCGAGGGCGAGGCGCGTCTGGACCCGCATGCCTTGCGCGGCGCGCTGGGCGCTGACTTGCCCGCCTACATGATTCCGGCCCGTTTCGAGTTGGTGGCCGAGGTTCCCCGCTTGACCTCCGGCAAGATCGACCGCAAGGCGCTGAAGGCGCGCGAGCTGGACGCCGTGTCCGAGCCCAGCGGCGAAGACGATGAACCTGTCACGCCGGGCGAACTCGCCTTGTTCGACGCCTTGCGTCCGCTGTTCCCGGGGCAGCCGCTGCGGCTGGCCAGCGATTTCTTCCGCGACCTGGGCGGCCATTCGCTGCTGGCCGCGCGTCTGGTGTCGGCGTTGCGCAAGCACCCGCATTTTTCCGCGCTGACCATGCACGAGCTGTACCAGCACCCCGTGCTGGGCTCGCTGGCAGCCCGGCTGGACGCGCTGGCCGCGGCCGAAATGGCCGCGCCCG
>NZ_DATCUY010000107.1:0-6580 GCF_036567245.1 Achromobacter sp. | reverse complement strand
TCAGCGAGGTTTCGCGCCAGGCCGCCGCCAGCAGCAGGCTGAACGCCACCACCGCCGCCAGCGTCAGCAGCGCACCGGTCTGGCCCACATGGCCGGCCAGCACCAGGCAGCCCGGCCCGCCGAAGAAAAAGCCCACCATCGTGCCGCCGACCTGCACGGCATTGGCGCGCGCCAGCGCTTGGCCGTGGAAGCGTTCCGCCGTCAACCCGTCGGTGGCGATGTCCTGCGTCGCGCTGGCCAATGAGGCCAACGCCATCAGCGCCACCACCCAGCCCGCCGCAGCGGCATCGATGCCCAGCACGGCCAGCGCCAGCAGGCAGGCCAGCACCACGGCCTGCATCGGCAGGATCCAGCTGCGCCGCCGGCCCATGGCGCGGGTCCAGCGGTTGTCCACGACGGGCGCCCACAGGAACTTCAGCACCCACGGCAGGCCGACCAGCGGCAGCCAGGCCAGCGCGTGCAGGTCCGCGCCGTCGCGGCGCAGCAGCGTGGGCAAAGCCTCCATGGCCACGCCCAGCGGTATCCCTTGCGAGAAATACAGGGCGCCTATCATCACGAACATGCGTGCGTTTGCAATACGGTTCACTTCAGATTTCCTTCAACGAGGGAGCGCGGGATTGCGGCGCATCCGCGCGGCGGTGTTCGCTGCCCTGCCCAGGCGTCACGAACAGGATCTTGCCGGGACAGGCCACGTGCAGCCGGTGCCACACGCCGCGCGGCACGATGGCGCTGCGGCGCGTATCCAGCAACATGTCGGTCTCGGCGCCGTCCTCGGCCATCAGGGTGACCACCACGCGCCCTTCCAGCACGCAGAGCATTTCGTCGCCGGCCGGGTGGCGTTCCCACACATCGCCATGGACGTCGGCGTCGCTGGTCACGGCCTTGATGCCGACCAGCCATTCGTCCTGCGGCGCAAGCCGCCGCAGCCGGCCCACGTCGCGCAAGGCGCCGTCGCGCCCCAGCGCCACGAAATGGTCCAGCCAGTCGAACACGGGCCCGCTATCGGGTGCATTCATCGATCTCTCCTTCTCGTTGGCGGCGGACGTCCGCGAACGGCGCCCGCCGCGGGTCATCAGTATTCGGCGCGCAAAGTCAGCATGACGTTGCGGGGCTCGCCGTAGCGGTTGTTCCAGGCGGTGCCCGACAGGCTCTGGTAGTAGCCGCGGTCGAACAGGTTGTTGACGTTGAGCGACGCGGTCACGTGCTTGTCCACGCGGTAGGCCATGCGCAGATCCGCCAGCGCGTAACCGCCCTGGCGCAGCGTGACGGGGCCGGACACCGTGGAGTAGCCCGACTGCACCTGCAGGCCGCCGCCCACGCTCAGGCGCCGCTCCAGCCCGGGCAGGGCATAGTTCGTCCATAGCCGGAAGATGTGCTTGGGCGTGAAACGCGCGAAAGGCTGTCCGCCGGACTCCGAGTCCGTCAGGTATTTGCTGGTATTGAAGGTGTAGCCCGCCGCCACCGTCCAGTAGGGCGTGATGCTGCCGGAGGCTTCGGCCTCGATGCCGCGGCTGCGGACTTCCCCGCCCGAGATGTAGTAGCAGTTGCGGCCCACGCAAGGCCAGGCCGGATCTTCCTGCGCGCGGTTCTTCTGCTGGATCTGGAATACGGCCAGCGACACGTTCAGCGCGCCGTCCGCCAGTTCGCCCTTGACGCCGGCCTCGTAGTTGGTGCCGGTGATGGGATCCAGCGGCTGGCCGTCGCGGGTCAGCTCGCCCTGTGGCTGGAACACCTGCGCATAGCTGCCATAAAGCGACCACTGGCGGTCCAGGTCCACGATCAGCCCGCCGTACGGCGTGAACTCCGGGTCGATGCGCTGCCGCGCGCTCGGCGCGCTCTGGTTCCACCAGCTCATGCGTCCGCCCAGCACCAGGGTCACCGGATCGGCCAGCGAAAAGCGGCCCATGCCGTAGACGCCTTGCTGCTTCAGCCGGGTTTCGCCGGGCGAGGTGTACGGCCCCACGCCCGGCTCGGGCACGCTATGCGGATCCCAGTCGAAAACGTTCACCGGCACGTTCGGATAGGGCCTCAGGTCCGCGCTGTACTGTTCGGACGTGGTGCGCTGGGCATTGCCGCCCAGCAATACTTCATGGCGCCGGCCGAACAGTTGCAGCGGGCCGCCGACATAGGCGTCCACGCTGGCCTGGGTGTTGTCGAACTTGTAGGCCGCACCCATCAGCGAGGAACCCAGTCCGGTCTGGCGGTCTATCGCGCCATAGGCGCCGGCGTACTTCAGATTGCTGTCCGCGGTCAGGTAATTGGCGCTGACCTTGGCGCTCCAGCCCTGGCCGAAGCGATGCTCCAGGTCTGCGAACACACGCGTCGTATTCCAGTTGAAGCGGTCCCAGGCCGCGTCCAGATAGGTCGAGCGCTTCAGGCCAATATCGCCGCCGTCCTTGTACAGCGGCACGCCGGCCATGTTGGTGGTGGAGCGGATGCGCTGGTATTGCAGGCCGGCGGACAGCACCGTGTCCGGCCCGAGGTCGACCTCGCCGATGCCGTAAAAGAGCGCCGACTTCTGATCCGCGACGTCGTAGAAGTAGCCGCGGTCCTCCACGGCGCTGACGATGCGGCCGCGCACGCTGCCGCTGTCGTTCAGCGGACCGCCCAGGTCGGCTTCGGCGCGGTAGCGGTCCCAGCTGCCGGCGCTGAGCGAGCCGTTGAAGGACAGCTCGCGCTGCGGCCGCTTGCGCACCAGGTTGACCGTGGCGGCGGGATTGCCGGCGCCGTGCATCAGGCCGTTGGCGCCGCGCAGGATCTCCACGCGCTCGTACACCGCCATGTCCTGCGGCGACGCAGCCATGTTGCCCATCAGCACCGGCACCCCGTCCTGCTCGAACGAGTCCACCTTGAAACCGCGCGCGTAGTACGCGGTGGTCAGCAGCTGATAGGGCTGCACCGTGATGCCGGTGGCGTGCTGCATCACCTCGTCCAGGCTTTGCAGGTTCTGCTCGCGCATCCGTTCCTGCCCGATCACCGTCACCGACTGCGGAATCTCGCGCAGCGTCAGCGGCAATTTGCCCAAGGTCGCCGTGCCCTGCGCCACGCCCTCGCCACTGACTGTCACCGCCGGCAGGGATGCAGCCTCCTGCGCCAGCGTCGGTCCCGCCGCCACCGCCAGCCACAGCGACCAATACCGCGCGCGCACAGCGTTCCTGCGCGGTGCGCCCGCCCCCGTTTTCACCTGTTTTCGCACTGCCTGTCCTCTTAGAATTTTATTGAGAATAATTCTCAAGTAATTCTAGGAACGGCGACGGACACGCGCTGGCGATTACGGAAGTCTTGCTGGCGATTGCGGAAGTTTCGGCGCTTCAGCGGCCCGGCGCGACGCTGCTGGGCAGCACGCCGTAGCGGCGCAGGAATGCCTTGGTGAAGTGCGAATCCGTATAGCCGCAGGCATAGGCCGCTTCGGACACCGTATAGGCGCCTTCGGCCAGCAGGACGTGGGCCTGCTCCATGCGCCGCTCACGCACATAGGCGTAGACGCTCTGGCCGAACAGCTTGCGAAAGCCGGTGGTGAGCTTGTTGACGTTCACGCCTGCGCGCCGCGCCAGTTCGGGCAGGGACGGTGGATCCTGCAGGTTCGCGGTAGCCAGGTCGCGCGCATGATGCAGACGTTCCACGTCCGCGCGCGTGAGGCCGCGCGTGTGCGTGTCCTGCTCCGCCGGCTGCAGCGCGCCCAAGGCGAGCGCGGCCAGCTCCAGCGCCTTGGCCGACAGGTACATGCGCTTGAGCGCGCCCTGCACCGGGCAGGCCAGCATCTGATGGCCCAAGGCCTCCAGCTTGCGGTCCGCCCGCATATTGGCTTCGATGTAGGCGCCGTCGGTCTGCGGCGCGCGCAGCAGGCCAGCCAGTTGGACCGGGTCCATGGAGAAGGCGTCGCGCAAATGATCCAGGTCCGTGCGCAAGGACACGAAGCGCAAGGACTGATGGGCGCCGAATTCATGTTCCATGCCCATGGCGTCCTGGCAGACGCTCAGGTGCAAGGCCGGCCCACTCACGCGGGTGGGGGCCGCGCCGCGCACGCTATAGCGCAGATCCCCATCCAGCACGAGCACCAGCTTCAGGCCGGGCTCCAGGCGCTCCTGCACCCTCTCGTCGCGGCCAAAGCGCAGCGTGCCGCCCGCCAGCGACATGGCAGGCGTGGCGGCCGATACGGTCCAATCGGGTTGAGGATAGGTGGCGGTCAAGGTAGCGGCTCCGCGGCGAGCAGCGCTGTTGATGAGATTGAATATTATTACCGTTTGACCAGAACGGAAAGCCGCCCGCCAGGCGGGCGGCTTGATTTACTGCTGGCGGCGCTGCTCCAGTTCCTTCAGGCACTGCGCCACGCCGGCCTGCATCTGCGCGTTCGACACGGCGGCGCGGTCGGATACCTCGCGGCAGCGCACGTACTCGGCCTGGCTTTCCGGCGTATCGCGGATGACCGCGGGCGCGGCGCCGGGTTCGGGCGTGACCGTCATGCGCAGCGTGGATGGCGGCGAGAGGCTGCCGTCCTTGGAGCGCACGCTGGGGTATTGGTATTCCTGCGTGGCGGGAGGCGCGTTCTGCGCTTGCGCGGCGCCCGCTGCGCACAGGGCAGCCAGCAGGAAGGCGGAAATGTGGAGTTTCTTCATGACGACCTCTCTTCAATGGACTGACGTCCAGGGCGCGGACCGCTGCCCCTGGACATGCCGCACTATCGTATCCCCGGCCGCCCATGCGCGGCGTGCCAAGACGCTACACAATCCGCCACAGTTGTTTCCCGGGGTTTCTCCCGCGGCTCGGCCTACTTCTTCGCCGCAGACTGGCGCAAGGGTGCCAGCAATGAAGACAGCCCGTTGTGGTCGAGCTCGTGCATCAGGGCCAGCAGGCGCCCCAGTTCGCCAGGCGGAAAGCCCTTGCGCGCGAACCAGGCCAGGTACGGTCCGGGCAGATCGGCGATGAGACGCCCCTGGTACTTGCCAAAGGGCATGGCGCGCGTGACCAGCAGAGATAGCAGTTCGGGATCCATGGAGATCACCGTTCCGCCGCGGCGGCGAAAGCGATATCGGCAGCGGGTACGGCGGCAATCTCCACGCCGAAACTGGAGATGGACGACAAGGTCGCGTTGTGATGCGCGCGGATCTGCGCGCCCGGCGCGTGTGGCTTGTCCTGGGTAGTGTGGGCGTCCGCCGCCAGCGTGACGGGAAAGCCCAGCGCGGCCGCGCGGCGCACGGTCGTGTCGACGCAGAACTCGCTGGCATAGCCGCACACCACCAGCTCCGTCACACCCGCTTGCGCCAGCGCGTCGGCCAATTCGGTGCGCAGGAAGGAATCAGGCGTGGTCTTGCGGACGCGGACGTCGCCATCCGCCGGCTGCAGCCGCAAGTCCAGCTGCCAACCCGGCAAGCCATGATCCATGGCGCTGCCGGGACTTTCGTGCTGCACATAGATGACGGGCGCGCCAGCCTCGCGGGCGCGCCGGGCCAGCGCATTGATGCGGGCCAGCACAGCCTCGGCATCGGCCGGCGCGGGAGAGGCCTCGAACAACGCGCGCTGCACGTCTATCACGATCAAAGCAGACGTCATGGTTTCCTCAAAGTGGTTGGGCGTCCTGCGCGGCATCGACGCGCGCATGCATCCAGAAATCGCGGGGAACGCCGCGCACCAGCCGGTAGCGGCGCAGCAGCCCTTCGCGCTGAAAGCCGCTGCGTTCCAGCACGCCGGCCGACGCCACATTGGTATCCAGCACGGTGGCCTGGATGCGCGCAAAGCCCAGCTCGCGCAAGGCCCACGCGGTCATGGCCTCACAGGCGCGCGTCGCAATGCCGCGCCGCCAGTACGGCGGCGCGACGTCATAGGCGATCTCCGCGCGCCGTGCGGACACGGAAATCTCGTTCAAGCCTATGGTGCCCGCCAGGGTGCCATCGACCGCGACGATCGCCAGGCGCAGGCTGTGCGATTCCGATGGCTGGCCATAACCGCGGATCAAGCGCACCAGCGTATCCGGCCCGTCCAACTGCCAACTGGTATGGCGCGTGACGGCCTCGTCACGCAGATAGGCGTGCCAGGCGGCGGCGTCCGCTTCCCGCAACGGGCGCAGCCGCAAGCCGTCCGCCCCCAGCTCGGGCAGATTCTGCAGGTAGTCAGTGAGGTTCGGAAGCATCCTGGGGCGCAATCGGCTGCGGCGGCAGCGCCGCGACATGGCGCAGCTTATCAGGGTTGCGCACGATGTAGATGGCGGTGATTCTGCCGTCGCGCACCTCCAGCGTGGTGGACCGGGGCAGACCATCCAGTTCGATAGCCAGCACGCCCGGCATGCCGTTCAGTTGCGTCACCACGGCCTCCAGGAACTGCCCGCTGGGCTTGGACGACAAGCCGGCGAAGAAGCGCGCGATCTTGTCGCTGCCCAGGATGGGCCTGAACACGGCCAGCTTCTTGCCGCCGCCGTCGGCATGCAGCACCGCGTCCTGCGCCAGCAGGCTGCGCAACGCATCCACGTCGCCTGCGCGCGACGCCTGCCAGAAGGCATCGGCGATGCGCGCGCCCTCCTGTTCCGTCACCGCGAACCGCGGACGCGCATCGCGCACGCGGCTGCGCGCCCGCGCGGCCAACTGGC
>NZ_DATCUY010000106.1:0-18699 GCF_036567245.1 Achromobacter sp. | reverse complement strand
GGGTGCGCAGCCCTGCGCGCGCCGGTCATGGGCCTGGGGCCGGGCGCTGCCGGCAAGCAGCCAGCCATGCAGCGTGGGCGCGCGTTCGGGCAACAGCTTGGCCAGTTCGGCGGCAACGGGAAGGGCGGGCAGGGCGCCCGGAATGACGATCAGCATGGGCGCGATTGTAGTCCCCGCAGGCGCCGGGAACTAAGCGGCGCCGCGGACTGCCATAGCTTGAAACGCCTGGTCTCTGAACCGCACATCCGCGGGCCGGAATCCAGGCGGTTAATGCCATAATGCGCACGTGCTGAAAATACCCTACGAACTATGGATAGGCGCCCGCTATGCCGGGCTGGCCAGAATCCGCGAGCGACGCGGCCGCCGCGATCGCTTCATCTCCTTCATCGCCGCCAGTTCGATGGCGGGCATCGCGCTGGGTGTCGCCGCCCTGATCGTGGTGCTGTCCGTGATGAACGGCTTCCAGAAGGAAGTGCGCGACCGCATGCTGTCGGTGCTGCCGCACATTGAACTCTATATTCCCGGGGCCGCGCCCGAACGGGTGTTGGAGAAATGGCAGGAGTTCGCTGCCGCCGCCGAGAAGAACTCCGCGGTCAAGGCCGGCGCCCCGTTCGTGGCGGCGCAAGGCATGCTGGTGCGCGGGCAGGCCTTGCGGGGCGTGCAGGTACGCGGCATCGATCCGCAGACCGAAGGCAATGTGTCGGACCTGCCGCGCCAGATGGTGTCGGGCAAGCTGACCGACCTGAAACCCGGCAGCTTCGGCGTGGTGCTGGGCAATGAGCTGGCCGACGGCATGGGCGTGAAGCTGGGCGATACGCTCTTGATGATGGCGCCGCAAGGCTCGATCAGCCCGGCGGGATTCACGCCGCGCATGCGCCAGTTCACCGTGGTGGGCGTGTTCTCGTCCGGCCACTACGAATACGATTCCTCGCTGGCCTTCGTCGACGACGAGGACGCCGCCCGCGTGTTCCGCGACAGCGGCACTGCCGGCGTGCGCCTGCGCGTGGCCGACATGCAGCGTGCCCCGGAAGTGGCGGCTGAACTGCAAAAGGTGCTGCCGCCCTACATGATGGCGAGCGACTGGTCGCGCAACAACCGCACCTGGTTCGCGGCCGTGAAGACCGAAAAGCGCATGATGTTCCTGATCCTGGCGCTGATCGTTGCCGTGGCTGCGTTCAACCTGCTGTCGTCCCTGGTCATGGCCGTGAAGGACAAGCAGTCCGACATCGCCATCCTGCGCACACTGGGCGCGGGGCCGCGCGAGATTGCCCGCATCTTCCTGGTGCAGGGGGCGCTGATCGGCGTCATCGGCACGCTGCTGGGCGTGGCGGGCGGCATTCTCATTGCCTACAACGTCGACGTGATCGTGCCCTTCATCGAGGGCTTGCTGGGCGTGCATTTCCTGCCGCGCGAAATCTATTTCATCAGCGCCTTGCCTTCGGATCCGCAGATGGGCGACATCGTCACCATCGGCGTGACCTCCCTGGTGCTGTCGCTGCTGGCGACCCTGTATCCCAGCTGGCGCGCCTCGCGCCTGCAACCCGCACAGGTGCTGCGCCATGACTGACATGCTGACTCCCGCGCTGCAGGCCGACAATATCGTCAAGGTTTACGACGAAGGCCCCGCGCGCATCGAAGTGTTGAGCAACGTCAGCCTGACGGTGGCGCGCGGCGAGATGGTCGCCATCGTCGGCGCCTCGGGCTCCGGCAAGAGCACGCTGCTGCATATCCTGGGCCTGCTGGACGTGCCCACCAGCGGCTCGGTATCGGTGGATGGCCAGCTCGCCGTCGGACTGTCCGAGGGCCGCAAGAGCGCGGTGCGCAACCGCAGCCTGGGCTTCGTCTACCAATTCCACCACCTGTTGCCGGAGTTTTCCGCGCTGGACAACGTGGCGATGCCCTTGATCGTGCGCCGCGAGAGCCGCGACCGCGCGCGGGAAGCCGCGCATGAAGTCCTGGGCATGGTGGGCCTGGCCGCCCGCGAAGGACATTTCCCGGGGCAGTTGTCCGGCGGCGAGCGGCAGCGCGTGGCGCTGGCGCGGGCCCTGGTCACGCGCCCCGTCTGCGTGCTGGCCGACGAGCCCACCGGCAATCTCGACCGCCACACTGCGCACAATATGTTCGAACTGTTGACGCGGGTGAACCAGGAATCCGGCACGGCGTTCGCCATCGTCACGCACGACCCGGAACTGGCCGCCCGCGCCGACCGCCAACTGCTCATGGAAAACGGCCGCCTGGTTTCGGGTTAGGGCGCGCCGGGCGATAATCCGGGCAAGGAGGTCGCGCCCATGCTGATCGATACCCATTGCCACCTGGATGCCGCCGAGTTCGACGCTGATCGCGAGCAGGTCGCTGATGACGCCTGCGAGGCGGATGTCCAATCCATTGTGATTCCCGCCGTCGAGCGCGCCAATTTTTCCGTGGTGCGCGATCTGGCCGGCAAGACCGCCGGCGGCGCCTACGCGCTGGGCATCCACCCGCTGTATGTGCAGCGCGCCAGCGATGATGACCTGGACGCGTTGCGCGCCACCGTCAAGGAATCGCTGGGCGATCCCCGCTTCGTCGCCATCGGCGAGATCGGCCTGGATTTCTTCGTTCCCGAAATAGCTTCCGGCGAACCGCGCGAACGCCAGGAACGGTTCTACGCCGCGCAACTGGCGCTGGCCGCCGAGTTCCACCTGCCGGTGCTGCTGCACGTGCGCAAATCGCAGGACATCCTCTTGAAGTACCTGCGCCGCCACCCGCGCGTGGGCGGCATCGCGCACGCCTTCAATGGCAGCGCGCAGCAGGCGCAGGCCTTCATAGAACAGGGCTTCGCGCTGGGCATGGGCGGTGCCATGACCTATGAACGCGCCTTGCAGATCCGCCGCCACGCGGTGGATGTGGATCTGGCGCACCTGGTGCTGGAAACCGATGCGCCGGATATTCCCCCGGCCTGGCTGCACCCGCCGCAGCGACGCAATGCGCCGGCGGAGCTGGTCCGCATTGCCGCCACGCTGGCGGAACTGCGCGGCATCACGCCCGCGCAGGTGGCGCATGCCACCACGGCCAATGCCATGCGGGTCTTGCCGCGGCTGCCGGCCGCGATCCTGGCTGATGCCGACTGACCTGGCTGACCCGGCTCAGCCGGCCAGGCGCGGCAGTTCCAGCCGCACGCTCAGCCCTTGCGGCGACGTGTTGCGGGCCGACATCCTGCCCTTGTGCGCGGCCACTGCGGCCTGGGCGATGGACAGCCCCAGCCCGGCGCCGCTGCCGGCCTTGCGCGCGCCGGAGGCGGTGCGATAGAAGGGCTCAAACAAGGCTTCCAGCTCCTCGCTTGCCACGCCCGGCCCGCAGTCTTCGATCTCCAGGCAGGCCTCGTGCGCGTTCGACAGCAGCCGCACCCGGATCGCGCTGTGCGGGGGCGCGAAGCGCAGGGCGTTGCGCAGCACATTCTCGATGGCGCTGGCCAGGCTGCAGCGGTCGCCGATGAGGGGCACCGGAGCGCGCTGGTCCCACTCTATGCGGATCTGCCGGCCGCCGGCCTCGTAACGCGCATCCTCGACCACGTCCGAAACGACTTCGGCCAGGTCCAGGGTTTCCGTGGGTACGGGCAGGGCGCCCAGGCGCGCCAGCCTCAAGGTGTTGCCGACCAACGCGTCCAGGCGTTCGCATTCCAGTTCGATGCGGTCCAGCTGCAGGTCCTGGCGCTCGTCCTTGCGCCGCGCCAGTTCGGCCGCCAGCCGCAGCCGCGCGAGCGGCGAGCGCAGCTCGTGCGCGATGTTGTGCAGCAGCCGTTCGCGCGTGTCGACCAGGGCTTTCAGGCGGTCGGCCATGGCGTCGAAGTCGCGCGCCAGCAGGCCCAGTTCGTCCTTGCGGCGAGCCAGCTTGGCGGGCGTATGCGCGTCCAGCTGTCCGGCGGACAAGGCGTGCGTGGTCTGGCGCAACTGCGCCAAGGGCGCGGTTACGTGGCGGCTCAAGGCCCAGCAGAAGGGCGCGGTCACGGCCAGCGCGAACAGCACCAGCGCCAGGGCGACGGGCGACAAAGCCAGCACTTCCCAATGCGAAGAATCGAACGGCAGGAACAGCATCAGCAGCACCGAGCCATCGGCCAGCACCAGCTTTTGCGGTTCCCACCAGGAGACGCGTTCGCCGGAAGGGTCGGCGGGCAGGTAGTCCGCCTTCGGCGAGCGATCGGGACCGGCCCGGAAGTCGCTCAGCCAGTCTTCCATGCGGGCGGGTAGCCGCCGGCCCAGGATGTCGGCGTCCTGGATGTCCATGACGTAGATCTTCAGGGCCGAGTAGCGCTGGTCCATGGCCTGGACCCAGCGCTTCAGGCCGTCAGCGCCTTCGCTGCGGGCGATCTGCGCCGCATCGCGCGTGAGGTTGCCGGGATTCAGGCCGTCCAGGGAGTTGAAGCGGTACCAGGCGACGGCGGCCGTCAGCACCATGCCGCTCACCAGGATGACGGCCATCGCGCCCCAGAAGGTCAGGAAAGCGCGCCAGAACAGCGAGCGGGCGGGCAGCCAGGCCATCAGTCCGCGCTCGCCAGCACGTAGCCCAGGCCGCGCAGGTTGCGGATGGCCAGCGTTTCGGGGCCGCTGTCGCTGCGCAGTTTCTTGCGCAGCGAGCTGATGTGGGTATCGATGCTGCGGTCGTAGCGGTCCGGCTTGCGGCCCAGCGCGTACAGGCCGATCTGGTCGCGCCCGACCACCTGGCCCGGCGTGCGCAGGAGGATTTCCAGGATGCGCTGCTCGGCGCCGGTCAGCGCGATTTCGCTGTCGCCCACCCGCAACAGGCCGGTGGCCGGGTCCAGCGACACCGCGCCCAGCGCCAGGGCGGGCCGGACGGCGTCGGGCACTTCTTCGAAGCGGCGCAGCACCGCGGTGATGCGGGCCTTGAGCTCGCGCGGGCTGAAGGGTTTGGCCAGGTAATCGTCGGCGCCGAATTCCAGGCCCAGCACGCGGTCCGTCTCGCCGCCGTGGGCGGTGAACATGATGACGGGCCGGCGCGAGCGCTGGCGGTACTGCTTCAGCAGATCCAGCCCGTTGCCGTCGGGCAGCATCAGGTCCAGCAGCACCAGGTCGTAGTCGTCTTGCGCCAGCAGGGCCAGGCCCTGCGCGCCGCTATGCGCCAGGGCGAGCTGGCAATGGCCGGGTTCCAGGTATTCGCGCAGCATCTGCGCGAGCTCGACATCGTCGTCAATCAGCAGGATGCGGCGAGTCGCCGGAGCGTGGGAAAAAGGCATGCGTATCGTCGGTTCTGCATCCGGCAGTTTGGCTTATGGCCGCGGGCCGGAGTGTCAAGAAGTTCAAAGAAGATAAAAGTTGCGGAAAGCGTGTTGCTGGCTCCCGGCAGGTCCAATTCTAATATGAGAATGGTTTTCATTAATAAATACGGGGCAGGACGGACGCCGCACGCGGGGTGCGGCGCGGGCCTGGGACGGGAGAAATTGGAATCATGAGCAGCAAACAAATGGTCGCCGGCCGGCGCGGTCCGGGTTCGCGCACGCAACTGGCGGCAGCCCTGTGCGCCGCGGGTTTCGGCGTGGCCCAGCCGGTGTGGGCGCAAAGCGCGGACAGCGCCAAGACGCTGGATACCGTGGTGGTGACAGCCTCGGGCTATGAACAGCAGATCCAGGACGCGCCGGCGTCGATCAGCGTGATCACCCGCGAGGACCTGGACAAGAAGTTTTACCGCGACATCAATGATGCGCTGGTGGACGTGCCGGGCGTGATCGTCACCGGCGGCGGCGATCGCCAGGACATCAGCCTGCGCGGCATGGGACCCAAATACACGCTGATCCTGATCGACGGCAAGCGCCAGAATTCGCGCGAAACCCGCACCAACTCGGATTCCTCGGGCGTCGAAGGCGGCTGGACGCCGCCGCTTTCCGCCATCGAGCGCATCGAAGTGGTGCGCGGCCCCATGTCTTCGCTGTACGGCTCGGACGCCATGGGCGGGGTGATCAACATCATCACGCGCAAGGTGCCTTCGGAGTGGGGCGGCGAGATCCGCCTGGACACGACGATCCAGGAAAGCAACAAGTCGGGCGACATCTACCAGGGCAACTTCTATCTGTCCGGCCCGATCAAGACCGACCTGTTGGGCCTGCAGATCTACGGCCAGGCGACGCAGCGCGACGAGGACAATATCGTCGATGGCTTCCGCAAGCGCAATTCCGAAAGCGTCACGGCCAAGCTTGCCTTGACCCCCAACCGCGACCACGACATCGTGCTGGAAGCGACCACCATGCGCCAGAAGCTGCACGAAACGCTGGGCAAGACGGTCGCGCCGCTGCCGCCCGGCCAGGCTTGCGGGCGCAATGGTTGCCCGGCCTCGTCCGAGACCGACTACCGCAGCAACAAGTGGGCGCTGTCGCACACTGGGCGCTGGGGCTGGGGTGTGTCGGACAGCTACGTGCAGCAGGAAGAGTTCGACAACCGCTCGCGCCAGATGAAGATCAAGAACCTGGACCTCCAGACGAGCTGGACGCTGCCCCTGGGTTCGCACATGCTGACCCTGGGCGGCAGCTACCTGAGCCAGCGCCTGAACGACCAGACCGGCAACCAGCTGGCCAACGGCCCCAGCAAGGTGGACCGCTACCAGTGGGCCTTGTTCGCCGAGGACGAATGGCGCCTGACCGAGAGCTTCGCCGTCACTACCGGCCTGCGCATGGACGAGGACGAGAACTTCGGCACGCACTTCAGCCCGCGCCTGTACGGCGTCTGGCACATGGCCGACCGCTGGACCCTGAAGGGCGGCGTCTCCACGGGGTTCCGCGCGCCCGATCTGCGCCAGACGGTGGCAGGCTGGGGCCAGGTCAGCCGCGGCGGCAATATGTACGGCAACCCGGACCTGACGCCCGAGAAGTCGGTGACCGAGGAAATCGGCATCCTGTATGACGACGGCGAAGGCTTCAACGCCGGCCTGACCGTCTTCAACAACGACTTCAAGGACAAGATCACCCGCGTGGCATGCCCGGCGAGCCAGTGCACGGACGGGCCGAACCAGTTCGGCTCGGACCCGACCACCTACATGAACGTGGACAAGGCCAATTCCCGCGGCGTGGAAGCCAACCTGAAGCTGCCGCTGTCGCGCGATTGGTCCCTGACCAGCAGCTATACCTTCACCAAGTCGGAGCAGAAGTCCGGCCAGTACCAGGGCCAGCCGCTGAACCAGCTGCCCAAGCACCTGTTCACCACCACGGTGAATTGGCAGGCCTCGGATGCGCTGCAGGCATGGGCGCGCGTGAATTACCGCGGCAAGGAAAGCCAGCCCATCACCGGCCCGTCGTCCTCGTCGGTGGTGGCGCCTTCCTACACCTTCGTGGACTTGGGCGGCTCGTACCAGGTGAACAAGACCGTGGCGGTGTACGCCGGCATCTACAACCTGTTCGACAAGCAGATCACGTATGACGACTTCGGCTACGTCGAGGACGGCCGCCGCTACTGGCTGGGCGTGGGCGTGAAGTTCTGAGTTTGAAAGGGCGCCTGGCGCCCGCAACATGAAGAGGTACGCATGAAGAAGCAAACGCAAGCAAGCCGCGCCCGGCGTTGGGCGGTCCGGGCCGGGGCCGCGCTGGTCCTCGGCGCCGCCACGGCAGTCTGCGCGGCGCAGGCGACGGTGCCGGTGAAGCACGCGCGCGGTGAAACCGCCGTGCCGGCCAATCCGGCGAAGACGGTGGTGATGGACCTGGCCGTGCTGGACATGCTGCATGCGCTGGGCGTGGAGGTGGCGGGCGTGCCGACGGTCGCCAAGTGGCCGCCGCAGCTGAGCCAGTATGCCGATCAGCGCTACCTGAAGGTGGGTTCGATGTTCGAGCCCAACTACGAGGTGATCCACGCCGCCGCGCCGCAGCTCATCTTCGTGGCGGGCCGCTCCGCGCCCAAGTACGACGAGCTGGCCAAGCTGGCGCCCACCGTGGACCTGACGGTGAACGCCAAGGATCTGGTGGGCAGCG
The DNA here is from genome assembly GCF_036567245.1 of Achromobacter sp. Lineage (GTDB taxonomy): Bacteria > Pseudomonadota > Gammaproteobacteria > Burkholderiales > Burkholderiaceae_B > Achromobacter. The sequence goes on along the minus strand of NZ_DATCUY010000106.1, from coordinate 10,757 downwards.
TCACGCGCAACACCGAAACGCTGGCCGCCATCTACGGCAAGCAGGATGCCGCCAAGGCCAAGCTCGACGCCTTGCGCGCTTCCATTGCGGATTTGAACAACAAGGCGGCCAGCGCCGGCACCGCGCTGATCGTGCTGACCACCGGCGGCAAGATGAGCGCCTACGGTCCCGGTTCGCGCTTTGGCGTGATCCACGACGCGTTCGGTATCAAGCCGGCGACGACGGGGCTGAGCGTGTCGAACCACGGCCAGGCGATCTCCTTCGAGTACATCGCCCAGACCGACCCTGACTGGCTGTTCGTGATTGATCGCGATGCCGCCATCGGCCGCGAAGGCGTGTCGGCCCAGCGCATGCTGGACAACGAGCTGGTGCGTCCGACCAAGGCCTGGAAGAACAAGCGCGTGGTCTATCTGAACGGCTACAACTGGTATCTGCTGGGCAGCGCGGGCCTGACCGCCATGCAGCAGAACGTGGACGAGATCGCGGGCGCGCTGGCGGCGGGAAAGTAAAGTCTTATGTCTGAGCGGCGGGAGCATTGCGGGTGAGCTGGCGGCAGTCGATAGACGGTTGGGGCGGTTTGGCGACGGCGGTCGCCTTGCTGCTGGCCCTGTGCGCGGCCAGCATCAGCCTGGGCGCGGGCCAGCTCAGCCTGGCTGCGCTGTGGGGCGGCGGCGAGGACGCGGAGCGGGCCTGGCGCCTGCTGATGGTCAGCCGGATACCGCGCACGCTGGCCTTGCTGCTGGCCGGGATGTCGCTGGCGGTGGCGGGGCTGATCATGCAGATGCTGGTGCGCAACCGCTACGTGGAGCCCACGACGGCGGGAACCGTGGAGTCCGCCACCCTGGGCATACTGGTCGTCACCTTGCTGGCGCCGGACACGCCCGTGATCGGCAAGATGCTGACAGCCACCGGCTTTGCGCTGGCCGGCACCTTGCTGTTCCTGGCCTTGCTCAAGCGCGTGCCGCTGCGCACGCCCTTCATCGTGCCCTTGATCGGCTTGATCCTGGGCGGCGTGATCCACGCCGCCACTACCTTCGTCGCCTATCGCTACGATCTGCTGCAGTCGCTGCATGCCTGGACCACGGGCGATTTTTCAGGGGTGCTGCGGGGGCGCTATGAACTGCTGTGGATAGGCTTCGGCCTGGCCTGTGCGGCTTACGCGGCAGCCGACCGCTACACGGTGGCGGGCATGGGCCGCGAGTTCGCCGCCAACCTCGGCCTGAACCATGCGCGGTTGACGCTGGCGGGACTGCTGATCGTGTCCGCGATTTCGGCGGTGGTGGTGGTGACGGCCGGCAGCATTCCCTTCCTGGGCCTGATCGTGCCCAATGCCGTCAGCCTGGTGCTGGGCGACAACATGCGCCGCTCCATCCCCTGGGTAGCGGTGCTGGGCGGCGTTTTCGTGCTGGCCTGCGACGTCATCGGACGCCTGGTGATCCACCCTTACGAGATTCCCATCGGCACCGTGGTCGGCGTGCTGGGCAGCATCCTGTTCCTGTGGCTGCTGCGCACGCGGAGGAACCGCTTTGGCTGAACTGGCAATCTCCGTGCCGGCGCCGGTCCGGGCGCCGCAGGCCTGGCGCCTGTGGCTGCTGGGCGCGGCCGCCTTGGCCTGCGCCGCCGCATTCATGACGCTGGGCGCCAATGGCCAGTGGTCCTTCGTGATTCCGTTTCGCGGCGCCAAGCTGGCGGCGATGCTGCTGGTGGCCTATGCCGTGGCGGTGTCGTCGGTGCTGTTCCAGACGATCACCCACAACCGCATCCTGACGCCGGCCATCATGGGCTTCGACGCCCTGTACCTGTTGATCCAGGCGGTGGTGGTGTTTGGCTTTGGCCAGGCGGCCACCGCCGCCAGCCATCCGGTCGCCGCGTTCCTGCTGGAGGTCGGCGCCATGACGGCGTTTGCCTGCCTGCTGTTCCGCTGGCTGTTCTCCGACGCGGTGCGCAGCCTGCATCTGATGATGCTGGTGGGCATCATTTTCGGCTTGTTGTTCCGCAGCCTGTCCAATTTCGTGGTGCGGCTGATAGATCCCAACGAGTTCCTGGTGCTGCAGGACCGCATGTTCGCCAGTTTCAACACCGTGCGCGTGGGATTGCTGCCGATTGCGCTGGCCGCGGTGTGCGCCGCGTCCCTGCTGGTATGGCGCATGCGGCGCCGCTACGACGTGCTGGCGCTGGGCCGCGACATCGCGGTGAACCTGGGCGTGGACTATCGCCGCACGCTGATGCTGACGCTGGCCGCCATCGCGGTGCTGGTGTCGGTGTCCACGGCGCTGGTCGGCCCGGTGACCTTCTTCGGCCTGCTGGTCAGCAACCTGGCCTATCAGGCCATGGGTTCCGACCGGCACCGCCACACCGTTCCGGCGGCCGTGTTGTTGAGCGTGATCTTCCTGGTCGGCGGCCAGACATTGCTCGAACGGGTGCTGGGCCTGAACACCACCGTCAGCGTGGTGATCGAATTCCTGGGCGGCCTGATGTTCCTCGTCCTGATCTTGCGCAGGGGGCGCCGATGATAGAGATCCAGCAAGTCAGCAAGCAGTACGGCGACAGCGTGGTGGTCGACGAGGTCAGCCTGTCGCTGCCCGCGGGCGGCGTCACGGCCATCATCGGCCCCAATGGCGCGGGCAAATCCACGCTGCTGTCCATGGTCAGCCGCCTGCTGCCGATGTCCGCAGGGCGGGTGTTGGTGGAAGGCCTGGACGTGACCCGGGCGGACAGCCGCGAGCTGGCGCGCCGTCTGGCCATCCTGCGCCAGGACAATCACCTGCCGCTGCGGCTGACGGCCAGAGACCTGGTCGCGTTCGGCCGCTATCCGCATACGGGCGGCCGGCTGACGCTTGAAGACAAGGACCACATCGATCGCGCCATCGCCTACCTGAACCTGGAGCCGCTGGCCGACCGCTACCTGGACGAAATGTCGGGCGGACAGCGCCAGCGCGCCTTCGTGGCGATGGTGCTGTGCCAGGACACGCGCTACGTGCTGCTGGACGAGCCCTTGAACAGCCTGGACATGAAGCACGCCGTCGCCATGATGGGCACCCTGCGCCGCGCGGCCGACGAACTCGGCAAGACCGTGGTGCTGGTGCTGCACGATATCAATTTCGCGTCTACTTACGCGGACCGCATCGTGGCGATGCGGGCAGGGCGCATCGCGCGCCAGGGCACTCCGGCCGAACTGGTCCGGCCGGAGGTCCTGAGCGAACTGTACGAGCTGCCGATCGAGGTGCACGAGATCGGCGGCCGGCGCATCTGCGTCTACTACCGCCAGCCTTAGCGGCTGAGATCCACCGCGTAACGCGACAACTGGGTCACCGGATCAGGCGTGGCGTCATGCACGGTGACGTTGTCCACGCCATGCGCCGCGGCCATGGCCAGCGTGCCCGGCACCGACGAGAACACCACCGGTCCAGCCAACGCGCCCACCCGCGCGAAGCGCCAGCTGCGGTCCAGGCCATAGGTCGCCAGGTCCAGGTCCGGATGCTTTTTGATGTAGCTGATCAACACGTCGCGGCTGGCGTCCGGCGCTTGCAGCACGATGTCGCCCTTGCCACCGACCAGACCGGGGAAGTCGCCGCCGCCGCTGGCGCGGTAGTTGTTGGTGACCACCAGGAATTGCGCGGCTGGATCCAGCGGCGCACCCTGGTATGTCAGCTTCGTGATGCGCGAGCCCTTGGGCTTGGTCACGTCGATTTCATACTGCAGGGTGTTGCCGGCGGCGTAGAGTACGTCGAAGTTGAAGGTCGGGAAGCTCGTGTCGATCAGATCCTGCGGTGCGACCTGGCCCGGGTCGATCTGGCGGAACTGTTCGGCCGTTTTCTCCAGCCATTGCTGCACGATGTCGCCGCTGATCCGCACCACTTGCAGGGTGTTCGGATACAGGTACAGATCGGCGGCGTTGTTGATGGCGATGTTGCCCTGCTTCACGTAGGTGAAGTCGCCCGGGCCGTTGCGTCCGCCCTTGAAGGGCGCGGCGGCGGACAGGATGGGCAGCGCGCCGTATGACGGCTTGTTCTTGGCGATGTAGTCCGTCAGATAGTCGATCTGCGCCATGTTCACGATCTGCAGCGCCGACACGTCGCCCGTCAGCGCGTAATAGGTCGCCATGTCGAAGCGGCTCTGGCCGATGGGCGTCTTGACGTAGGCGATGGTGGCCGCGTGTTCCGCCTGCACCAGCTGCTGCGTGGCGGCATCGGGCTCGACGTAGGTCGCGGGCGTGGCGCCGCTCTGCGCGGTCAGGCGCGTGGAGATGCGCTGCACGCGCGTGGCGTCCTTCTGCACCTGCCAGCCCTTGTCATACGCAAGCTTGAGCGTGATCTGCCCCAAGTTATTGCCCCACTGGCCAGCCTGCACCGCCGGCACGCCGTTGATCAGGCCTTTCTCCAGGTCTATGCCGGGCTGGCCCGCAAATTGCGATTTGGCGTTGGTGTCGGGGAACAGCAGGTGTTGGTGGCCGGTGATCAAGGCGTCGATGCCGGGGACCTGGCTCAGGTAGCCGGCGCCGTTCTCCATGGCGGGACTGTAGGCGGTGACCATGTCGATGCCGCCGTGCGCCAGCGCCACCACCAGGTCGGCGCCGGCCGCCCGCATTTCCGGCACGTAGCGCTGCGCCGACTCCTTCCAGCCAGCGACTTCGACGTGGCCTTCCAGATTGGCCTTGTCCCATTGCAGGATGGGCGGGGGCGCAAAGCCGATCACGCCCACTTTCAGTGCGACGTCGATCTGCTTGCCGTTGGGATCGGTGGCCTTGAAGGTCTTGTCCAGTACGACCCAGGGCTTGAAGATGGGCTGCTTGTTCGCAGCCGACACCACGTTGGCGGAAACGAAAGGGAAGCCCGGCGCCGCGCAATCCTTGGCGCCAGCCGGGTTGGTCTGCGCTGTACCCTTGCCGATGCCAGCCAGTCCGAAGTTCGCATTCGTGACCTGCGACAGGAAGGGCAGGCCATAGTTGAACTCGTGGTTGCCCAGCGTGGCGGCGTCATAGGCCAGCAGCTTCATCTGCTTGTAGATCGCCAGCATGTCGCTGCATTGCACCGGCGCCACCAGCGCCTGGTAGTCGGACAGGGCCGTGCCCTGGATCGTGTCGCCGTTGTCGAACAGCAGGGTGTTGGCGTTCTGCTTGCGGGCATTGGCGATCAGCGTGGCCGTGCGGTCCACGCCGTAACTCTTGTCTTCGGCCAGCTTGTAATAGTCGTAACCCAGCACGTTGGCGTGCAGGTCGGTGGTGCCCAGGATGGCCACGTCCAGCGTGGAGCCCTGGGGGACGCTGGCCTGCGGCGGCGTCTCGGGCGCGTCATCGTCGTCGTTATCGCCGCCGCAAGCGGCCAGACCCGCCAGCAGTGCGGCGCTGGCGGACATTGCAAGGATCTTTCCCAGATTCGGCTTCACCATCTTTCCTCCGCGTTTGAAGGAAAGGAATTTTGGGGACAGCATGTGACCCGTCCATGACATGGGCCGTGGCAGGCGCGGCCAGGGTTCGCGCACGGGTTGCATACACCCACTGACAGGAAACTGAATTGGACGGCTGTCTCATTTATCGTGGCCCGCGGGCAACGAAATGATAAAACGATTGCGACCGATTCTTATTAACAGGAAAATCGCCGATCGTTCCATTTCAAACTACTTTAGAAAGACGCAGCACGGCCATGCACGCCCCTCGTTCGATATCCGCAGCATTGCTTGCCCTGGCGCCCCTGGCCAGCCCGGCTCCCGCGCAAGCCCAGACCAGCACTCCGACCTTGCCCGCCGTGAGCGTGTACGGCAAGGACGAAGCCGCGCAAAGCTACAACCCGCCTGACTCGTCCAGCGCCACCAAGATCGACGTGCCCTTGCGCGATATTCCGCAGACCGTCAACGTGGTGCCCGCGGAGGTCATGCGCGATCAGCACGCCAATTCGATGCAGGACGCATTGAAGAACGTGCCGGGCGTGAGCTTCTCCACAGGCGACGGGCAGCGCGACCAGGTGTCGATCCGGGGCTTTACCGCCATCGCCGACCAGTTCGTCGACGGCTTCCGCGACGATGCGCTGTACTTCCGCGACCTGTCCAACGTCGAACGCATCGACGTCATCAAGGGGCCGGCGGCGGTGCTGTACGGCCGGGGATCATCGGGCGGCCTGATCAACCGCATCACCAAGAAGCCTGGCGAGGACATCACGCAACTGGGCCTGAGCTACGGCTCCTGGAATGACCGGCGCCTGGATCTGGACCTGGGCCGCTCGACGGAAAGCGGCAGCATGGCATGGCGCCTGACCGGCGCGGTGGAGAAGGGCGACAGCTACCGCGACAAGCAGTTCCTGGACCGCAAGGCGATAGCGCCTTCCGCACAGTTCCGCCTGGGCGAGGATACGACGCTGCTGCTGCAGACCGAATTCCTCGAAGACCGCCGCGTCACGGACTTCGGTATCCCCGCCTATCACGGCCGGCCGGTGGACGTGGATCCTTCCACCTACTACGGCGCCGAAAACGCGCGCGACGCGGACTACTCGCAGGCGCGGGTGCAGTCCTATGCCGCCACGCTGAACCACCGTTTCAATCAGAACTGGTCGCTGCGCAACGCCACGCGCTACTACCACTACACGCTGGACCGCAACAACACCTTGCCCGGCACGGTGAACGAGGCCGCGCGGACCGTGACCCTGAATCGTTCCAACGTGCTGCGCGAAGAGCACGGCTGGACCAACCAGACCGAACTGACGCAGCGCGCGCAGTGGGGCGCGGTGCGGCACGAGATCCTGTACGGCGTGGAGGTCGGCCAGCAGAACAAGGACCTGGTGAACTACTCGGCCAACAACGTGGCCACTGTCGACCTGTTCGATCCGGTGCTACCCACGCTGCCCTTGCAGATTGGTGGCCGTCCCGGCACCAATAACCTGGGCCGTTTCAACACTCTGGGCTTGTACGTGCAGGACATGGTGTCGCTGGGCGAACACTGGAAGGTATTGGGCGGCGTGCGCCACGACCGCTTCGAACAGAAGACCGAAGACCGCCGCAACGGCACCAACCTGGCCCGCACCGATTCCAACTGGAGCCCGCGCCTGGGCCTGGTGTTCCAGCCCGACGCGGTGCAGTCGTACTACATTTCGTGGAGCCAGTCGTACCAGCCTTCCGGCGAAGCGTTCTCGCTGGCTGCGAACAACGCCGATCTGGCGCCCGAGAAAACCACCAACTACGAAATCGGCGCCAAGTACGACTTCCTCGACGGCAAGCTGTCGACCACGGTGTCCGTCTTCCGCCTGGAGCGCACCGACATCAAGGTCAACAATCCCGTCACCAACACGCTGGTGCCGGTCGGCACGCAGCGCACGGACGGCGCGGAATGGACCTTGTCGGGCGATCTGAGCAATGGCTGGCGCGCGATGCTGGGCTATGCCTACCTGGATGCCCGCATCACTGAATCCATTGCCCGGGACGGCGGCAAGAACGTGGAAGGCAAACGCGCGACGCTGACGCCGCGCCACGCCGGCAATGTCTGGGTCACCAAGGACCTGGGAGAGGGCTTTGGCGTGGGCGCCGGCCTGAACCTGGTTGGCGCGCGCTTCGCCAATCCGGGCAACACCGTCAGGCTGCCGGGCTACGTGACGGCCGACGCCGCGGCGTGGTGGCGCAAGGGGCCGTACTCGGTGCAGTTGAACGTGTACAACTTGTTCGACGCCGGCTATATCGTGTCGGCCCATGGCAGCAGCCCCAACCTGAACATGCCGGGCGCGCCGCGCAATGCGATGCTGAGCCTGCAGTACCGCATGTAGGGTGCAGGGGCTGTCGGCGGACCCTAGCGCAGCGGTGATTCCCGGGTAAGGCTGTCGGCCTCCAAAGCTGCCAGCGCATCCAGGAAGCGCCACGCAAAAGATCCGGGTCCTGGCGCCAATTCACCGGCGCGCTGGCCCGCGATGGCGAAACACGACAAGGCGGCAACAGCCGCCGAGTACGGATCCTCCCTGGACACTGCCGCGCAAGCGCCGACCAGCGCCGTCAGCGCGCAGCCGGTGGCCGTGACGCGTGGCATCAGGGGCGAGCCGCCCGTGATGCGCACGGCGCGCGTTCCATCCGTGACGTAGTCGATTTCGCCGGTGACAGCCACCACCGTGCCTCGGCTTGCGGCCAGCGCGTGCGCCGATGCTTCCGCCTGCGCGACCGCATCGCCCGCATCCACGCCCTTGCCCGCGCTTTGTCCGCCGGCCAGCGCAATGATCTCCGAGGCATTGCCGCGGATGATGGCGGGCCGCAGGTCCAGCAGGCGCCGCACCGCATCGCGGCGGAAGGCGGTGGCATGGTGGGCCACCGGATCCAGCACCCAGGGAATGCCGGTCTCGTTGGCCGACGCGGCGGTCAGCAGCATGCTGTCCAGCCAGGGCGAGGACAGGGTGCCGATATTGATCACGACCGCGCCGCAGAGGCGCGCGAACTCGGGCGCTTCTTCCTGGGCATGCACCATGGCGGGCGACGCGCCCATGGCCAGCAGCACGTTGGCCGCGGTGTTCATGGATACGAAATTGGTCAGGCACTGCACCAGCGGCGCATCGCGGCGCAGGGCTGTGATCAGGTCGCGCGAGACCTGCGCCTGGGCGGAAAGGTCGGGGATGAGTTGCATGCAGTGGGGTCCTGTTTAAGCGCTGACGTCCGATAGCCCGGGCTGCGCGGGCAGGGCGCCGCGCAGCGATTCCAGCAGCACGCGCTTGTTTTCACGGCTGCGGTAGGCGTGTTCGCGCATCAGGTTTTCGGCGCGCACGGCCTCGCGGCGTGTAATGGCGCGCAGCAGGTCTTCGTGGTCCGCCTGCGCGCGCAGCACGAACGGCGTTTCCAGCAGCGACGGTGTGGACGGCAGGGTCAGCGCGGCCGGGCCGGCCAGGGGCGTCTTGTTGTTGTGTTCCAGCGCCGACAAGAGCGCGCGATTGCCCGCGGCCTCGCACAGGATTTCGTGGAAGCGGCGGTTGATCTGCCCCCAGGCGCGCGCGTCCACGGTGGTGTTGGGATCGCGGCGGGCCGGCGCCAGCAGGGCGCGTCCTTCGTCCACCGCCTGCGACAGCCGGTCCAGCACGTCCTGCGAGGCGCCGCGCTCGGCCAGCAGGCGGGCCGCCATGCCTTCGAGTACGCCGCGTACGTCCACCGCATCGCCGATCTCGTCCACGGTGAAGGCCCGCACGCGGAAGCCGCGCGAAGGCAGCCGTTCCAACAGACCCTCTTTCTCCAGCTCGGTCAGCGCGATGCGCAACGGGGTGCGTGACACGCCCAGACGCGCTGAAAACTGCAATTCGACCACGCGTTCCCCGGGCTGCAGGGCGCCCGAAAGCACCATGTCCCGGAGTTCCGAAATGACTTTATCGATTTGTGCGGCCATAGAGAGATGTGGGCGGGTCCCGGTCTTTGAAGGCTTTCAGTGTACCGTCAAAATTGCATGCAATAGTCAATAAAAAATCTGAATCCGCCTTGCGATTTATCAAAATTGCATGCAATAATTCAGAAAAACAGCAATTCAAGTGCGGATAAGGCAAGAAATGCATGCAAAGAAATCCATCAATGCATGCCATGGGCCACCGCAAGCACAGGAGACAACATGAAGCTCATCAGCTTCGTTCAGGCAGGCCGCAGCGCCTGGGGCGTGTTGCGCGGCACCGAGGTCGTGGTGCTGACGCATGTCTGGCCCGACACGGTCGCGGCGCTGGAGGCCGGGGTGGAGCAGATCGCGCGCGCCGCCGAGACGTCGGGCCAGGCCGGTCTGCCCTTGGCCGGACTGCGTCTGCTGCCGCCAGTCGTGGCGCCGCGCAAGATCCTCTGCGTAGGACTGAACTACGGCCGCCATGTGGCCGAGGCCGGGCGCGAGCTGCCTGCGCATCCCTCGCTGTTCGCGCGCTTTGCGGACAGCTTTGTCGGTCATCGCCACCCCGTGTGGAAACCGCAAGCTTCTGACCGGTTCGATTACGAGGCCGAACTGGCCGTGGTGATCGGCCGGGGCGGCCGCCATATCGCTGCCCAGGACGCCCTGGCGCACGTGGCCGGCTACACCTGCATGGCCGAGAACTCCGTACGCGATTTCCAGAAGCACAACGCGCAGGTGACGCCGGGCAAGAATTTCGAGCGCAGCGGCGCGCTCGGCCCCTGTCTGGTCACCGCCGACGAGATCGGCGATCCGGCGTGCCTGGAAGTCATTTCCCGCCTGAACGGCGAGGTCATGCAGCACGGGCAGGTGTCCGACCTGATCTTCCCGATTCCCGAACTGATCGCCTACATCAGCAGCTTCACTCGGCTGTCGCCCGGTGACGTGATCGCCACCGGCACGCCCGAAGGCGTCGGCTCCAGCCGCAAGCCGCCGCGCTTCATGAAGGCCGGCGACACGCTGGAAGTCGAAATTCCCGGCATCGGGACACTGGTCAACACGGTGGCGGACGAGCCTGCCGCCGACGAACAAGGAGACGCGCATGACTGATGCGCTGCGGTACCTGACGGAACGGGACGTGGTCTCGGTGCTGGACATTCCCAAGGCGATCGAAGCCTTGCACGCCATGTTGGTCGCGCAAGGGCGCGAGCAGGCCCGCAACCTGCCCAAGGCGCTGGCGACCTGGGGCGACGGCAGTTCGATGCATGCATTGGGTTCGGTGCAGACTGGCGCCGGCGGCTATGCGGGATTCAAGACCTGGGTCCATACCAAGAGCGGCGGCGGCTCGCTGTTCAGCCTGTTCGACGCCGAGTCGGGCTTTCTGCGCGCCGTGATCGAGGCGCGCGCGCTCGGCATGCTGCGCACGGCCGCGATCAGCGGGGTCGCC
>NZ_DATCUY010000105.1:0-14375 GCF_036567245.1 Achromobacter sp. | reverse complement strand
CCAGGCGGCCTGCACCCGCCGCACGAAGGCGCTGCCGAGGATGGCGCCCAGGCCCAGCGCGCCCAGCATGTAGCCGTACAGCAGGGCGCTGCCGCCTTCATGTTCATGGGCCAGCAGCGGCAGCAATGCCCACAGCGCGCTGGCAGACAGGCCGAAGGCAAAAGACCGCAGCATCACCACACGGGTGACGGTGGAATGCTGGGTGTAGCGCAGCGCCGCCACCACGCCTTCCAGGATGCCTTCGGGCGGCAGGCGGCGCAGCGGCAGGTCGCGCCTCCAGCGCCAGATCGCCCAGATCAGGCCGCCATAGCAGAAGCAATTCAGCAGGAACACCCAGGGCGCGCCCATGGCGCCCAGCAGCAGGCCGCCGATGGCCGGCCCGACCGCGCGCGCCACGTTGAAGTTGACGCTGTTGAGCAGCACCGCGCTGCCGACATGGGCGCGCGGCACCTGTTCGCCGACGGCGGCCTGCCAGGCCGGCGTGACGATGGCGCTGCCGATGGCAATGCAGAAGACGGACGCGATCAGCGTAATGGGATGCAGCAGCCCGGCGAAGGCGAGGATGGTGATGAAGACGCCGCCCGCCAGCTCCAGCAGCATGCCGGTCAGCATGACCTTGCGGCGGTCGTAGTTGTCGGCCAGCACGCCGGTCAGGATGGACAGCGCCACCAGCGGGAAGGCGGCGGCCACCTGGATCATGGCGACCATCAGCGGGCTGCTTTGCTCGGTGGTGATGATCCAGGCGGCGGCGACGGATTGCGCCCAGGTGCCCAGGTTGGCGAACAGGTTGGCGATCCAGATGATGCGGAAGGCCGGAAACGCGAAAGGGGATAGCGTGCTCACCTGCAGCACGGGGGCGGGAGCGGCCGGTGCGTCCGCGGGTAGATCGGTGTTGGCCGAAACGGGTTGCAGCATGGAGTTCTTCCGGCGCGCCGGATGGGCGCTCCTGTCGGGCGTGGTCTGGGTCGGGTAATGGTACGCCTAAGCCAGCGATCGATGGGAGCGCGCGCGGCGCCCCAGGGCAGCCGCGGGCCGCCCTGGGGGGTCTTGCTGCCTGCCGCCTACTGCTTGGCGGCGGGGGCCGGAGCGGGAGCCGGCGGATAGGCCTGATTCAGGTACTCCACAATCAGCGGAACCTGCTCGGCGGGGATGGGGGCGCCGTAGGTGCCCACCATCTTCTTGACCTCGGCATCCCAGAAACCCAGCGGCATGGGCGGCTGGGACGACACGTAGTCGACCGAATGGCACATCAGGCACAGGGCTGCGTGCTGGGCTCCGGCGCCCGTGCCGGGATGCAGCGTGGCGGTTTCCTGGGGCAGCTTGATCTCCAGGGCCTGGACGGACGGGGACAGACAGGCGCAGGCCAGCGCAAGCGCCGGCAGGCAGCGACGGAAATGGCGGTTCATGGCGCTCTCCTCAGGCGGCGGTGACGCGGACGGCTTCGACCACGTTGCGCATGTAGCCGGCCGGGTTCCACAGCGGGTCCAGCGGCTGGGTGTCGCCGGCCATGTTGGTGGCGCGGACCTTCAGCGTGTAGTCGCCGGCGGCCTTGGGCGTGAAGTCGGCATGCCATTCGCGGAAGGAATAGCGGCCCAGGTCCTTTCCCAGCTTGGCGGCCTGCCAGGTCTTGCCGTCGTCGGACGAGAACTGGACTTCGCGTATGCCCTTGCCGCCGTCGAAGGCGATGCCGCGCACCTGCACCGGCTTGCCGCGGGCGACGCGCGCGCCCGCGCTCAAGCTGGTGATGAAGCTGCGCACGTTGTAGCGGCCGATCGGGCGGGTTTTTTCCGGCGCCTTGCCCGGCGGGGTGCAGGCGCAATCGTTGTCGGGGATGCGATAGGCCTTCTGCATCCAGAAGCCGTCGAACTCCTTGTCCAGCACCTTGATGTCGGCCAGGTGCTTGACCCAGTAGGTGCCGTAATACCCCGGCACCACCAGACGCACGGGATAGCCGTTGAGCATGGGCAGGTCGGCGCCGTTCATGGCGTAGGCCAGCATGACCTCACCGTCCAGCGCATGGGCGACGTCCAGCGCCTTGACGAACTCGGGCGTGCCGGGCAGCACCGGCCGGTCCATGCCTTCGAATGAGATCTGGCGCGCATCGGCGCGGATGCCGGCCTTTTCCAGGACGCGCTTGAGCGGGATCCCCAACCAGCGGGCGTTGCCCATGGCGCCGTTGCCCGACTGCCCGCCGCCCACGCGCGGCAAGAAGAAGCCGCGGCTGTTGCCCGAGCACTGGGTGACCGCCACCAGTTCCACCGGCTTGCCGAATTGCTGCTTCAGATCGGCCAGCGACAGGTCCAGGGGCTTGTCGACCAGGCCGCTCACTTTGATGCGGTAGGTGTTCAGGTCGATCGCGGTGGGGATGTTGCCCAGGTGATAGCGCACGAAGAAGGCGTCGTTGGGCGTGATGACGTTTTCGTTGAAGACCGAGAACGGCGTTTCCAGCTGTGGCGGGCGCGAGGTCTGGCGGATCAGGGGCCGTTTTTGCGGATAGGCGATCAACTCGCGCTCGCCATTGGCGAACGGCAGGGTGACGGTGGCCGGCGCCGCCAGGCTGGTCAGCGCATGGCCGGCCAGCGTGCCGGTCGCGCCCAGCGTACAGGCCTGGCGCAGGAAGCGCCGGCGCCCATTCGGGTCGAATGTGCTCATCTTGCTGTCTCCTTGTTCTTGTCAGCGCCCTGCCCCCGGCGCATTCCCACGAGGCTACGCGCCACGGCCTGACAAATGCGTTAACGTCCGCGCTGCCCATTCCAATTTCCGCGTTTTCCGCTTCGATGATCCTGACATTCAACAAACGCGCCTTTGCCGCGCTGCTGGTCGTAACCGCGCTGGAAGCGCTGATCGCCACCTTGGGCGCGCCCTATCCCTTGCTGCGGGGCTTCGTGGGCGACGTGGTGGCGGTGGGCTGGGCCTATCTGGTGTATCGCAGCTTTATCCGCGCGGATGTGCTGCCGCTGGCGCTGGCCGCGCTGTTCACCGGCTATGCGGTGGAACTGGGTCAATACCTGGCCCGGCACTTCGGCTGGCGGCTGGAGCAGCCGTTATTGCGCGTCATCCTGGGCAGCGTGCCCGATTGGTGGGACATGCTGGCCTATACGCTGGGATTCGCGCTGGTGCTGACGCTGGCCGGCTGGAACCGGCGACGGAGCGCCGCCTTGCGCGGCGCCTAGGCGCTTTTCATCTTTCCGCCTGGCCGCGAACGCCAGGCTTTCCACCCGGGAATCAGCCTGCCTGGCAGACCGGCGCGTCGTCGTGCGCGCGCGCGGCGGGCTTGGTCGCGCGCAGCGGCTGCAGCTTGGCATTGCGGAACGGCGCGAAGAGCTCGGCCCAGGACGAAGGAAACAGCGGAGTGGCGTGGCGCACGGCGTCGCGGCGGGCGTAATGCGTCAGCAGTTGTTGGCCGATCGGGGCGTCTCCCAGGGGGTGGCGGGTAGTCATGGTATTTCCGTATTGCATTGAAAGTGTATTCATTGTACCAGCATGCTTGTTTCAGGGCCAGCCCCTGCATATGTATGCCAAGTCATTGATCCATAAAGACTGTCCCTGTTTATTGGTAGTCATTGGGATGATCTCCGGGATTGCCCTAGCAGTTCAAAATAGTAGACGGTATACAATGTTCAGCATGCCCGGGCTAAGACCAGCCTGGAGTCTTCACCACTGGACCTGGAGCGCGTCATGGCTGAACTGATGAACCGAGATGAATTCCGTACCGCGTTGGAAAACGCGATCAAGGGCAAGAGCGCCAACGCTTCGCCTTTCTCCATCGCCTGGGCAGAGGGCAAGCTCAGCCGCCAGCATCTGCAGCGCTGGGCAGAGAACCACTACCACTACGTGGGCCCGTTCGCCGATTACCTGGGCTACCTGTACGCCCGCACGCCGGACTCCTACACCGAGGCCAAGGATTTCCTGCTGGCCAATATGTATGAAGAGGAAATCGGCGGCGACCGCCACACGGACCTGCTGATCCGCTTTGCCGAAGCCTGCGGCACCACCCGCGAACGGGTCACCAACCCCGACAACATGTCGCCCACCACGCGCGCCCTGCAAAGCTGGTGCTACGCCGTGGCCATGCGCGAGGATCCCATCGTGGCGGTGGCCGGACTGGTGGTGGGCCTGGAATCGCAAGTGCCGTCGATCTACCGCAAGCAGACACCGACCCTGCGCGAGAAGTACGGCTTTACCGACGAGGAAGTGGAATTCTTCGACCTGCATATCGTGTCCGACGAAATCCACGGCGAACGCGGCTATCAGATCGTGCTGGAGCACGCCAACACGGTGGACCTGCAGCAGCGCTGCCTGAAGATCTGCGAGATCGGCGCCCAGATGCGGTTGCTGTACACGACCGCGCTCTACACCGACTACGTGCAGCAGGAAATCGCGCTGCCCGAACTGGGCCTTGCCGCCTGAGTACATCGCGCGGCCGTCTGGCTCGTTGTGCCGGACGGCCGCGGCCCCGCAGATCCCAGAGCAGAAAACCCATGCCTACCATCGTGTTTCATAAGGGCGGCCAGACCTACACCGATGTGGTGAAGGACAACACCAACCTGGTGGTGCGGGCCGGCATCAAGCAGTTTCCGTATCCGCATCTGCGCTATGAGTGCGGCATGGGCAAGTGCGCCAAGTGCGCCTGCCGCGTGCTGGCCGGGGCCGAGCATCTGCCGCCGGTCAACTGGAAGGAAAAAAAGCAGCTGGGCGAGCGCATCGACCAGGGCTACCGGCTGGCGTGCCAGCTCTGGCTCAGCAGCGACATCGAGCTGGTCCAGGACGTGGAGGCATAGCGGCGATGGACCCGGTATACGTCATCCTGACCAGCAAGCCCGGGGTGTTCCGCACGGAAGCGGACGGGGGCGCGGTAGATATCCTGGAAACCTACGACTACGCGTTCTACGGCCGTGCGCTGGCGGTCTACTGCATCGCCCGCCTGCACAGGGACACCAAGCTGGTCGTCACCGAGGAAACGCCGCCTTACGTGGTGAACCGCGTGCCTTCCAAATTCCTGGAGAAGTTCGCGTCAGTGGAAGCGGCCCGCAAGGAACTCGCCCATTTGACGCGTTTTGGCAGCATGGAATCGACCTTGACGCTGCGCCCAGGCGCGGTCGCAGCGGAGCATTGAACAATATGGTCCAGATCACATTCATTTCCAATGGCGGCATGGTCGCCACGGCGCCCGAAAACAGCAATCTGCTGCGCGTATCGCTCAAGGAAAAGGGCGGCATCCCCTTCAAGTGCGGGGGCGGCCTGTGCGGCACCTGCAAGTGCCGCATCGAGGAAGGATTGGAGAACACCGACGCCATCAAGCCGAAAGAGCGCAAGCACCTGCGTCCCGAGGATTTCGAGGCCGGCTACCGCATGGCCTGCCAGACCTTCGTCAATGGCGACGTGAAGGTCTCGTGGGTGATCCAGAACGGCAAGGGCGTGGTGGTGGGCGCGGCGTCGGATCCCGTCGAAGCGGCGACTTGAGGGCGGCTGCCCGCAGGCAGCAAGGCTGCGACCAACATGCGCCGGCCGCGTGGTCGGGATCGAGGCGCGGCCTGCTTGGGCGCCGGCCGGCTCAGGCCACCGATGCGTGAGGCTGCTGCTGCGCTTCCGTATAAGCCTTGGCGGCGTTGTGCACGTGCTGGCTGGCCAGCAGCGCCGCCAGGTCGCCGTTGCCGGCGATGACCGCATTGAGGATCTGCGAATGCTCGTCCCAGTTCTGTTTGGCGCGCAGCATGTTGCTGGGCGCGAACAGCAGCGCGGTGCGGTCGCGCAGCGAACGCATCAGGTCGGTCAGCACCACGTTGCCGCCGATGGTGGCCAGCATTTCGTGGAACTGGGAATTCAGCGCCAGGAATTTGTCCAGCTGTTCGCTGCGGGCGGCTTCGGTGCCTTCGCGCAGGAAAGCCTGCAGGCGTTCCACGGTCTTTTCGTCGCGGCGCTGCGCCGCGAGCTTGGCGTTCAGGCCTTCCAGGGTGGCGCGCACTTCCACCATGTCGTAGGCCACCGCGTCGGACAGCACCGACACGGACGCGCCGCGGCGCGGCTCGATCGTCACCAGGCCTTCGGCGGCCAGGGCGCGCAGCGCCTCGCGCACCGGGATGCGCGACACGCCCATTTCTTCGGACAGGCGGCCTTCGACCAGGCGGTCGCCAGGCGTGAATTCGCCGCTCAGGATGCGTTCGCGCAGCTTGTCGCGGATGACGGCGAACAACTGCGGATGCTGCTCGCCGATCTTCAGCGAGGCGGAGTGCTGCGTTTCTGCGGCTTGCGGGCTGACGGGTGAGGTTGTCATGGCGAGCAGGTTTGGCTTAATGGATACAGTCTCCATTGTATTACCGGGTGTAGCGGCGTGGCTTCGGGGGCGAACCGCATCAGTGTCCCCAAAAAGCCTTGGCCAGCACGCCCAGCGCGCCCAAGGCGCATACCGCCAACAGCACGGCACGCACGGCGCGCGGGGGCAGGCGGTGGCGCAACCGGTTGGAGACCGCAAAACCGGCCAGCAGGAAAGGGGCCAGGCTGAGCGCCAGCCCGGCGTGATAGCCCGTGTAGCGCTTGGCCCAGGCCAGCATGGCCAGCGAAAAGATCGAACCCAGGAACAGCACCATGCCCAGCGTGGCGCGCAGGCGCGGTGGCGCCGCGTGTTGCATCACGATGGCAATGGGCGGCGCGCCCACCGAGGTCATGGTGCCCATGATGCCGGAGGCCACGCCCGCGCCGGACACGCGCCCGGGCGTGGCGGAAAAATGCAGGCCCGCCGCGCTCAGCGCCACGGCCACCAGAATCAGGGCGGCGAACAGCACGCCCAGCGCCTGCGGCGCGAAGCGCGTCATGGCGTAGATGGCGATCAGCGTGCCGACGGCGCGGCCCGCCAGCGCGTAGGACACCGAGGGCCAGTCGATGGCGGCGCGCTCGCGCAGCGCGGTTAGCAGCGAAATGAAGCCGCCCAGCGTCAGTAGCGGCCCCGGCGCCAACTGGGGAAAGAACATCGCCGCCACCGGCGCGGCGAACATGGCGAAGCCCACGCCGCCCACGCCCTGCGCGATCGCGGCGCCGAATACGACGGCGGCCATGGTGGCGTACTGGAGGAGATCGGGGTACGGCAGGGAGGATGTCATGCCTGGATGTGTTCTTACTATGTATACGATAGTCTATCCAGGATTTTTCCGAATTTCATGAAGTGCTTCAAAAACTAGGGTAATCCCCTGATCTTCTGGCGCTATTCATGGATTTTTCAGAATTATCGCTTTCCCTAGGCGCTGCATATTTTGATTGGTATGGCTACAAACGAAATATAGTATACCGAATGTGGCGACATAACAGCCACGCATACAAGGGGAATAGCACATGCAAGCGGACGTAGTGCTCAACGCTGCTCACTGGATGTACCTGATCAGCGTGGCCGCCATCATCCTGACGATGATCCTGCGGGCCAACGTGGTGGTGCCATCGGTGATCGGCACCTTTCTGGTGGTGCTTGCCATTACGGGCAATCCGATCAGCGCCCTGATAGGCATCTTCTCGGCCAGCTTCGTGGCGGCCAAGGAGCTGTTCAATATCTTTCTGGTGATCACTTTCATGACAGCGCTGCTCAACGCGCTGAAGACCCTGCAGGCGGACGTGCGCATGGTGCAGCCGTTTCGCCGCGTCATGCGGGGCGGGCATTCGTCCTTCCTGATCATCGCCCTCTGTACATACGTGATCTCGCTGTTCTTCTGGCCCACGCCGGCGGTGCCGCTGGTCTCCGCCATCCTGCTGCCCGCAGCCATCGCGGCCGGCCTGCCGCCGCTGGCAGGCGCCATGGCGATTGCCATCGCCGGCCAGGGCATGGCGCTGTCCTCGGACTACGTGATCGGCGTGGCGCCCAGCATCAGCGCCAAGGCGGCCGGGGCGGCGGTCAGCGCCGCCGTGGTCGCGGACCGTGCGCTGGTGCTGTCGCTGATCACTGGCGGGGTGGCGCTGGTGGCTGCCTACCTGCTGATCCGCAAACACATCGTGCCGGCCGATGCGGCGCTCCTGTCCGCCTGGCAGGCGCGGGCGCAGGACGGCAGCCTGGCGCGCATCGAGCAGTCGGGCTCCTTCGACAAGGCCGAACTGGCCCGCGGCACCATGGGCGCGGATCCGGCCCTGCCCAGCGGTCCGGTGCTGAGCGACGAAGAGCGCCGCCGCGTGCGCTGGTCCAAGACCTTCGCCGTGGTGACGCCGCTGGCCTTCCTGGCCGTGATTGCGGTCATGGTGCTGCCGCGCCTGTTCCCGTCCCTGCCCGCGCTGCGCGGCGGCGATGCGGCGGCGCTGGTGGGAGGCGTCGCGTTCGTTGTCATGATGCTGGTGACCCTGGCTGCGGAAGGTCCGCGCAAGATGCTGGACGTCTGTCCGGAGCACGTCACCGACGGCTTCGTGTTCGCCTTCAAAGCCATGGGCTCGGTGCTGCCGATCGCGGGCTTCTTCTTCGTGGGTGCCAACGAAACTGCCGCGCAGATCCTGGGCGTGCCGCAGGCGCAGGCGCCGGGCCTGCTGTTCGAGGTGATTTCCGCCGGCCAGCACCTGATCCCCGAAAACCACTTCCTGGTGGCCTTTGGCGTGCTGCTGGTCGGCATGATCACCGGCATCGACGGTTCCGGCTTTGCCGGCCTGCCCCTTACCGGCACGCTGTCAGGCGCCCTGGGTCCGGTAGTGGGCGTGGACCCGGCGACGCTGGCGGCGGTGGGCCAGATGGGCGCGGTCTGGACCGGGGGCGGCACGCTGATCGCCTGGTCCTCGCTGATTGCGGTGGCGGGCTTTGCGCGGGTGAACGTGCTGTCTTTGGTACGCGCCCTGCTGTTGCCGGTGCTGCTGGCGCTGTTCGTCTCGACGATCTGCGCGGTGTTGATCTGGCGCTGAACCCTGTTTGTGGCGCTGCTTTGGGGTCCCTGCGGGGACCCTTTTTTCCAGGAGGGAAGGCCGATCCCGGGCAGGGATTTACACGTATCGACCCATATTGATTAAAGTATACAATGTTCATAAGTAAGCCAGCCCGCCCAGGCACTCGCGGCCAGCGGGCGCAGACCAAGGAAGCGCTCCCGTGGATGATCTCTCGCAGCAAACATTCCTGAACCACATCGGCGGCAGCTGGATGCCCAGCGGCACCGGCAAGACGGCGCCCAACATCAACCCAGCCGATACCGCCGACATCGTGGGCCGTTTCCAGGTCTCGGACGCCGAGGACGCGCGCCAGGCGGTGGCGGCTGCGGAGGCCGCCTTCGCCGGCTGGCGCGACACGCCGATTTCCAAGCGCGCCGCCATCCTGTTCCGCGCGGCCCAATATCTGGAAGACCACGCCAACGACATCGCGCGCGAATTGACCCGGGAAGAGGGCAAGAGCCTGAACCTGGCCAAGGACGAGGTGCTGCGCTCGGCGCAGACGATCCGCTTCTACGCGGTGGAAGGGCAGTCCTTTACGGGCGAAACCTATCCCAATGACGATCCCGACATGGTGGTCTACAGCCAGCGCGAACCGCTGGGCGTGGTGACGGTGATTTCCCCCTGGAACTTTCCCATTTCCATCCCCGCCCGCAAGATCGCTCCGGCGCTCATCACGGGCAACACCGTGGTGTTCAAGCCCTCGTCCGACGCGCCCATGTCGGGCTACCGCCTCACCGAGGCTTTCGTGCAGGCCGGCCTGCCGGCCGGGGTGCTTAACTTCCTGACCGGTCCGGCCGGCGCGGTGGGCGAGGCCATCACGGGCGCACGGGCAGTGCGGGCGATTTCCTTCACCGGCTCCACCGCCGCGGGCGAACAGATCCACCGGAGCGCCGGGCTGACCACCCGCACGCAGATGGAGCTGGGCGGCAAGAACCCGCTCATCGTGCTGGCGGACGCCGACCTGGACCGCGCCGTGGATCTGGCCGTGAAGGGCGGCTTCTCGCTGAGCGGCCAGGCCTGCACCGGCACCAGCCGGGTGCTGGTGGACAAGCGCGTGCGCCAGGCCTACACCGACAAGCTGCTGGTCCGCATCAAGGCGCTGACCATAGGCAACGGCCTGGACGGCAACTTCGACCTGGGGCCGCTGGCCACGGCCAAGCAGCTGGACAATGTGCTGGGCTACGTGGCCGTCGGCAAGCGGGAGGCCACCCACCTGTATGGCGGCGAACGCCTGACGGGCGCCGGGTTCGAGCGCGGCTATTACGTGTCGCCGGCGCTGTTCACCGACGTCACGCAGCAGATGCGCATCGCCAGGGAAGAGATCTTCGGCCCGGTGATCGCGCTGATCGAGGTGGACGGCTACGAAGACGCCATTGCCCGCGCCAACGACACCGAATACGGCCTGTCCGCCGCCATCGCCACCACCGATGCGCGCTACGCGCACCGTTTCGCCCGCGACATCCAGGCCGGCACGGTCAAGATCAACCGGACCACCACCGGCAACCTGATCAACGCGCCGTTCGGCGGGCTCAAGCATTCCAGCACCTCCACGTTCCGCGAATCGGGCCGCGTGGGGCTGGAGTTCTACACGCAAATCAAGACTGTCTACCGCGCCGGCTGACGCCGGGGCCCCCAATCGCAAGCAGAAGAGGTCATCCCCATGAAGCAGGTCTATCGTCTGGAACTTGAAGAAGCGCGCGTGATGGTCCGCGCGGCCATCGCCAAATCGGAAGAAATCGGTGTGCTGGAGACGATCTGCATCGTCGACGACGGTGGCTATCCGATCGCGCTGGAACGCATGGACGGCGCCCGCATCACCGGCCCGCAAATCGCCTGGAACAAGGCCTTCACGGCTGCCGGGCACAAGCGTTCGACCCATCTGTTCAACACCTCGCCCAACGGTCCGGCGTTGCCCGGCAACGAAGCCTTCGGCATCCAGTGGAGCTTCGACGGCAAGTTCGCCGTATTCGTCGGCGGCTATCCCATCGTGGTGAACAACGAGGTGATCGGCGGCGTGGGCCTGAGCGGCGGCAACGGCGAACAGGACACCAAGGCCGGTCTGGCCGCGCTGGCGGCGCTGGCGACGCTGCTGGAGCCGCGCGGCATGAAAGTGCTGGTCGAGGCGGACATCAAGAAATAAGCGAGGCCGGCCATGGCATACCGCGTGCATATCCTGCAAACCGACGAGTCGTTCCAGGTCGAAGAAGGCGAATCCGTGCTGCAGGCCGCCGAACGTTCGGCGGTGAAGCTGCCGCACGAGTGCACCTTCGGCGGCTGCGGCACCTGCCGCATCAAGCTGGAGTCCGGCGCCGTGGAGTACGAAGAGTTCCCCATGGCGCTGACGCCGGAGGAAGCGGCCGAAGGCTATGCGCTGGCCTGCCAGGCCCGGCCCCTGGGCGATCTTTGCATCAGCGTGGCCAGTAGCCGGCAGTCGTTTCCGGAACCGCGCCGCCTGCCGGCCACCATCCACCGCATCGAAAGGTTTTGCGACGACGTCATCCACCTGACGTTGGCGCTGCCGGAAGAGGGCATGGACTACGTGCCGGGCCAGTACCTGAACGTAGTGCTGCCCGACGGCGAGACGCGCAGCTTTTCCATGGCCTCGGCGCCCGCCGGGAACCTATTGGATTTCCACGTGCGCCGCATCCCGGGCGGGCGCTACACCGACCAGTGGCTGGGCCAGGCGCAAGCCGGCGCCGGCGTGGAGATAGAAGCGCCGCTAGGCGTGTTCAGCTACCACGAGGAAGACTGGCGGCCGCTCATCATGATGGCCACCGGCACGGGCATTGCGCCCATCAAGGCCATTCTGGAATCGCTGCTGGACAACGAAGACTGCCCGCCCGTCACGCTTTACTGGGGCATGCGCACCGAGGCCGATCTCTATCTGCGCGAGGTGATCGAAAGCTGGGCCGGAAGACTGTATGAGTTCAATTTCGTGCCGGTGCTGTCGCGCGCGGATGCGGACTGGCAGGGCCGCCGCGGCCACGTGCAGCAGGCGGTCCTGGAGGACCACCAGGATCTGTCCGAGCACGCCTTCTACCTGTGCGGCGCGCCGGAAATGATTCACGAAGCCAAGAGCCTGCTGGCCGCGCGCGGCGCCAGCCTGGACCACATGTATTCCGACAGCTTCACCTTCCAGCACGCGCTGGCCGCTGCCTGAGCGGCCACGCATGCCGGGTCAGCGGTACACCAGCACCGGCAGGCGGGTGCGCGCCAGCACGCGTTGCGTCTCGCTGCCCAGCAAGAATCCCGTCATGCCGTGGCGGCCGTGCGAACCCATGATGATCAGGTCGCAGCTCTGGTTCTGCGCCGCCTCGACGATGGCCTCATGGGGATGGTCGTTGACCGTCACCACGGCGTTGCACGGCACCAGCGCATGGCGCGCTTCCATTTCCAGGTTGTCCAGGTAGGTTTGTGCGTTCTTGCGGGCCTGGTCGGTGTGGTGCGCCTGCGTGGTGCCCAGCATTTCGGCCTGATAGACCAGCAGATGGTCCTCCGGGATGGCGCGGATGAGCGTGATGGTGGCTCCCATTTCCTTGGCGAAAACAAGAGCGCGCTTGAAAGCCGATTCGGACAGCAGGGAACCGTCCACGGCGACGAGCAGGTGCTTATACATGTTGCCTCTCCTTTAGGGAAAGGAATAGGGAGCAACTCGCCAATCCAGTATAGGCCCGCCGTCAGGCGCAATCCAGTCCTGCATACGGACGAGGTGCGCGGGCGGCCCGCCCCGCATATTTCCAAAGGAAGCCGAACCCGGGCTTCAACATAACCTCATATCGACTAAGTATTTTTCGGCGCCGCGCGGCGATGACAGAATCGGTTCGACTCCTTGAACCCACTGCCGGAAACGAACTTCCATGTCATCGCCACGTCGCCAGGCTTATGCCCGCGTCCTTGCCATCGCGGGCAGCCCGTCGCAGCGCTCCCGTTCCTCGGTGCTGCTGCGGCACGCTGCCGGGATCCTGCAGTCGCGGGGGCTGAGCGTTGGCGAATTGGGCTTGCGCGACATCCCGGCCGAAGAACTGATAGAAGGCAACTACGCCGGCGCCGCGGCCAACGCGCTGCGGGCGCGCGTGGCGGCGGCCGATGCGGTGCTGGTTTCCTCGCCGGTTTATCAGGCTTCCTTTTCCGGGGGGTTGAAGGCGGTGCTGGACCTGCTGGATCCCAAGGCCCTGGCGGGCAAGGTGGTGCTGCCCATCGCCACGGGCGGCAGCCCGGCGCATCTGCTGGCGCTGGAATATGGCTTGAAACCCGTGCTGTCCGCGCTGGGCGCGCGCCACATCCTGGCGGGCGTCTACGCCACCGATGCGCAGGTGCGCGTGGACGAATTCGGCGCGGGCGAGATCGACGCCGAGGTGCGGCGGCGGCTGGAGGATTCGGTGGAGCGCCTGTCCGAACAGGTGCTGCCGCGCGACGCAGTTCTCAGTCAATCCTACGATCTGGGCCGGCTCGCGCTTGCGGGCGGCTTCAGCGTGTGACCGATGCGCCGCGCCCAAGCCTACGTCCCTCCCGACACGGCGATCCTGCGCTGGGTCGCGCCCGCGCTGCTCGCAGCGCTGTGGCTGGGTAGCGGCGAGACAGCCAGGCAGATTCTGCCGCCGCTGAGTCTGCTTGCGCCGCTTCTGTACCAGACGGTGCGCGGCATACGCGCGGTGGACCCGGCGCTGGTCGAGACCGGCCGGTCGCACGATTTGAGCGGCTGGCCTCTTTATCGGCACGTGCTCCTGCCGGGCGCGTTGCCGTTCATCCTGACGGGCCTGAGGCAAGGCCTGGAGCTTTTATGGCTGACCTTGATAGCGCTGGAACTGTTCGCGACGCCGTCGGGCCTGGGCAGGCTGCCGTCGCTGGACAACAGTCCGCCGGGCGCGGCGGCACTGTTGCTGGGCCTGGCGCTGTTCGCGGTCCTCAGCCTGGCTTCGGGCGCGCTGGTAAGCCTGTTGGAGCGCTGGCTGCTGCGCTGGAGGCCGCGATGATGTTCATCAATCCCAATGAGTTCGAGCTGTTGCAGCACCTGGA
The DNA here is from genome assembly GCF_036567245.1 of Achromobacter sp. Classification (GTDB taxonomy): domain Bacteria; phylum Pseudomonadota; class Gammaproteobacteria; order Burkholderiales; family Burkholderiaceae_B; genus Achromobacter. The sequence continues at coordinate 479 of NZ_DATCUY010000105.1, read as the reverse complement.
AGTGCGCGAGCGTACAGAGCCGGACGAGGCGCCCGAGGCCGGACCGCAAGCTGCGTTGAGCGTGACATTGCGCAAGCTTGCCAAGCGTTATGGCGACCGCATTGCCTTGCAGGCGCTGGACCTGGAGATTGCGGCCGGCGAGTTCGTGGCTGTGGTCGGGCGCGCCGGCAGCGGCAAAAGCACCTTGCTGCATCTGCTGGCCGGCCAGCTTGCGCCCAGCGGCGAGCAGGGCGGCTCGCCCAACCGCTCGCCGCTGCTGTTCGACAACTTTCCCAGCTGGGCGCCCGACAGCCGCGTGCGCCTGTTGTTGCCGGACACGCGCCTGCTGCCCTGGAAGACCGTGCTGCACAACGTGGCTCTGGGCCTGCCCAGCACTGCGCAGGCGGCAGATGCGTTGCGGCAGGCGGGCCTGGACGGCCACGGCGGCGATTGGCCCGCGCAGCTGTCCGAGGCGCAGCGTCAGCGCGTGGCGCTGGCCC
>NZ_DATCUY010000104.1:0-17438 GCF_036567245.1 Achromobacter sp. | reverse complement strand
GCCTGGCTGCTGCAAAGCCTGACGGGCGGCTAATGCCGGCTGTCGCCGCGACAGGACTTGGAGCCGGTCAGCGCGCCGTGGCAGGCAAACGCGAGATGTGCACGCCGTTGACGTTGAGCCAATCGCCCAGCTTTGGGCTGGCGAGCACGTCGAATTCCGCGCGGCGCTGGCGCGACATGGCGCAGTTGTCCTGGCTGCCCATCGCCGGATGGCACATGAGCAGGTCGCAGTCGCGCGCGTTGAACAGCCAGTTCTGCAGCAGATCCGCGTAGCGACGCTTGCCGCCTTCAAAGCCATAGACGCCCAACAGCCGGCGGTTGGTCCGCATGCCGTCCTTGCGCGCCTGGCGCGCCAGCGCTGCAGAGCCCAGCGCGCCGATGACGCGCGCCTTGATGGCTTCCTTCAGGGGTATGCCGAACTGCATGCCCGGCGCCGTCTGGCGCAGCCACGGCATGCGACTGCCATAACGGCGCTTGAGCAGCTGCAGCAGGCGTTCGCGGATGCCGGGCAGCTGATGCACGTGCTGGTGGCCATCGACATAATCCGGCGCGCGGCCGAATGCAGCTTCGAAGGCATCGAACTGGCGTTCCAGCTGCGCTTCGACCCAGGCGTCGTCCAGCCTGCCGGTGTAGGCGCTGAGAATCAGCCGGCTCAGCGTGGGCATGGGTTCGGCGTCGGGCGCGAGCGCTTCGGTGAAGTTCACGTGCAGGCCGATATCCACATTCATCGGCGCCAGCCGCCCTGCGTTCGCCGCGAACGAAGGGCCCAGCGTGAGGCAGCTGACCGCGCTCAAGCGGCCCATGCCGGCCAGCGCAATCATGCCTTCATCGATATCGGCATTCATGCCAAAATCATCACCGCAGACCACGATACGTTTGCTCATAGCAATACCTTTGACTTCCCATTCATCACAGCCTTCATGCGCGCCCTGCTGCAACAAGTAAGCACCTTCATTGCTGTCGGATGCGCCGCCGCGGCCACCCATTGGGCTGTCGCCGTGGGTTGCGTCGAATTCTTCCGCATACCGCCCCTGGCCGCCAACCTGGTGGGCTGGCTGATCGCATTCGCGGTTTCCTTCGCCGGCCACTACCGGCTTACGTTCCGACATTCCAAAACTCCCTGGACGGTAGCAGTGCGCCGTTTCTTCTTTGTGTCAGCCATAGGCTTCCTCATCAACGAAGCCGCTTACGCCTGGCTGCTGCACAGCACTGCCATCCGCTACGACATCCTGCTCGCGCTGATCCTGCTCGCGCTCGCCGTGGCGACCTTCATCGCCAGCCGGCTGTGGGCGTTCCGCCACAAACCCGCTGCCTGAAGGCCGCGTCCACGTCGACGCGCCACATCACGTACTTCACGCTGCTGGCCACCGGCGCCAGCCCCTGCAACGGCGGATAGGCCGGGTTGTCCGCCGCGGTGCCCCATACCCAGAAACGCGCCCCTTCCGCCGCCTGGCACAGGCGCGCAGTGAACTCCGTGGGGCTGAGCAGCACCTCCGCGCCGGTCGCGGGATCGAACTGGGCGGCGTCGTACAGTTCCTTGCGCCAGTTATCGCGCACAGGCACATCCGGGTTGCGCCAGTCGTCCACCACCCACGCAGGCCGCGCGGCCCTGGCGTACAGCGCCAGGTCGAAGGGATAGGTGTGCAGCGACACAAACGTGTCGTCCGGCCGCGCCTGTTCCCGCACCACCTTGGCCAAGGGAGCGGCGCTGCCGCGCGCATTGTTGGCCGCAATGCCCACCGCGATGACGCAGATGCCAGCCGCCACCGCCGCGCTCAGGCGCACCAGGCGCGTGGCGCCTTCGGCATCGGCGCGCCTGGCGCCCTGGATCACTTCCGCCAGCAGAAAGGCCAGCGGCGCCAGCGCCGGCAGGACATAGCCCACCAGCTTGGAATCCGGCAGCGAAAAAAACACCAGCACGACGGCGAACCACACCAAGGCCAAGCGGCGCAGGCTACGCGTGGGACCTTCCCAGAACGCCTTGCGCAGAATGCCGCCGCCCCAAAGCGACCAGGGCAGGCTGAGCCCGACAATCACCGGCAGATAGAACCAGAACGGCTGCGCGTTGTTGAAGCCGCTGGCGGCGAAGCGCTGGAAATGCTGGTAGACGAAGAAATAGTCGTAAAAACCGGGATAGCGCAGTTGCATCAGCACGAACCACGGCGTCGCCACGGCGATGAACGCCAGCAGCGCGGGCGGCCACAGCAACGCGGCCAGGCCGCGCCAGCGCCGCTCCCACAGCAGCCAGATCAGCAGGATGGCACCCGGCAGCGCCAAGCCGATCAGGCCCTTGGCCAGTACCGCCAAGGCCGCCAGCACACCAGCCGCCACCGACATCGCGCGCCAGGCTTGTCCGCGCTCGACGCGCATCACCGTATCCACGGCGGCCAGCACGCACAGCGTGATCAGGCCTGCCACCAGCATATCCAGATTCGCGAACTGCGCGCCGCCATAGAAAAACGGCAGAGTGGCGAGAACCAGTACGGTCAGCGCGGCAGCGGCGGTATCGCGATACCGCCGCACAAAGCAGTACAGGGCCGCCACGGCGCCCCACGCAGCCAGCCAGGAAGGCACCCGCGCCGCCCAGGGATGCACGCCGAAGATCGAGAAGGACAGCTCGGTCAACCAGTAATAGAGCGGCGGCTTGTGGAAGTACGGCATGCCGTCCAGCAAGGGCACCGCGTGCGAACCGCTGCGCAGCATGTCCCAGGCCACGCCGGCATAGCGCCCTTCATCGGGCAAGGTCAACGGCCTGAGCCAGGCCAGGAAGGCAAGCCACGCGCCGATCGCGAGCAGGAAGCGTCCCGCCGGCGGGGTCCAATCGGAGCGCCGCCAGAAAGTGGTAGCGGACATGTCAGTTCAAGCCTTGGCCCGGCCGGGAAGCCCGGCCCTGGCGGCGTCGCACGACGAACAGGGGCCGCCCCTTTACTTCATCAAAGATCCGGGACACGTACTCGCCCACCACGCCCAGCGAAATCAGGTTCACGCCGGCGAAGAACAGCACCGCCGTCACGATCGTCGTCCAACCGGAGACCTCGTTGCCAAAGAACAGGTACTCGCCGACCAGATAGGCCGCATAGGCCAGCGCCAGCATCGCGAACACCACGCCAACCAGGCTGACCAGGCGCAGCGGCCAGGTGGTGAAGGCAGTCAGGCCGTCCAGCGCCAACCGGAACAGGCGCATGCCGCCAAAGCGGCTGTCGCCGTGCATGCGCTCGTCGGGAGTGTAGGTCAGGGCCTCGCCCTTGAAACCGACCCAGGCGTACAGGCCCTTCATGAAGCGGGTGCGTTCGGGCAAGGCGATCAAAGCGTCCACCACGCTGCGGTCCATCAGACGGAAATCGCCGGCATGCGCCGGCACGTCCACGCCGCGCGCGCCGCTCAGGAGCTTGTAGAACCAGCGCGCGCCGGCGCGCTTGGCCCAGGACTCGTCGGCGCGGGTCTCGCGCACGGCGTAGACCATTTCGGCGCCGGCCGCCCAGCGCGCGAGCATTTGCTCGATCAACGCGGGGGGATGCTGCAGATCGGCGTCCAGGCAGATCACCGCATTGCCGGTGGCGGCTTCCAGGCCGGCGCTGATCGCGGCTTCCTTGCCGAAGTTGCGCGATAGTTGCACGTAGCGGAAGCCGTCATGCCCGGTCCATTCAGCCATCAGCGCTTCCGTGCCGTCCGTACTGCCATCATCGGCCACGATGATTTCCCAACTGGTGCAAAGCGCCTCCAGGCGGTTGCGCAGCAAGGGCAGCAGCACCCGCAGGTTCTCGCATTCGTTCAGGCAGGGAATCACACAAGTCACGCAGGTGTCGTACGGCACGGGAGCCTGGGCAGCCGGCCACACCGCTTCCAGGGGAAACGATTTGGTCAATACTTGCTGAACGGCGGGTTCGGACCGGAACTGGATGTGCATGGCTCTAGACTCGGATTGCAGGACTATGGCGAGCAGTATGCGTAGGGGCTTGTCGAATTTTCATGAAATGCAAGATTGCCCGCGGCTCCGGGGAATTCTGGTGGATTCTAGGGAGCGCTCCCTGGAAAACAATAAAGTCCGGTGAACCTGTGTCCCCAATTTGTGAAGGCCTGTAAAGCCGGGACCCGCGCGCGCATCGGTAAAATGCGCCCGAGTTCTTGTTTTCGCAGGTTGTCATGCAATATCGAGTCCGGCCCATGCGGGCCAGCGACGTGGACGCCATCCTGGCCCTCCAGACCTTGGCCTATCCTGGTTTCCTGCTGGAAAGCGCCGGCTTCTTCCAGAATCGCCTGGCGCTCGCGCCTGCACACTGCTGGGTCGCGCAGGCCTCTGCCAGCCTGGACGGGCTGCTGGGCTACCTGATCTCCTATCCCTGGGACGCGGGACTGCCTCCCGCCCTGGACGTCACGCTGCCAGCGCTGCCGGCCGGTGCCGACCATTGGTTCCTGCACGACTGCGCCGTGGCGCCCTCGGCGCAAGGGCTGGGGGTGGGCCAGGCGTTGCTGCGCGCCGCAGCGGCCGGCGCGCATGAAGGCGGTTTGCGCCGGGCGAGCCTGGTGTCCCTGGAATCCGCCGTGGGCTATTGGCAGCGCCACGGCTATCAGCCCGTCGACGCAGACAGCGCCGACCTGGCCGAAAAACTGGCCGGCTACGGGCCGCACGCGCAATACATGTCGCGCGCGTTTCCGCTCTAGCCGCCCCGGCCGCGGCCTCCCGCCCGGCTCCGCGCCGCGCGCCGCAGCCCTGCCCCATGTACACCGTTATCGCGGCGGACGTAACATTAGCCTCAGTCCGTGTGAGGCGGCAGGGTTCCAATAGCCAGAAAGTTCACCGTGCCCTGACAGGGCGCAAAGGTATCTATGATCTCGCTTACGCCCGTTCAATCGCTGCTGGCATGCTGCCTCGTCCTGGTCATCGGACGCGTGCTCACCACCAGGATCGGCGTCCTCGCCCGCTACAGCATTCCCGACCCCATCGTGGGCGGCCTGCTGTTCGCCGTGCTGGCCTATCTGCTGTCCACCTGGGGCGGCGTTTCCGTCTCGCTGGAGACCAGCATCAAGCCGACCTTGCTGCTGCTGTTCTTCGGCAGCATCGGCCTGACCGCCAACCTCAAGCTGCTGGCCAAGGGCGGTCCGCGGCTGATCGCCTTCCTGCTGGCCCTGATCCCGTTCCTGATCCTGCAGAACGCCGTGGGGCTGGGCATGGCCTGGCTGCTGGACATGCATCCGCTGATGGGCCTGCTGGGCGGCACCATCACCCTGGTGGGCGGGCACGGCACGGGCGCGGCCTATGCCACGCGATTTGCCGACTTCAACAACATCCAGGACGTGATGGCGCTGGCAATGACCTCCGCCACCCTGGGGCTGGTGCTGGGCGGCGTGGTGGGCGGACCGGTGGCCGAATGGCTGATGCGGCGCCACAAGCTGGCCGGCAGCCTGGACCACGCGCCCGGCGACGGCCATGAGGCCCTGGACCTGACGGAAAACGCGCCCCCGCCGAGCGCGGGCTCGTTCATCGTGTCGATGACGGCGGCGTTCGTCTGCCTGGTGGCGGGCGGCTACCTGGCCGCGCTGGTCGAGGACGCCCCGGTCAGCCTGCCGAATTTCCTGTGGTGCCTGGCCACGGGCGTGCTGATCCGCAACGGCGGCGAAAAGCTGGGCCTGAAGCTGGACGACCGCGCCACCGAGATCATCGGCACCATCTCCCTGTCGCTGTTCCTGGGTATGACCATGATGACGCTGGACCTGTCCAGCGTGGCGCGCCTGGCCGGTCCGCTGGCGCTGATGCTGGCGGTGCAGACCCTGTTCTGCGCGCTGTACGCGGCCTGGGTGGTGTTCCGCATGCTCAAGCGCGACTACGAGGCAGCCATCATGTCGGCCGCGTTCTGCGGCTTCTCGCTGGGCGCCACGGCCACCGCCATCGCCAACATGCAGGCGCTGACGCGGCGCCACGGCCCGGCGCCGGAAGCGTTCATCGTCGTGCCGGTCACCGGCGCCTTCCTGGTCGACATCCTGAACGTGATCGTGCTGACCTCGCTGATCTCCTTGCCGTTCGTGGGAGGCATGTGACCATGTTCAAACGCCTCGTTATTCTCGGTTTCTGCCTGCTCCTGGTGGCCTGCGGCCGCGCGCCCGATACCGACGTCCTGCGCGCCGACGTCGAGCACAGCCTGACCACCGCCTACGGCGCGGGCCTGTTCCGCGTTGCCGAACTCAAGCGCATGGGATCGGCCGCGGACAGCAGCGCCCCGGCGGGAGAAACCCGCCGCGTCGTCTACTACGACGTGGAACTGGACCTGGGACGCAACGTCACCCTGGGCGCCTGGGACCAGCCCGGCGCCGCCGCGCTGGTCACGCTGCTGGGCGCCGGCCCGCGCAGCATCAGCGGCGTGAAATCCGGCGGCAACCAGGCCGGCGACCGCATCGTCGCGCACGCCAGCGCGATCTACCGCCAGGACGGCGATACCTGGAAACTGGTGACCCCGGCCGGATTCAAGGCGGCCGAGGCGCCCAATCTGGACACCGGCGCACCGCCGCCCGTCACGCGCCAACTGCTGGACACGCTGGACCAGATCACCCATTCGGTTTCCTATAGCGCCTCCAGCACCGCGCAGCATGTGGTGCAGCAGGAGCTGGAGCGTTCGGTGGCGCGCATCAACGGCCGGCTGGCCCGCATGCAACAGGGCTACCCGCTGGCCGGCGGCCCGGACCGCGGCGAGTACGTCGCGTTCGCGCGTGCCCTGAGCGACGTAGCGCGCAAGCAGCAGATCCGCGTCTCGCCCCTGATCACCGGCGGCGGCGCCGAGAACATCGCGCTGCTGCGCAGCGGCGATGCGGTGGTCGGGCTGGCCCAGGCCGACACGGCGCGGCTCGCCTACGACGGCAAGGGACCGTTCGCGGGCCAGGGTCCCTTCACCGGCCTGCGCGCCCTGGGCAGCCTGTATCCGGAACTGGTCCATATCGTGGTGCGCGACGATGCTTCCCTGCGTGGCGTGCGCGACCTCAAGGGCAAGACCATCGCCCTCGGGCCGGAAGGCTCGGCGGTGCGCGCCACGCTGGAAACGGTGCTGGCCGCCCACGGCCTGCAGGCCGGCCGCGACTACAAGGTGGCCGACACGCCGTTCACCGAGTCTCTGCCGGCGCTGAACTCCGGCGCGGTCGACGCCGCCGCCCAGGTCATCGGCGTGCCGGCCACGCCCCTGCGCGACGCGCTGACCCAGGCGCGCCTCAAGCTGCTGCCGCTGGACCCCGCGGCCATCAAGACGCTGACCGCGGCCGAGCACAATGCGCTGATGCCGCTGGACATCGCCGCCGGCACCTATCCCAACCAGTTGGAGCCGATACCCACCGTGGGCATGGCGGCGCTGCTGCTCACCACCGCCGACCTGACCCGCGATGAAGCCCTGGTAATCGTGCGCGCGGTCTACGTGACCGGCCAGGATCTGCTGGCCGCCGGATCGGCCCAGGGCGCCCAAGTAGGGCTGGCTACCGCCCGGCGCGGGCTGACCGTGCCGCTGCACGACGGCGCCCAGGAAGGGCTGGCCAAGCTGGAACAGGCCAAACCGCAATGAAGCCGGTTGCGCTTATGATTGCGCTCCTTACCAGGAATTCCCATGAATAAATTCGATCTACAGAAAACCCAGGCCCTGAAGCTGGCCGGCCAACTCAAGCAAGCCGCCACGCCGGACCGCTTCGGCACCGCCTCGCAAGCGCCCGACCGCCGCGAGCAGCGCAAGCTGGACCAGGCCGCCGGCCTGGTGCCCTTCCCCTTGAAGCTGTCGCAAGCCCACGCCGACAAGCTGCGCGCCCTGGCGGCCGAACGCGGTGTGTCCACCAACGACATCGTGGCCGAAGTGCTGCAGAACGCGCTGGACAAGTAAGCGCGATGCACATCTGGGTCGATGCGGACGCCTGCCCCGCCGTCATCAAGGACATCCTGTTCCGCGCCGCCCAGCGCTGGCAGGTGCCGCTGACGCTGGTGGCCAACCAGATGCTTTACACCCCGCCCTCGCCGCTGATCCGTGCGGTGCAGGTGCCGCGCGGCTTCGACGTCGCCGACGCCCACATCGCCGAACGCGCGGAGCCGGGCGATCTGGTCATCACCGGCGACATCCCGCTGGCTGCGGAAGTCCTGGAAAAAGGCGCGATGGCACTGAACCCGCGCGGCGAGCGCTATTCGCCGGAAACCATCCGGGAACGCCTGGCGCTGCGGGACATGATGGAAGAGTTGCGGGCCAGCGGCGTGGATACGGGCGGGCCGGCTTCGTTCAGCCAGGCCGACCGCAAGGCCTTCGCCAACCAGCTGGACAGCCTGCTGGCGCGCGCGGCGCGCAATGCGCCGAAGGGCTGAGGCCCGGCCGGCAGGCCTGGCCGTCAATAGAAGGTGATGTAGGCCTTGTAGATGATCGAGCCCAGCGCCGTGATCAGGCCTATGCCCATCAGCCCCATGCCGATATTGCGGTCGCGCAGCCCGAAGCCGATCAGCATGAGCGCCACGCCCGTGCCAATAATGATCAACATGATGTTGGTGTGTTCGGACATTGACCTTCTCCTGTTCGCCTATGCCTGGCCCACGGGCCAAAGCCTTTGTTATCAATGATAGACAGGCTCGCATGCGACGCGGCTCAATCGATGAGAGTCCGCTTGCGTCAAATCAAGAGAAGGGTAATGAAAGGGACGGTTCAGCGCAATGGCTGGCGTCCCCCCATGCAAAGCACGCGGCTTTGAAAGCGGACTCGATAGGTCCGGCGCGCACAAAACAAAAAAGCCAACCTCGCGGCTGGCTTTTTGCTTTGCGTCTTTTTTAACCTTGGTACGCCGACAACGTTGGGCCTGGGGCCTGCGTTGTCTTCCAAGGGTCTTTGGTGGGTAGTACTGGGTTCGAACCAGTGACCCCTGCCGTGTGAAGGCAGTGCTCTACCACTGAGCTAACCACCCCGAAAGAGGCGAAATATTAGCACGTTTTTTTGAACGTGTGCAAGTCGCCTCGGAAAAACCTTATGCGGCCGCCACCGGCGCGTCGATCTTGCGCCAGGTGCACTCCCCGCCCACGGACTTGTCCAGGGCCGCGAGGTAGGTTTCATGCTCGGCCAGTTCCGCCTCGCTGGCCTTGAGCACGGGCAGGCCCGACGCGTCGAACCTGGCCAGCACGACGCCATTGCCGCCAGCGCCGGCGCCATCGTCGACGTCGATCAGCAGCGCGTCCTGGCCGCGGGTCATGGCCAGCCAGACTTCCGCCAGCAGCTGCGAGTCCAGCAATGCGCCGTGCAGCGTGCGGTGGGCGTTGGAGATGCCGTAGCGGTCGCACAGCGCATCCAGCGAGTTGCGCTTGCCCGGGAACAGCGAACGCGCGTGCAGCAGCGAATCGGTGACCGTCTCGCAGTAGTCGGTGACCGGGCCGCGCCCGGTCTTGGCGAGTTCGGCGTTGAAGAACTTGACGTCGAACGCCGCGTTGTGCGCGATCAGTTCGGCGCCCTGGATGAACTTGACGAACTCGTCCGCGACATCGGCGAAGCGGGGCTTGTCGGACAGGAACTCCGTGGTCAGGCCGTGCACCGCCAAGGCCTCGGGATCGCTGTCGCGGTCCGGGTTCAGGTAGATGTGCAGGTTGTTGCCGGTGCTCATCCGGTTGACCATTTCCACACAGCCGATTTCGACAATGCGATGGCCCTGGGCAGGGTCCAGTCCGGTGGTTTCAGTGTCAAAGATGATCTGGCGCATAACTTATTCCGACGCTTGGGCAGGCGCGGCGGGCTGCGCTTGCGGCGCCGGAGCGGGGTCCGGATGATGCGCTGCGCTGCCGGCCTGGCCGGGTTTCTTGCGTGCGGTGGCGATCAAGGTATAGGCCACCGGCACGACGAACAAGGTCAGTAGTGTACCCAGCATCAGCCCGCCCACCAGGACCCAGCCGATCTGCTGGCGCGATTCCGCCCCCGCGCCGGTGGACAGCGCCAGCGGCACGGTGCCCAGCACCATGGCGCCGGTCGTCATCAGGATGGGACGCAGGCGCAGCACGCTGGCCTCGACCACGGCCTCGAACAATTCCTTGCCTTCGTCGCGCAACTGGTTGGTGAATTCGACGATCAGGATGCCGTGCTTGGTGATCAACCCAACCAGCGTGATCAGGCCGATCTGGCTGTAGATGGACAAGGTGCCGCCGGTCAGCCACAGCGCCAGCAGCGCGCCGGTCATCGACAGCGGCACCGACAGCATGATGATGAAGGGATTGCGCCAGCTCTCGAACTGCGCCGCCAGCACCAGGTAGATGAAGGCCAGCGCCATGGCGAAGACCAGATAGATGCTGCCGGAGGAATCGCGGAACTCGCGCGACTGGCCGTCCAGGTCGGTGACGATGGTGTTGGGCAGCACATCGCGCGCCACCTGGTGCATGTGCGCCAGGACTTCACCCAGGGCGTAGCCCGGCGCCACCGCGCCGTCGATCTTCACGGCGCGCAGGCGGTTGAAGTGGTTCAGCGACTGCGGCGACACGCCTTCGTGCACGCCCAGCAGGTTGTCCAGCTGCACCATGCTGCCGTCGCGCGCCCGCACATAGATGCCGGAAATGTCGGTGGGATTGGCGCGATCGCGCGGCGTCACCTGCACGATCACGTCGTACTGTTCGCCTTCGTCCTTGTAGCGGGTGACCTGGCGGCCGCCCAGCATCGATTCCAGGGTGCGGCCCACGGTGTCCACGTTGGCGCCCACGTCGGCCATCTTGTCGCGGTCCACCCGCACCCGCAGCTCGGGCGTGTTCAGGCGCAGGTCGGTGTCCAGGTTGATCAGGCCGGGATACTTGCGCAGCTCGGTCAGGAAGACTTCGGTCAGGCGCGACAGCTCGGCGTACGACGCCTGGCTCATGATGATGAACTCCACCGGCTTGGAGCGCGCCGACTGGCCCAGCGACGGCGGATTGGTCGGAAACGCCCGCACCCCCGGCAAGGAGGCGAACTGCGGCTGCAGCTGTTGCGTGATGGCCTGCTGCTTGCGGCTGCGTTCTTCCCAGGGCTTCAGGCGCAGGATCGCGGTGCCGTCCGTCACGGTGGGAAAGCCCACGGTCACCTGGCTGCCGCTGGCCTCCGGAATCTCGGAATAGAACTTTTCGATGCCCAGCATGCTTTCCAGCGTGTAGTTCAGCGTGGCGCCTTCCGGCGAGCTGACGATGCCGAACACCACGCCGCGGTCCTCGATGGGCGCCAGTTCGCTCTTGACCACCTTGAACAGCACGCCGCTCGCGGCCGCGACCGCCACGCCTATGACCACCACCAGCCAGCGGTGGCGCAGGGACGCCCCCAGCGCGCGCCGGTAGCCATTGCTCATGGCGTTGAGCCAGCCTTCGATCAGGTTGTACCAGCGGCTATGGCTGCTCTCGTGGCGCAGCAGCACCGAGCACATCATGGGAGTGAGCGTCAGCGCCACGAAGCCCGACACCAGCACCGCACCGGCCAGCGCCAGCGCGAATTCAATGAACAGCCTGCCGGTGCGGCCGGTGGCGAAGGCCAGCGGCGCATACACGGTGACCAGGGTCATGGTCATCGCGACCACCGCAAAGCCGATCTCGCGCGATCCGCGCAGCGCGGCCTCCTTGCGCGGCATGCCCTCTTCGATGTGGCGGAAGATGTTTTCCAACACCACGATCGCGTCGTCCACCACCAGGCCGATGGCCAGCACCATGGCCAGCAGGGTCAGCGTGTTGATGGAAAAGCCGAACAGGTACATCAGCGCGCAGGCGCCTACCAGCGACACGGGGATGGTGACGATGGGGATGATGCTGGCGCGCAGGTTGCGCAGGAAGAAGAAAATCACCAGCACCACCAGGACGATGGCTTCGCCGATGGTGTGGAACACGGAATCAATGGAGCGCTCGATGAACACCGACGAGTCGTACGCGATGTTCAGCTTCATGCCGGCCGGCAGGTTCTCGTTCAGGCGCGCTACTTCCTCGCGCGCCGCCTTGGACAGTTCCAGCGGGTTGGCGGTGGACTGGCGCGTCACGCCGATGTTGATGGCGGGCTTGCCGTTGAATCGCGACAGCACGCGGTCGCTGGCGGCGGCGATCTCCACATTGGCCACGTCGCGCATGCGCACCGGGTAGCCTTTGACGTTGGCGACAATCACGTTCTCGAACTGCGCCGGCGTCTGCAGGTCGGTGGAAGACACCACCGAGAACTCGCGGGCGCGCGATTCGATGCGGCCGGCCGGAATCTCCACGTTCTGGCTGCGCAGCGCGGCCTCCACATCCTGCACGGTCAGGCCGTAGGCGGCGAGCTTGTCGCGGTCCACGTAGATGCGCATGGATGGCAGGCGTTCGCCGAAGACGCGTACCTCGGCCGCGCCCGGCAGCACCGACAGGCGGGTCTTGATGTAGCGGTTGATGTAGTCCGAGGTCTGGATCGCGGAGTACGTCCCGGACTCGACCGCGATATAGATGATGGGCTGGGAGTCCGCCTCGACCTTGCCGATGATGGGCTCGTCGATTTCATCAGGCAGGAAGCGGCGCGCGCGCGAGACCTTGTCGCGGACTTCCGCCGCCGCGGCATCCGGGTTGCGCGACAGGTTGAACTTGATGTTGATGAGGCTGCGTTCCGAGCGGCTGCGCGAGGTCATCACGTCCACGCCCTCGATGCCGGCCAGCTGGTCTTCCAGCGGCTTGGTCACCTGCGATTCGATCACCTCGGGCGAGGCGCCCTTGTAGGTGGTGTCCACCGACACAATCGGTTCGTCGATCTTGGGGTACTCGCGCACGGTCAGCCGCGAATACGAAATCAGGCCGATCAACACGATGATCAGCGACAGGACCGATGCGAACACCGGCCGCTTGATGCAGGTTTCCGAGATACGCATTGCGCTACCGCCAAAAAGGGAAAAAGGCCGGCGTCACGCGCCGTTGCCCAGAACGGTCACCGCGGCGCCGTCCGTCACCCGTTGCAAGCCAGACACCACCAGCTGGTCGCCCGCCGCCACCCCGGTCAGGATCTCGACGCGGCCCTCGCGGCGCTCGCCTATGGTGACCTCGCGCCGCTCGGCCACGCCGTTCTTGACCCGGTAGACGTACTGCGTCGCGCCCGAGGGCGACAGCGTGGCTTCCGGCGCGACCAGCGCCTTGTCCTGGCTGAACTGCAGCTGCACGCGGGCGAACATGCCCGGGCGCAGCACCGCATCCTTGTTGGCGACCGTGGCGCGCAGCAGGATGGAGCGCCCGCCGGCATCGACCAGAGGGCTGACCGCGTAGACCACGCCCTGGCGCTCCTGGCCCGGCAGCGCGTCCATGCGCAGCGTCAGCGGCTGGCCCACGCCCACCTTGCTCAGATACATCTCGGGAACGCGGAAGTCCACCTTGAGCGGATCGATCGCCTCCAGCGGGGCCAGGTCCTGCCCCTGGTTGACGTAGTCGCCCACCGACACGCTGCGCAAGCCCACGATGCCGCCGAACGGCGCCGAGATCGTCATCTTGTCCAGCCGCGCCTGCGCCAGCGCCACGGCGGCTTCCTGCACCTTCAGCGTGCTGGCGGACTCGTCGCGCGCCTGCTGGCTGACGAAGCCCTTGCCCTGCAACTCCACCGAGCGCCGGTAGTGGCTTTGCGCCAGCGTCAGGTTGGCGCGCGCCTGGGCCAATTCCGCACGCGGCACGGAATCGTCCAGGCGGATCAGCACGTCGCCGCGCTTGACCGGCTGGCCTTCCTTGAAATCGATGGACTGGATACGGCCGGCGACCTCGGGCCGCAGCACCACGGATTCGTCGGAGCGCAGGCTGCCCACGGCCGAGATGCCGCGCGCGAAAGGAATCTCTTCGACGGCGGCCACTTCGACCCGGACCGGCGCGGCGCGCGTGACCAGGGGCGCTTCGACGGCGCCGGGTTGTGGACTGACGGTTCCGAAGGCGAGCCAGCGCGGCACAAACACGCCGAGTGCGGCCCCCGCGGCCAACCCTGCCGCTACGGCGGCGAGCAGTACTGCTTTTTTCATGCGCGAATGTGGCGGTATTGCGGCGCGGGCCAGGCATGCCCCCACGCGGACTGCGCCGCAGGAACTGGAATGAGGGTTGGCACTTTAGCACCCGGATTTACATACTGGAACAATCCTGAAGCCGGATGAAAGAACTAAATCCGCCCCAGAGGGCGGATTTGAGGGTATATCCCGATGCTCTCAGTTCCGGCGGGCCGATTCCACGCCCAAATTGGCCAATTGGTCGGCCCGTTCGTTGCCGGGATCGCCGGCGTGTCCGCGGACCCAGCGCCAGGACACCGCATGACGCTGCACCTGTTCGTCCAGCAATTGCCACAGTTCGACGTTCTTGACCGGTTTCTTGTCGGCCGTCATCCAGCCGCGCCGCTTCCAGTTGGCCAGCCACTCGGTCATGCCCTTCATCACGTACTGGGAGTCCGTGTGGATGATGACCGTGCATGGGCGCTTGAGCGCACGCAGGCCCTGGATGACCGCCAGCAGTTCCATCCGGTTGTTGGTGGTCTGGAGTTCGCCGCCATGCAGCGTCTTCTCGTGGCCACCCGCGCGCATCAGCACGCCCCAGCCGCCCGGACCGGGATTACCCTTGCATGCGCCGTCGGTCCACATTTCCACTTTCTGTTCGTTCGCTTTGTCGTCCTGCATGGTGCTGCTTGGTATTCCTTGCTAAAAAATTGGCGCCGCGGCGCAGAGCTATGCCTTTCCCGAACCGTCGTCCGCCTGGCGGTTGACCACCACCGACGCCGCGCGGGCGCGCTTGGGCTTGGCCTTCTTCCAGGCCGGGCCAATGATACGCATGCCGGCCACCCGCTTGACGGCCGACACCACATAGACCGCACCGCCCACGCTCCACCAACGGGCGCCCGCCGATTCCAGGAAGGACCAGCGCTGCAGCCATTTTTCGCTGCGGCAGGCCGGCGCGTAGCAGCCGAAGTGGCTGGCCTCGACCTCCAGCGACAACAGCTTGAACCAGTCCTTCAGGCGCGGCAAAGACACCTGGGAGGACGGCGGCTGCGGCAGCCAGGGCTCCATGCCAGGCATGCGGGTGCGCGCGCCCCACATGCTCCAGGGATTGAAGCCCGAAATCACGACCCGCCCTTCCGGCACCAGCACGCGCTCGACCTCGCGCAGCACGTTGTGGGGTTCTTCCGCGCACTCGAAGGCATGCGGCAGGATCAGCAGGTCCACGCTCTGGGATTCGAACGGCAAGGCCTCGGGCTCGGCCAACACCACTCGCGACTGCCAACTGGCGGCGCTTTCCGCGGACGGGGTCTCGGTGCCGATGTAGCCCTTGAAGGGCATGCGGTTGGCGCGCAGCAGATTCATGTCGGCCAGGCCGACCTGCCAGGCGTAATATCCGAACACGTCCGCGACAGCCGCGTCGAACTGCGCCCGCTCCCAGGCCAGGGCGTACTGTCCCGGCGGCGTCTGGAACCATTCGGCCAGTTCTACAATCGGCGGAGTATCTTCTGCCACGTTCTATTCCTTCGAATCCCATGCAAGCCATGACCGCCCCCACAGGCGGCCGCGATCGCAACGCCGCGGTCTTGCCTCTACCCGCCTTCAACGACAACTACATCTGGGCCATCGTCCGTAACGGCGAGGCCGCCGTGGTGGATCCCGGCGACGCCAGCCCGGTGCTGCAATGGCTGGCCCAGAACGACTTGAGACTGCGCGCCATTCTACTCACGCACCATCACGGCGACCATGTGGGCGGTGTTCCGGAATTGTCCCGCATCGAGGGCATCACCGTATACGGCCCCGCGCATGAACAGCTGCCGCGCTGCGACGTGCGCCTGGCGGAAGGCGACCGCGTGGCGATCCCCGAACTGGACCTGGATCTGGCCGTGCTGGACGTGCCCGGACACACTGCCGGCCACATCGCCTACGTCGGCCGCGCGGCCGGCCAGGAGCCGGTTCTGTTCTGTGGCGACACGCTGTTTGCGGGGGGCTGCGGCCGTCTTTTCGAAGGCACTCCGGCGCAAATGCATGATTCTTTAGGGAAATTTGCTGTTTTACCGCCAGATACACAGGTTTTTTGCGCACACGAGTACACTCTAGCGAACTTGCGCTGGGCCTTGGCAGTCGATCCGGCCAACCGCAGCCTGCAACAGTGGTACCAGCAGGCCCAGCAATTACGAGCAGAAGGTCTTCCCACGCTTCCGTCCACGATCGGGCAGGAACGCGCGGCCAATCCGTTTTTGCGCACGCAAGAAGTTGAGGTCGTCCACGCCGCAGAGCGCTGGGCCGGCCACAGCCACGCTACGCCGGTAGAGGTTTTTGCCTCCCTTCGTAAATGGAAGAACGATTTCAAGTGACAGCCCGATGAATCTATCCCGACTCCTTCTGCCACTCATGCTGGCAGTCCTCGCCGGTTGCGCAGGAACCAAAGCCCCCGATAGCAAGAACCTCACCACCAATTCCCAAGGGCGATACATCGCCCGCGACACGTCCCGGACGGTGGATCTGACCAACCCGCCCGCCGACGCCTGGGACCGCATCCGCCGCGGTTTCGCCATCCCCAACCTGAACACCGACCTCTCGCAGCAGTGGACCGACTATTACGCGTCCCACCCCGAGTCGGTGCAGCGCATGGCGGAACGCGCCGGCAAGTACCTGTACTTCATCGTCGACGAGATCAACCGCCGCGGCCTGCCGACCGAACTGGCGCTGCTGCCCTTCGTCGAAAGCGCCTACAACCCGACCGCCCTGTCGCGCGCCCAGGCCTCGGGCCTGTGGCAGTTCGTGCCGGCCACGGGCCAGCACTTCAACCTGAAGCAGGACTGGTGGCGCGACGAGCGCCGCGACCCCATCGCCTCGACCAACGCGGCGCTGGACTATCTGGAAAAGCTGTTTGAGATGCAGGGCGACTGGTACCTGGCGCTGGCCTCGTACAACTGGGGCGAAGGCTCGGTGCAGCGCGCCATGGCCAAGAACGAAGCGGCCGGCCAAGGCACGGACTACCTGTCCCTGAACATGCCCGACGAAACCCGCAACTACGTGCCCAAGCTGCAGGCCATCAAGAACATCATCGCCGATCCGCAGCGCTATGCGGTGGCCCTGCCCCCGGTGGGCAACACGCCCTACTTCGTGACGGTCCAGAAGAACAGCGACATCGACCTGGAAATCGCCGCCAAGCTGGCCGAAATGCCGCTGGACGAATTCAAGGCGCTGAATCCCTCGTTCAACCGTCCCGTGATCCGTGGCGACCACGGCCCCACCCTGCTGCTGCCGGCCGACCGCGTCGAGATCTTCAACGCCAACCTGACCAACTACAAGGGCGACCTCAGCGCCTGGAAGATCTACCACTCGCGCCGCGGCGAATCCTACGCCTCGATCGCCAAGCGTTTCGGCGTAAGCGAAGCCACGCTGCGCCAGACCAACGACATCGGTTCGCGCCAGAAATCGGCTTCCGGCCAATCGTTGCTGGTGCCAGGCGAACCCGGTACCGGCGGCGTGCAGTTGGCCTCGCTGGCGCCGCCGGTGGGCGCGCTGGATTCGGCGCCGTCGGAC
>NZ_DATCUY010000103.1:0-27947 GCF_036567245.1 Achromobacter sp. | reverse complement strand
TCCTTGGACGCTGGTGGAAGTGGTTGGATGAACTTTGTTGCCGAGGGCGAAAAACAAGGCTATAATTGAGTTCTTCGCTGATCACCACAGTGGAGAAAGTGATTGGGAAACAGAGACTTAGCGCTCTAGTGCATGACTCGTCTCCCGCTCCAAATACAAAAAGGAAGCAACGGCCTACACCGCGCTTCCTTTTTTCTTGCAAGTTCTGGCGCAATGGCAGAGTGGTTATGCAGCGGATTGCAAATCCGTGTACGTCGGTTCGATTCCGGCTTGCGCCTCCAGCAATTTCAAAAAACCCGCAGATAACGCTCTGCGGGTTTTTTGTTTTTCCGCATCCGCCAATTACCGCGCCGGCCGCCAGTCCGCCTCGCGGGTAGCCAACGAAGCCAGACAATCCGCTTGCCAGGCGAACTCCGGCTCGAACGATTCGGGATCTGAAACCGCGCCATAGCCGCCCTGGCCGTAGACTGCGGCGTAAGCCGCATATTCGGCCGCGCGGAGCGCCTTGCCGGCCAGAGCGCTGGCGACGGCGTAGGTCGCCGACACGGCGGCATGGCCGCAGCCATCGATGGATTTCGACCCCTGATGCCGGTTCGCCAGGCGCGAGGCCTGAGCGCAAGCCTGCTGCAGCCGTTCATGGGCGATTGCGCCGTCCAGATACCGGCCGAGCATCGCCAGGCAATCCATAACTTCCTGCTCTTCAAGCAAATGCTCGACCCGAAGCGCGCAGGCATGACCGAATGCCAGACGCAGGCGTTGATTGCGATCGGCCTCCAGATCGAGCTGTTTCGCGAGACGTTCCAGAGATGCGTTCATGGCGCCACCAATTGAGCATTCACCATGTTTAACTGCGTCTGCGCCGCAAGCGCAAGCATCGGGTTGAAGCGCCCGAGATCGAAGATGAGGATCTCAGGTACGATTGCGGCCAGCATCTCGTTACGCATCACTACGCGCCGTCAATCAAATGATTGCTATGGTGACGCCGTTTGCAACTGACGACGATCCCATGCGTACCCTTCCGAACTCTCGAGCCCGCTCTTCCTCCGCGCTGCTGACGCTGTCCACGGCGGCATTGCTCACGCTGGCCCCGCTTGCGGCGCAGGCGGATTCGGACAAGCACCGCCACCGGCACGGACGCGAGTATAAAGAGCAGTATTGGGACGGCGCCTGTAAGGTCGAGCGCAAATGGAAGCGCAACGGCGACTACCAGGAAAAGCGCAAGTGCCGGGACGACTATCGCCATGGCTACGTGCAAATGCCGCAGCCGGTGATGGTGCCCGCGATGCCGGCGCCCGCCATCATCATCAACCCTCCTCCCATCATCATCCGGCCCTGAACATGGATCAATCGGTGAAGGACGCGCTAGCGCGCTGGCCCGACGTGCCGGCGGTGTACGGCTGGCTGTCGCTGGACGCGCGCGGCCGCTGGCGCCTGCATCCGCAAGGCCAATCGGCCGCGGGCGGTCCGGGCGAGTCCATCACCAACACGCAGATCCTGGAATTCATCAATCGCAACTATGAACACGACGACGCGGGCCGCTGGTTTTTCCAGAACGGTCCCCAGCGCGTGTTCCTGCGGCTGGACGCGGCGCCCTATGTGTTGCGCCTGAGCGATGACAATAGCGGGCTGCTCACGCACACGAACCAGGCGGTCGCTTCGGTCAGCGCGTGGAGGCTGGACGACGCGGGCCAGTTGTATGCGATGACGCCCCTGGGAGCGGGTATCGTGCTGGATCGCGACCTGCCCCCGCTGCTGGAGAAGATGGCCACGGCTGACGCGCAGCCGCTGCTGGATGCGCTGGAGCGGCTCTCGCCCGGCGGCACGATCCAGGCCGTCCTGCCCGGAACCTATGCGGCCGCGCCGCTGGCGCTGATCGCGCAAAAGGATGTGGCGCAGGAATTCAGCTTCGTACCGAATCCCCGCGCCTGAACCCCTGGCTCAGAACATGCCGTTGGGATTGGCGGACTGCTCGGGGATGGGCTGCACCGCGTCCCAGTGCTCCACGATCTTGCCCTGCTCCAGGCGGAAGATGTCGATGATGGCGCTGCCCCGGTCGCCAGGCTGGCGCACCGCATGCACGTGCAGGATCACATAGTCCCCATCGGTGAAGACGCGCTTGATCTCGCTGCGCGACTGCGGAAACTTGTCGCGCAGAAATGCGATGAACTTGCGGAAGCCCTCGGGCCCGTCGGCCGCGTTGGGATTGTGCTGCACATAGCGGTCGCCCACGTACTTCAACGCCGCATCCGCGTCCTTCTGGTTCAGGCCCTTCTCGTAGAAGGCCAGTACGGCCGCCTTGTTGGCGGCTTCCTGTTCGGCGGACGCATGGACGGCGGGAGACAAGGCCAGGGCCAGCATGGCTGCGGCAGCGGCGCGCTTGAAATACGGCTTGGACAAGAACATGGAAACCTCCGGAATGGAAAAACGGCCGGGCCATTCTATGGTCCGGCCGCCCTATCGGCCACGTCCGTGGCGGTAGACAGTCTGGTGCGCGCAGCGATCAGCCGCGGCCGCTCTTGACCAGCGCGAACTTGCCGTCGCCCAGCAGCGCCAGCACGGCGGCCGCCACGGTCAGGAAGATGGGATATTCCCAGCCGCCGCCGGCGTTGCCGAAGCCCCAGCCATTGGGAAAATGCACCGTGGACGCCACGAACAGCTGCACCACGGCAATGGCGGCGACCCAGCGCGGCACGATGCCCAGGATCAGCAGCACGCCAGCGCCGACCTCGAAGAACGTCACCGGATACGCCAGCCAGCCGGCGAAGCCGATCTTGGCGAAGAACTGCGCGGTGCCAGGCAGCGTGAACACCAGCAGCTTGGTCAGGCCGTGGGCCAGGAACATGACGCCGAGCGCCACGCGCAGCAGCAGCGCGGCATAGGGCGCGGTACGGGTATCAACCATTGCACTCTCCTAGAGCGGTGGGGAATCGCCCAGGATGGGAAGATTCTTGATGAGCGCTATTCTTGCGATTCCAAAAACAAAGATAAACATGCAGAATTGCAAATTATTGTTCCCCGATAGGAAACAATCTTGGACACGCATACCGCCATGCAGACCTATGCCAAGGTCGTGGAGTTGGGTTCGTTCGCGGCCGCGGCCGACAAGATGGGCCAGGCCCGCTCCGTGGTCACGCGCCAGATCGCCTATCTGGAACAGAAGTACGGCGTGCGCCTCCTGAACCGCACCACGCGCAAGCTGAGCATGACCGACGCCGGGCGCGCCTTCTACGAACGCGTGCGGCCCATCCTGGCCGAGGTGGCGGACCTGGAGTTGTCGCTGCAGGCCGAGGGCCAGCGGCCCAGCGGCCGCCTGCGGGTGAGCGCGCCGGTGTCGTTCGGCATCCTGCATCTGGGACCCGCCATTGCCGAATACCTGCAGCGCTATCCCGACGTGATCATCGACCTGGACCTGAACGACCGCGTGGTGGACCTGGTGGAGGACGGCTATGACGTCGCCGTGCGCATCGGTCCACTGCAGGATTCCTCGCTGGTCGCGCGGCCGCTGGCGCCGCAGCAACTGCTGGTCTGCGCCGCCCCCGAGTACCTGCGCAGCCACGGCACACCGCAGACGCCGGAAGAGCTTAAGCAGCACCGCTGCCTGCATTACGCCTACGCCAGCACCGGCAACGAATGGCATTTCGAGAAGGACGGCGTGACCCATCTGGTGCGTGTGAACGCGGCCCTGCGGGCCAATAACGGCGACGTGCTGCGAACCGCGGCGCTGGCCGGCCACGGCATCATCCTGCAGCCCGATTTCCTGGTGGGCGACGACATCCGAGCCGGCCGCCTGATTCCGCTGCTGACCAGCTACGCCCACACCCCGATCTCCATGTACGCCGTCTATCCGCACCGGCGCTTTCTGTCGCCCAAGGTACGATCGTTCGTGGAGCATCTGGAGGGCCGCTTCGGCGTCCCCTCCCCGGTCGTTCCAGGCCGGCGCGCCAGCCCCCGCCGCAGCCGTTAGAATCGTACCCATGACCGCAAAATCGCCCCTCGAATACTTCCCCGCGCCGCGCCGTTCGCACTTCTGCAGCCAATGCGGCTCGCCCATCAGCCGCCGCGTTCCCGAAGGCGACAACCGCGAACGTGACATCTGCGATCACTGCGGCGCGATCCATTACCAGAATCCGAGGCTGGTGGTCGGTACCCTGCCGGTCTGGGAAAACCGTGTCCTGCTGTGCCGGCGCGCCATCGAGCCGCGCTACAACACCTGGACCCTGCCGGCCGGCTTCATGGAGCTGGGCGAAAGCACGGCGCAGGGCGCCGCCCGCGAAACGCTGGAAGAATCCGGCGCCCGCATCAAGCTGGGCGAACTCTATACCGTCATCGACCTGCCCCAGATCGATCAGGTGCACGTGTTCTACCTGGCCGAGGCGCTGTCGGCCGAGCTCGACCCGGGCCCTGAAAGCCTGGAGGCCCGCTATTACGACGAGTCCGAGATCCCCTGGGACGACCTGGCGTTCCGCACCGTGGCCACGACGCTGCGCCACTACTTCGACGACCGCAAGCAGGGCGTGTTTCCCCCCCATCACTACACCCTAGAATCGCACCGTTGAAACTGCCCTGGCTAGCCGTTGACACGCCCTTTCCGCCCGCGGAGTTTGCGCTAGCGGATCCCGACGGCCTGCTCGCCGCAGGCGCGGACCTGTCGACGGCCAGGCTGATCGAGGCCTATTCCAACGGCATCTTCCCCTGGTATTCCGAGGGCGAGCCCGTTCTGTGGTGGAGCCCCGATCCGCGCATGGTGCTCGGCATCAAGGACTTCGCGCCCTCGCATTCGCTGCGCAAGCTGCTGCGACAGATCGCCAGCCAGGAGCATGCCCCCGCGCCGCGCGTGCAGGTGCGGGTGGACACCGCCTTTGCCGAGGTCATGGCGCAATGCGCCGCGCCGCGCGACGGCCAGCCGGGCACCTGGATCACCGCCGCCATGCAGCAGGCCTATCGCGCCTGGCACGAGGCCGGCTACGTGCACAGCATCGAAACCTGGATCGACGGCGAACTGGCCGGCGGCCTCTACGGCATCAGCCTGGGCCGCATGTTCTTCGGCGAATCCATGTTCACCCACGCACCCAACGCCTCCAAGATCGCCCTGTCCTATTTGGTGCGCTACCTGGCCGCGCAAGGCGTGGAACGCATCGACTGCCAGCAGCAGACGCGCCATCTGGCCAGCCTGGGCGCGCGGCCCATTCCGCGCGCCATGTTCCTCCAGCATGTGCGGGCAGCCACGGCGCTGCCCGCCATCGCCTGGGACCGCGGCATACTGGATAGCGCCGGCCGCTTGCATCCCGACACAGCATCGGGCGCGGGGTTCAGCGTTAATATGTAGCCAACCCCTTGCGGGCCTGCCGCCGCAGCGCGGGAACTCCGATGAGCCAGCTCAAAGAACTCCCCTTCTCCACTCTGCAGTTCTACGCCACCGCTCCCTACCCTTGCAGCTATCTGCCGGGTCGCCAGGCACGGTCGCAGGTCGCCGCGCCCGGCCACCTGATCAACGCGGGCACCTATTCACAACTGGTGGAGCAAGGCTTCCGGCGCAGCGGGCTGTTCACCTACCGGCCGCATTGCGATAACTGCCATGCCTGTATCCCGGTGCGCGTGGATACGGCAGGCTTCGCGCCCAACCGCAGCCAGCGCCGCGCCTGGCGCGACCACCAGGGCCTGCAGTCGTTCGTGGCGGAGCTGGCCTGGTCGCCCGAACACTACCGGCTCTACACGCGTTATCAGCAGGGCCGCCATCCGGGCGGCGGCATGGACGAGGACAGCCGCACGCAGTATGCGCAATTCCTGCTCACCAGCCGCGTCAATACCCGCCTGGTCGAGTTCCGCGACGAGACCGGCGCGCTGGTCATGGTGTCCATCATCGACGTGCTGGACGACGGCCTGTCCTCTGTCTACACCTTCTACGATCCCGACCTTGCCGGCAGCCTGGGCACCTACAGCATCCTGTGGCAGATCGAGCAATGTCGCACGCTGAACCTGCCCTGGCTTTATCTGGGCTACTGGATCGCGGATAGCCGCAAGATGTCCTACAAATCCAGCTTCCACCCCGCCCAGTTCCTGGTCGACGGTGTGTGGGGCGAGCAGCCCGCGCCGCCGCCCGCCTGATCCTGGCCCCCTCCGGACGCGGGGCGCAGGGCCGGCAAAATTCGCTCTACAATTCCGCCCCATGTCTATCCTCTTCCACGCCTATCCCCTGGCCCGCCCGGCGCTGTTCGCCATGGACGCGGAAACCGCTCACGAAGTCACCTTGTCGGGCCTGCAGCGCGCCTATGAATGCGGGGCCACGCGCAAGCTCATGCATGCGCAGCCCAAGGCGCCGAGCACGCTGATGGGTTTGCAGCTGGCCAACCCGATCGGGCTGGCCGCCGGCCTGGACAAGAATGGCGCCTATATCGACGCGCTGGGCAATCTGGGATTCGGCTTCATCGAGGTAGGCACGGTGACCCCGCGCGCCCAGCCCGGCAACCCCAAGCCGCGCATGTTCCGGCTGCCGCGCGCCAACGCGCTGATCAACCGGCTGGGCTTCAATAACCAGGGACTGGACGCCTTCCTGGCCAATGTGCAGCGCAGCGCCTGGCGCAAGCAAGGTGGCGTGCTGGGGCTGAACATTGGCAAGAACGCGGACACGCCCATCGAGCGCGCCGCGGACGACTACCTGATCGGGCTGGAAGGGGTGTATCCGCATGCCGACTACGTGACGGTGAACATTTCCTCGCCCAACACCAAGAACCTGCGCGCCCTGCAAGGCGGCGACGAGCTATCCGCCTTGCTGGCGCAACTGGCGGACAAGCGCCGCGCTCTGGAAGACAAACACCAGCGGCGCGTGCCCATGGCGGTGAAGATCGCTCCCGACCTGACGCAGGAGCAGATCGATTCCATCGCGGAAACGCTGCCGCGCCATGGCATCGACGGCGTCATCGCCACCAACACCACCCTCTCGCGGGATGCCGTCGCCGGCCAGCCGCATGCCGAGGAAGCCGGCGGCCTGTCGGGCGCGCCCGTGCATGAATTGTCGCTGGCGGTCATCCGCCGCCTGAAGGAAAGGCTGGGCAGCAGCCTGGCCATCATCGGCGTGGGCGGGGTGATGTCGGGCCGGCAGGCGCGCGAGAAAATGGACGCGGGCGCCGACGCCGTGCAGCTCTATACCGGCCTGATCTACCGCGGCCCGGCCCTGGTGGGCGAATGCGTGCGCGCCGTGGCGCGCTGACCGGAAACGGCGCCGGTAGCCACCGGCAATAAAAAAAGCAGGCAAAAAAAAAGGGGCCACCCGGTGGGTGGCCCTAATTCCAGCTCTGCTCTGTCACTCAACAGTACTACATAACTGCGGTTTGCGCAGCACTGCGCGCCAAAAACTTAGGCGCTGCGGCGGCTGCGGCTGGCAACCTTGGTGGCGGCGTCGGCAGCGTCCGAGGCAGCCTTGAAGGTCGCGTTGGCGGCGGCGTTCAGGTTCGACTCGGCGACTTCAGCAGCCTGCTTGGCGGCCTTGGTCATCGAATCGTAGGCACTGGTCGCGGTGGCCAGCGAGGACTTGATCAGGGCAACGGCGCTTTCGGAGCCGGTCGGGGCGTTCTTGGAGAACTGGTCGACGGCTTCGCTCAGCTGCTGCTGGCCTTCGGCGATCTGTTCCTCGGTCAGCTTGACCAGGCTGGTCTGCACGCCGGCGACGATGTCGTACACGTGCTTGGTGTAGGCCATGGCCTTTTCGGCGCCCGGCTGCAGCAGGCCCGAGGCGAAAGCGGCGGCTTCCTGCGGATCCTTGACTTCAGCGGCTTGCTGCGACTTCTGGGCGACTTCGTCCAGAGTGGCGCGGACGACCTTCAGGTTCAGTTCGACCAGCTTTTCGAAGCCGGCGAAAACAGCGGTCTGGGCGGCCACGATGGTGTTGATGCTGGCTTTTTGACGGTCCAGGACTTGTTGCGGAATAGCGCTCATAGAATGCTCCTTTAGGGGTAGCCGGAGGCTGTCCGGCAAGTAAGGATGGTTGTCTGCGACGAACTATAGAAACGTGCGCGGAAACTGGTACTACAAGCTACCGCCGGCCCGTTTGATGCACTGCACAATTGACATTCTAGACTGGGAAAAAAACTTGTCAAGGAGTTTTTGTGCAACGCAACAAAGAATTGCACTTCGACGGTGCACGCCTCACACGGGCTTGATCCAGCACAAAGATTTCCCAGGATTCAGGAAATACCCGAAGTGACGACGTATCAATTGTTTTCTAAACTGCTTTCACGCTGATGACAGACAAATAAACCCACAAGTCAGCGCGCAACAATGAAATCGCAGCAGCAAAACCCTGCAATTGGAGACTCCATGACCCTCATCCCCCGCACGCTTTCGGCCTTGCTCGCGGCCAGCGCCATGCTCGCAGCCGGCGCCGCCCAAGCCGAATATCCGGATCGCCCCATCAACATGGTGGTGCCGTTCGCCGCTGGCGGCCCGACGGACAACGTCGCGCGTTCGCTCGCGGAAGCCATGCGGCCGAGCCTGGGCCAGACGGTCGTGGTCGAGAACAAGGGCGGCGCCGGCGGCACCATCGGCACCACCCAGGTGGCCCGCGCCCAGCCTGACGGCTATTCCGTCCTGCTGATGCACGCCGGTTTCTCGACGGCGCCCTCGCTGTACAAGAACCCGGGGTACGACCCCTACAAGAGCTTCGAGCCCATCGGCCTGGTGGTCGACGTGCCGATGACCATCATCGCGCGTTCGGACTTCCCGCCCAACAACATCAAGGAACTGGCCGAGTACGTCAAACAGAACAAGGACAAGGTGTCCCTGGCCAACGCCGGCATCGGCGCCGCCAGCCATCTGTGCGGCACCATGCTGGTCGAAGCGCTTGGCGTGCAACTGCTGACCATCCCCTACAAGGGCACCGCGCCGGCCATGAACGACCTGCTGGGCAAGCAGGTGGACCTGCTGTGCGACCAGACCACCAACACCACCCAGCAGATCGACAGCGGCAAGGTGAAGGCCTACGCCGTCACCAGCCTGAAGCGCGTCCCCACGCTGCCGAACCTGCCGACCATGGACGAATCCGGCTACAAGGGCTTTGAAGTGGGCATCTGGCATGGCATGTGGGTGCCGAAGGGCACGCCCAAGCCGGTCGTGGACAAGCTGGTCAAGAGCCTGCAGGCCGGCCTGGCCGATCCCAAGTTCCAGGACCGCATGAAGCAGCTGGGCGCCACGGTGCTGACGTCCGAAGCCAATCCGCAATCCCTGGATGCCAAGGTCAAGCAGCAAGTCCCGCAGTGGGGCGAGCTGTTCAAGAAGGCAGGGGTCGAACAGCAGTAATCCGAACCGACGCCTTTGCGGCGCACATAGGAGAAAAGCCCCTGATGGGGCTTTTCTTTTTGTGGCGGGACGACCCTGGATTACTGGCGCATGGCCTCTGCGGCCATGCCCAGGCCATTGAAGCCGGGGGATACCGAGGGCTCGTAACCCAATGCTTCGGAAATGCTGGCGGCGGTATCGACCAGGGCCTTGATCCAATCGTCCTGCAGCCGTTCGGCGGGGGCCGAGATGGACAGGCCCGCGACCAGCTTGCCGGTGTCGTCGAAAATGCCGGCGGCGATACAGCGCACGCCGAGTTCGAGTTCCTCGTTGTCGCGAGCATAGCCGTGGCGCCGCACCAGCGCCAATTCGCGCTCCAGGCGGTCCAGGTCGGTCAGGCTGTTACGCGTGTGGCCGGCCAGGCCGGTGCGCAACGCGTAGGCGCGGACCTGGCGCGCATCGGCGGTGGACAGGAACAGCTTGCCGGTGGAAGTCAGGTGCAGCGGCGCCCGGCCGCCGATGGCGCGGACCACCTGCATGCCCGAGCGCTCGCTCCAGGCGCGCTCGATGTAGACGATCTCATCGCCCTGCTGCACCGACAGGTTGATGGTCTGCCCCGTCAGCTTGTGCAGCGAGCGCATGGCGGAAATGGCCGCCTCGCGCACGTTCAGGCGCCCCTTGACCAGCGAACCCAGCTCCAGCAGACGCATGCCCAGTTGATACAGGCCGTTGTCGACGCGTTCGACATAGCGGCCCACGACCAGGTCATTCAGGATGCGGTGCGCGGTGGACGCATGCAGCCCTGTGGTCGCGGACAGTTCTTTCAGCGTTACCGGATCCGGCTGCGCGGCCAGGGCGTCGAGCAGGCGCATGGCGCGTTCGATCACCTGGATGGCGATGGGATGGGCGGAGGCGCCTTCGGTCTCGGCGTCCAGGGCATTGCGGGTAGTGGGGAGACGGGACATGGAAAGGGGAGCGAGGACAGCCGCGCCGCCTGTAGGGCCCCACCTGAGGGAACCGGACTTGCGGCATCGCAGCAAACAGTTCTTTCCCGTATTGTGAAATTTACTGGCGCGTTTGGCAACCGCTTTTTGTATCAAAAATAGGGCCGCACATCCTGGGTGGCCCTGGCTTCATGCTGCCGGCGGGGGCGCCAGCTTGCCTCCCAGGCGCAGCACCTCGGCCCGTAAATACTCCAATGCCTCGGCGGCCGCGGCCGGCTCGCCCTTCACGCCCAGGTCGATATGCGGCGTGCCGCCGGCCTCGCCCACGCTGGGCAGGCTGAACGCCCGCACGCCCGGCCAGCGCGTTTCCACGGTATGCATGGCTGGCGTGATGCGAGATTCGGGCATGCTGAACACAAGGAAGGAATGCTCCGCATGGGCGCGCACATGCTGCAGCGCACGATAGCGCGTATCCAGCGTCCATTCCAGCATGGGCCAAGCCATGACGGGGAAGCCCGGCACGAAGGTGTGGTCCTTGATGAAGAAACCGGGGATGCGGTTATAGGGGTTCGGCACGACCTCGCAGCCTTGCGGAAACACGCCCATCTGCAGGCGCTGCTGGTTTTCCGGCGCGCTCATGTCGGCCGTGCCCTGCCCCTTGGCGGCCATCTCGGACGTACGCAAGGCGATAGCCTGCTCGGCCTCGGGATGCAGCGCTAGCGGCAGGCCCAGCGCGGCCGCGGCGGCCTGGCGCGTGTGGTCGTCGGGCGTGCCGCCGATGCCGCCACAGGAAAACACCACGTCGCCGGTGGCGAAGCTGCGCTTGTAGGTGGCGATGAGCATGTCGCGGTCGTCGGGCACGATTTCCGCCCAGCCCAGCTGCATGCCGCGCGCGCCCAGAAGCTCGACGACCTTGGAAAAATGTTTGTCCTGACGGCGGCCCGAGAGGATCTCGTCCCCCACTATGATGAGGCCGATACGGCGGGCGGCGGATTCTGCGGCCATGTCCGATTCCAGAAGTTGAGAAGGATGACGCCGGTCAGACGTCGATGACACGGTCCTCGCGCAAGCGCCTGAGCGCTTCCAGACCGTAATGGGCATAAACCAGGGCCGAAAACACCGGCAGGATGACCCACGCGGGCGGCAACAAGTTCAGCAGCGAACAGATCAGGCCTATGGTCCAGAAGCCGCCGTTGTTGCGCTCAAGGATGAGTTTGCGCTCGGCAGGGCTGGCATGTTCGACGATGGCGTCCACGCGCATCATGCGCGAAAACGCGAAGGCCCACCAGAAGATCGACAAGGCGATGGCCATGGGCGGCACCAGCCATAGCGGCAGCGTCAGCAGCCAGCCCGCGGCAAACGCCAGCGATACCCAGATCGCGTTCCACACGCTGACCGCGGTCGCGTGCTTGCCCTGCCGCGCGACGCTCACGTACTCGCGCAGGCTGACGTGGCGCAGCACCAGCGGCATCACGAAGACCGCGGCGATCGCCAGGCCCAGGATGCCCGACACCGGCAGCAGGATGGCCACCGCGATCACGGGAATCATGTAGACCTTGAGCGAGAACAGCCCCATCGCCAGCATCCAGTCCTCCGCCCGGTTGACGAAGTCCCAGCGAGCCGCCTCGGCCGCCAGCCATTCGTTGAGCGGCGTCCAGAACAGGTACAGCAACAGCAGGCAGCCCACCAGCGCGATCAGGAACGGCAGCAGTACCGCGAACAGCATGGTGGGGTGACATTGGGACACCAGCGCGCGCTTGAATGCCTGGCCCACGCTGACGACGCCAGCGCCGGCAGCGGAAAATCGGCCGTTTTCAGGCGTGGCGGAATCAGTGCGCAAAGCGGTCATGGACGAGGAATGAGGGGGTAGACATCCCGGGTATGATAGTCAAACACGCCTCGATCTGCCCACATGTCTCTACTTGTACCCGATACCGACCTGGCCGCGCTGCGCGCACGGCTCGGCTCATCGCCCGACGCCTGGCTGGTTGCCTGCTTCTGCGCGGCCTGGTGCGATACCTGCGAGCAATACAAGCCCAAGCTGCAAGCGCTGGCCGACGCCATGCCGCAGCACGTCTTCGCCTGGATCGACATCGAAGACCACGCAGAACTGTTGGGCGACGAAGACGTGGAGAATTTTCCCACGCTGCTGGTGCAGATCGGCCCCCGGGTGGTGTTCTACGGCCCGATGCTGCCGCACATCGGCCACTTGGAACGCCTGCTCGAAAGCTTGAATGAAGACAGCCCCGCCGTCGCCGCGACATTGCCGGACCTGCCGCGCCTGCTGGCCGCCTGAGCAGCAGCTTGCCGGCACGCTACGCGCGCGCCAGCCACAAAAAAACCCGCAAGGCCCCAAAGGGCTTGCGGGTTTTTTCATGCGAGCGCTGTTCAGGGCTTGCGGCTGCCGCCCAGCAGGACGGCGATCTGGCGCTTCGGCCCCGAGGATGCACCGTTGCTCCTGGGCGCCGGCTCTTCGGCCTGGGCGGACGAGGCCGAGGGCTCGTAGGGCTTCAGGAAGAAATCATCCACGGGTTGGCGCGACGCGCCGGACGAGTAACCGGAGCGGCGATCGGACGAACGGCCACGGTCGCCGCGGCTGTCGCGGCCCTCGCGGCTCTCACGGCCTTCGCGCGAGGACGACCCGCGGTGCTCGTCACTGCGGCGGTGGCTGCGCGCGACCAGTTCGGCCGGCACGTCGAGGGTGCCGCGCGGCACTTCGCGCTTGATGAGTTTTTCGATGTCGAGCAGGAAACGCTCTTCGTCGGGCGTGAACAAGGCGATGGCTTCGCCCGAGGCGCCGGCACGGCCGGTACGGCCGATACGGTGCACGTAATCTTCGGCGTTGTACGGCAGGTCATAGTTGATGACGCAGGGCACGCCGGCTACATCCAGGCCGCGCGCGGCCACGTCGGTGGCAACCAGCACTTCCAGTTCGCCGGCCTTGAAAGCTTCCAGCGCCTTCATGCGGTCGGCCTGCGTCTTGTCGCCGTGGATCGACTCGGCCTTGACGCCATCGCGTTCCAGGTCGCGGGCCAGCCGCGCCGTGCCGATCTTGGTGTTGGAGAACACGATGACCTGGTTCAGCCCGCGCGACTTCACCAGATGCACGACTGCGGCGCGCTTGGCGTCGCTGGGCATCTTGTAGGCGATCTGGGTGATCGTGTTGGCCGTGGCGTTGCGCGCCGCGACTTCGATTTCGACCGGATGATTCAGGTACGAGCGGCCGAGCTTGCGGATTTCATTGCTGAACGTCGCGGAGAACAGCAGGCCCTGACGCTGCGCGGGCAACAGGCGGATGATGCGTTCCAGGTCGGGCAGGAAGCCCATGTCCAGCATGCGGTCGGCTTCGTCCAGCACCAGGATGCCGACCTGGCTCAGGTTCACGTTCTTTTGCTCGACGTGGTCGAGCAGGCGGCCGGGCGTGGCCACCAGCACTTCGCAACCGCGGCGCAGCGCTTCCTTCTGCGGACCGATATCCACGCCGCCGAACACCACCGCCGAACGCAGCGGCGTCTGCTTGCTGTAGCGCTTGACGCTTTCGTAGACCTGGTCAGCCAATTCGCGCGTGGGGGTCAGGATCAGCGCGCGCACCGGATGGCGCGCGGGCGATGCGCTGGTATTGGCCAGCGGCATGAGGCGGTGCAGGATGGGCAGCGTGAAGGCGGCCGTCTTGCCGGTGCCGGTCTGGGCCGCGCCCATGACGTCGCGCCCTTCCACCACGACGGGGATGGCCTGGGCCTGAATGGGCGTGGGGGTGGTGTAGCCGGTTTCGGCGATGGACTGCAGCAGCAGAGGATGCAGACCGAAATCAGTGAACGTCGGCGCGGGTGCGTCAGCGGCGGGTGCTACGGATTGAGTGGATTCAGTCATCAGGGTTAGGCAGATACCGGGACCAGTGAAAAAGAACAAAACGAGAGTGCTACGCGCACTGCACTACATATGCATCGGAACAAGCTGAACACGCGCAATCTACATCCTGCCTTGCAGGCCAGGCGGCGCATTCTGGATTCGATACTTATGAGGGCAGTACCAGGCCCGGATTGCTGTGGATAACATGATTTTAGCGCAGCCGCATTACCACACGGTTCGGCTTGCGTTCGAAAGGCATTGCAAACGCCTTCCGGCGGCCGCCAGGAAGCGCCCGCCGGGCATACCAGCAGCGTCCACCAGGTGGACGCTTTCAGCAAGAACCGTCAGCCGGCCAGCCAGCGCAGACCCCACAGGGCCAGCATGCCCACGATAATGACCAGCACCGCGCTGCGCGTGCGCAGGAAAACCAGAATGGCAACCACGCCGGCGACCAGCTTGTAGTCAAATACCGGCCCCAGGCCGGCCTTCCAGGGCAGCAGATCCGGCACGATGATGGCGGTCAGGGCGGCGGCGGGCGCGTAGCGCAAGGCCCGGCGCACGCCTTCCGGCAAGGGGATGTAGTCGCCGAACAGCATGAAGCCGGCGCGCGTCAGCACGCTGCACAGCGCCAGCAGCAGGATGGCGGAATAGACGTAGATTTCAGCCGGCCAGAAGGTCATGCGCGGGCCTTGAAGTAGCGTTCCGCCCAGATGCCTGCGGCCACGCCCGCCACGACGGCCGCCGCCAGGCCCAAGCGCAACGGCAGGACCTGCCCGGTCCAGGCGACCACGCCGGCGGCCAACATGGAAATCAGCATGGGCTTGGTATTGGCCAGCGGCACCGTAATGGCCAGCAGCGCCAGCACCGCGGCGAAGTCCAGCGACCAGCCCGTGGGCACCATGGTGCCCAGGTAGATGCCGACGATGGAGGATGTCTGCCAGACGAACCAGCCCGGTGCGATGGCACCCAGGAAGAACCAGAGCTGTTCGCGCGTGCCGCGCACGGCCGCATCGCCATAGCGCGGCATGAACAGCACGAAACCCATGTCGGTCGTGAAATAGCCCAGTCCCAGCCGCTTGGGCCAGGACAGGTGGCGGAAATACGGATGCAGCGCCGCGCCGAAAATGAGGAAGCGCAGGTTGACGACGCAGCCGGCCGCGAAGATCAGCCAGAGCGGCGCGCCGGTGGCGATGAGCGGCAGGGAAGTCAATTGGGCGGAACCGGCGTACAGCAGCAGGGTCATGGCCAGCGCCATGGTCTCCGTCAAGCCGGACTTGACCATGGCCACCCCGGTGACGAGCCCCCAGGTGGCGGTGGCGATCAGGGCGGGCACGATGGCGTGGACGCCAGCGCGGAAGGCGGTGACGCGTTCCTGGCGGACCGCAACGGGGTCTTCGGTTTCAGGAAGCGCGGATTCAGAGGACAACGGCAGGCCCCTGGCGATTCGGACAGGACGACATGGAAACTCTAAGGAAAAGGAACGCACGACAACCCGTTCGCCCGCCGGGATCACTACGCGCGGGCCTGGCGGCGCCGCGCCGGGGCGCGAATAGGCGCGTATTGTAACCTCGCTGCTTGATACAATATGGGCCTCGAGATTCTTGGGCTCTTGGGAGTAGACCATGTCGATGGCAGACCGCGACGGCTTCATCTGGTATGACGGCAAGCTCGTACCGTGGCGAGACGCGACCACGCACGTCCTGACGCACTCCCTGCACTATGGCCTGTCGGTATTCGAGGGCGTGCGCGCCTACCGCTCCGAGATCGGCACGGCCATCTTCCGCCTCGAAGACCATACCAACCGCCTGTTCAATTCGGCGCACATCTACCAGATCCCCATGCCTTTTGATCGCGATACGATCAACCAGGCGCAGCGGACGGTCGTACGCGAAAACCAGCTGGAAGCCGGCTACCTGCGCCCCTTGGTGTTCTACGGCCCCGAAAAAATGGGCGTGTCGCCCAAGGGCGCCCGGGTGCACGTGGCCATCGCCGCCTGGCCCTGGGGCGCCTACCTGGGCGAAGAAGCCCTGTCCGCGGGCATCCGCGTCAAGGTGTCGTCGTTCGCGCGCCAGCATGTGAACGTCACCATGCCGCGCGCCAAGGTAGCCACCACCTACGCCAACTCGATCCTGGCCAATACCGAGGCCCTGCAGGACGGCTACGACGAAGCCCTGCTGCTGGACACCGACGGCTTCGTGGCCGAGGGCTCGGGCGAGAACCTTTTCATCGTCAAGGACGGCGTGCTCTGCGAGCCGGAGATCGCCTCTGCCCTGACCGGCATCACCCGCTCCACCATCCATGCGCTGGCCGCCGACCTGGGCCTGCGCGTGGCGACCAAGCGCCTGACGCGCGACGACGTCTACATCGCCGACGAAGCGTTCTTCACCGGCACGGCCGCCGAAGTAACGCCCATCCGTGAAGTGGACAACCGCCAGATCGGCACCGGCCAGCGCGGCCCGATCACGGAGAAGCTGCAGAAAGCATTTTTTGACGTGGTGAATGGCCGCAACCCGAAGTACCATCACTGGCTGAGTAAAGTCTGATTCGCGCGGCCCGGTCCATGACCAGGCCGCATCATTGCCCCAACCTGCCGTTTACCGGTTTTTTTTCAGGAATATCCATGACCGCAGCTGCTCCGGCCGCCGTCCCCCACTCCCACGAAGTCATCGAGGTCGGCGCCGACGACCTGCCCGTGTTCTGTCCGGGCCCCAAGGCGCCGCTCTGGAGCATGCACCCGCGCGTGTTCCTGGACGTGGCCCGCAGCGGCTCGGCCAGCTGCGCCTATTGCGGCGCCGAATACCGTCTGAAGCCCGGCACCGTCCTGCACGGCCACGGGCACTGACTCACCCGCTCCACAACGTCACCCGTTTCCGCCGCCATGTTCGCCACGCCCGAAGAAGCAGAGCACGCGTTCTACGAAGCCCTCGAGCAGGCCGACGTCGTTCGCCTGATGCAAGTGTGGGCGGACGACGAGGAAGTCGTCTGCATCCACCCGGGAGGCCTGCGCATCGTCGGCCACTCGGCGGTGCACGACTCCTGGCAGCAGGTGCTGGCCAACGGCCCCCTGCACGTGCGACCTTTGCGCCCGCTGGTCATGCTGAGCATGATGTGCGCGGTGCACGTGCTGGTGGAACAGGTGGCGGTGCAGACGCGGGAAGGCACGCAATTCGCCAATTGCTATGCCACCAACATCTACCACAAGGGGCCCACCGGCTGGCGCATGGTCATGCACCATGCCTCGCCGGCGCCCACGGAAGCCGGGGTGCTCGACTTGCACGACGTACCCGACATGCTGCATTGAATCGGGTGGATTTTTAGTTGGCCGCTGCTCGTCTTGATACCACGCCCTGCCCCGTCCCCTCCTGGTTGCCCGGAGGCGACAGCCAGACGGTTTACGCCGCCCTGTTCGCGCAGTATCACCGCATCGCGTTCGTGCGTGAACGGGTGGACACGCCCGATACCGATTTCGTCGAATTCGACTGGACCGGCCCGGGCCTGTTCCCGCACAAGTCCGCCGATGGCGCGCCCGTCAGCGGCCAGCGTCCGGTCGCCAATGGCAAGACCGCCGCGGCCAGGTGGATGACGGACGCGGACTGGAAGTCCCTGCCGCATACGCCCGACACCCCCGCCCTGATCCTGTTCCACGGCCTGGAAGGCGGCAGCAACAGCCGCTATGCGCAATCCATCGCGCATCATTTCCGCGCGCGCGGCTGGATCGTGGTGATCGCACATTTCCGCGGTTGCTCGGGCGTGCCCAACCGCCTGGCCCGCGCCTACTACTCCGGCGATTCGGCCGAGGTCGGCTTCATGCTGGAAACCGTGCGCCAGCGCATCCCGCATGCGCGCTGGCATGCGGTCGGCGTATCGCTGGGCGGCAACGCCCTGCTCAAGTACCTGGGCGAACACCAGGAAGATACCGGCTGGCTGACGGCCTGCGCGGGCGTCTCCGTGCCGCTGGACCTGGTGGCTTGCGGCAAGACGCTGTCCACCGGCATGTTCAACCGCCGGGTCTACACCGCCCATTTCCTGAAGACGCTCAAGCACAAGGTGCTGGAGAAGGCGCATCGCTATCCCGGCGCCGTGGACGTCATGCGCATCGCCCATGCGCATGACCTGCGCGAATTCGACGACACCTACACCGCGCCCATGCATGGTTTCCGCAATGCGCTGGATTACTGGACGCGCGCGTCCAGCAAGCCCTGGCTGCCGAAGATATCCGTGCCGACGCTGGTGCTCAACGCGCGCAACGATCCGTTCGTGCCGGCGGCCTCGCTGCCCACGCCCGAGGATTGCTCGCCCGCCATCCTGCTGCACCAGCCCACGGACGGCGGCCATGCCGGTTTTCCGACGGGCAGCTTCCCGGCCCATCTGAACTGGCTGCCGCAGCGGCTGGGACGCTTCTTCGAAACCGGCCAGTAGGGCGCGCTGGCGCCCTGCTGGCCCGGCGCTCAGCCCGACTTGAAGCGTTCCAGCAACTGGCGCTCTTCGGCCAGTTTGTCCTTGACTTCCTTGATCTGCACATCGATCTGCGACTGCTCGTAGAAATCGGTGGACATGTTGCGCGCCTGCTGCAGCTGCGATTCCGCGGCGGCGTAGGCGCCGGTCATGACGTAGTAGCGCGCCTGGTCGCGACGCGCAGCCACCGGCTTGCCGTTGCGGTCTTCGCTCTGCGCCAGCATCTGGTACAGGCTGGGCTCGTCGCTGCCCCACTGCTTGATCTTGGCCCGCAGGTACTCCTGCGCGTCCGCGTGGCGGCCGACGCTTTGCAGCGCCTGGGCGTAGGCGATGCCCAGGGCCCGGTGGCCCGGCCAGCGCCTGGTGCCGGCCTGGGCCAGTTCCAGCGCCCGGGGGTACTCCTTGCGCGCCAGCGCGATATCCACGCTGAGTTTGGCCAGTTGGGCCGAGCTGCGGCCTTCAGCCGATGCCAGGTCCCAGTTGCGCTCGGCTTCCGCCAGGTTGTTGCGCTGGAATGCCTGCAGCGCCAGGCCGTAGTAGGCGGCCGACTTGCGCACGCCGGACAGCGCCTGGGCCTCGTCCTGCAACTGCTGGCCAGCGGTGCGCAGGCTGACCGCGTCGCGGCCCTGCACCACGCGCATCTTGGCGCGCACGTACCAGAAGTCGTCGCTGTCCACGTGACGCGTCACGGGAGACTGGTTGCGCACCCGATTCTGCACGTCCGACATGCGTTCGATGGAGAGCGGGTGGGTGCTGGCCCATGAGCCGCCGCCGGCGCCCTCATTCAGGCGCGAAGCGTTCATCAGGCGCCCGAACATCTGTGCCATGCCTTCGGCGTCGTAGCCCGCCTTGGTCAGCATCTGCAGCCCGGCCCGGTCGGCCTCGCGTTCCGCATCGCGGGAAAAGCCCAGTTGGCGGTTGATGGCCGCGGCCTGGCCGAAAGCCGCCACGCCCATGGCCAGATTGCCTCCGCCCCCAGCCAGGGCCGCCAACAACGCCCCGGCGAGACTGGCCAGCATCACCATGCCGTTCTGATTCTGCTGGGTCATGCCGCGGGCGATGTGGCGCTGCACGACGTGGCCGATTTCGTGCGCCAGCACCGCGGCCAGCTCGGACTCGCTGGCGGAAGCCACGATCAAGCCGGTGTTGACGCCGATGAAGCCCCCCGGCATGGCGAAGGCGTTGATCTCAGGGTCGCGCACGCCGAACATCTCGACCTCGGGGACCGCGCCGGGCGCGAACGCCGCCAGCTTGCGCCCCATCGTGGTGAGGTACTGGCTGAGCTCGGAGTCGTCCACGTAGGTCGGGTCGCGCCGCCCCTGAGCCATGATGGCCTCGCCCAGGCTACGCTCCAGCATGGGGGACAGTTCGGCCGCTGAAGCCGCCCCCATGGAGGGTAGGCCGACAGGCTGCGCCCAGGCAGTCATGGGGAGGGCGGGCATGGCCAGGGCGACGGACAGCCCGACGATTGCACCCCGTTTCGCAATCGAGCAAATGGATGGCATTTTCCTGCGGTTCATAAGCCTATGATAGCGATGCGCTTAAAATGTTTCATCGATAGCCCCAACGAGGTTTCAATGCGTCCTGTCCGTAAAGCTGTTTTCCCTGTCGCGGGCATGGGTACGCGCTTCCTGCCCGCCACCAAGGCGATGCCCAAGGAAATGCTGCCCGTGGTCGACAAGCCGCTGATCCAATATGCGGTGGAAGAAGCCGTGGCAGCCGGCATCACGGATCTTATTTTCGTGACCGGGCGCAATAAGCGCGCCATCGAAGACCACTTCGACTCCGCGCCGGAACTTGAATCGGACCTGGAAAGCAAGGGCAAGCATGAGCTTCTGGCCATGGTGCGGGGCATTCTACCCGCGCATGTGAATTGCCTCTATATCCGCCAATCGGCCCCGCTGGGGCTGGGACACGCAGTGCTGTCCGCCGCGCCCGCCGTGGGCGACGAACCGTTTGCCGTGTTGCTCGCCGACGATCTCATCGACTCCGACCAACCGGCGCTGAAACAGCTGATCGACGTGGCCGTTGGGCAAAACGCCAGCGTGCTGGGTGTGCAGGACGTGCCGCGCGCCGATACCCGAAAGTACGGCATCGTGGCCACCCGCCAGGGAGACGCCAGCGCCGACGGCCGCACCGAACGCGTCACCCATATCGTGGAAAAGCCGGATCCCGAAGCCGCGCCGTCGACGCTTGCCGTGGTGGGCCGCTATGTGCTGGAAGCGGCGATATTCGACCACCTGCGCTCGACCAAGATGGGCGCCGGCAACGAGATCCAACTGACCGACGGCATCGCCTCGATGATGCGCGAGCGGGCGGTATACGCACACCGCTATGAAGGCGTGCGCTACGACTGCGGCAGCAAAGCCGGCATGTTCCAGGCCACCGTGGCGCTGGGCAAGAAGTACCATGGCCTGCTGCCGGAATAGCCGCAAGCCTGCGGTGGCCCGCCCCTAGGCGGACACCGCGCGGGCCTTGGCCCTGGCCCGTGCCTGGGCATCGCGGTCAGCCTTGCGCAGGCGTCCCTTCGCCGACAGGCGCATCAAGGTTCCCAGAGCCACCATCAGGCCGATCACCTCGACCAGCGCTGCCGGAATCCACATGGTCAGGCCGCCTATGGTCTGATCGGTCTGGGCCGACATGGCGATGGCCCGGCCGCATAGCTCGAACAACGGGTAGATATCGCTTTCGGTGAAGGCGATGATGGCCCCCGCCACCATCTGCGGCAGCATCGTCAGCACGGGCGAAATGACCCGGCCGCCCGGCGTCATGGCCGCGGGCGGCGCGGGCCTGCGGTCCAGGATCAGGTTCCAGTACATGAAGCCGCTGATCACCACCGACCAGTTCATCAGGCGATACAGGCGCCAGTCCAGCATGGAATAGAACTGCACCGACGGGATCAGCCAGACGATCACCAGGAAGACGAAGAGCGCCGGCACGAAGATCTTGTGGGTCAGCAGCGTCACCGTGGCGCGCCCGGCGCCGGTGCGCAGGAAGTCACGCAGGCGGATGCGCCAGCTCATGGGCAGCCCCGCTCGCATCACCTGCCCCGGGAACGCGGCCATGACCAGCAGCGGCCCCAGGTGGTGCAGCACCAGATGCTGGATGCGGTGGATGAAGAACATGCGCTCGGCGTAGTAATCCAGCCGGGTATGCATGGACAGGTAAAGCAGCACCATGCCGGTCCAGAACAGGATGCGGCGGGCGGCGGTCACGTGATGGACTTTTTGGCCGCGCACGAACAGCGCGATGGCCACCAGGAAGGAGGCCACCAGCGTGGGAGAGAACTCCCAGGGTATGAGCCATTCGAGACTATCCATGCAAACCATCCGGAAAACGTCGGGGCTGTACGAGGACGGGCGCCATGCGCCGCACCCGCCGATTGTAGTTGACCCCGGGCCGTCCTGCCCCGGCGCTCAGAAATGGTGCGAAATGCCCGTGCCCACGCGCGTGGTGTGGGAATGGGCGGGATCGAACTGGTCGTCCAGCGTGTAGTTCGACGCATAGCCGGCAAAGGCATAGAGCGTGGTGCGCGGGGACAGGCCGTAGGTATAGCCCAGAGTCATCACCTGCGCATTGCGCGCCGTCATGCCATTGTCCCAATGCCAGTCCGGCCGCGCCAGGGACCACTGCAGCAGCACGGTGCCTGGCCCCACCGGCACGCTGGCGCCGACCAGCCAGGCGTTGACCGTACCACCTCGCACGAAGGCGGCGGGTCCCAAGCCCATGCCCAGCCCGTCGGGATCGCCGCCGTCCAGCCCGACATCGCCGTTGCGCTGGCGCGACCAGGCCAGGGACAGCTTCAGCACCTCGAAGTCGTAGGAAGCGCCCAGCTGTACCGCTTGCGGCCGTCCATTGCTGCCCGGCGGGGCTTCGGCCAGGCGTAGCTGGTCCCAGGTGGCGACCGCCAGCAAGGGGCCGTCCTCATACTTCAGCCCCAGGCTGAGCGCACGGTTGTTGTTGGCAGTGCGGAAACGGTTGCGGTCGTCGGCGTCGAAGGAATAGCCGATGCCGGCCTGAAAGCCCTGCCAGACCGGCGTGTAGTAATTGACCAGGTTACTGAACTGATAGTTGTCGGACGCCTTGAAGGTGGCGCCCATGCCCATTTCCTTCCAGGATGCGATTTCCAGGGAGTTGCCGTAGACCTGGCCTATGGTGTGCTGGCGGCCCAGCCGCAAATCGCCATAGCTGTCATGAGCCAGGCCCACCCAGGCGGCGTAGTTG
This sequence comes from Achromobacter sp., assembly GCF_036567245.1. Taxonomy (GTDB): domain Bacteria; phylum Pseudomonadota; class Gammaproteobacteria; order Burkholderiales; family Burkholderiaceae_B; genus Achromobacter. The sequence continues at coordinate 5,205 of NZ_DATCUY010000103.1, read as the reverse complement.
AAGAGGCGGTCGTCGTCGGCACGCTTGCCCGATGAGGGATCGAATCCGCTTTCCAGCTGGAAGCGGGCGTTCCAGCCGCCGCCCATGTCTTCCGCCCCCGTCATGCCCCACAGCGAGTCGGTCAGGCCGCCGTTGAGCAGTCCGCTATGGCTGCCCTGCCCCGACACGTTGGTAACGGCCACGCCCGCGTCCACCACACCGTACAACGACAGCCCCTGCGCGGTATCGGCGCCACGCGCCGCCAGGGGAAGAACCAGGCCGGCCGCCATCAGCGCGGCAAAAGTAGCAATTCTCATGCGTTTCTCCTGATTGCGCGGCGGGCATGCGCCCGCCGCGGGCCTCAACGACTCATTGCCAACCGTAACGGCGGACCCAGATTCCCTTCAACAGCTGCGTCAGCGTGCAATACGCCAACAGGATGCCCACCAACCAGGGGAAGTAGCTCCACGGCAGCGGCTGCAGCTGGAGGTATTCGGCCAGCGGCGAGAACGGCAGCAGCAGTCCCATCGCCACCACCATCAAGGTCATTCCCATCAGCGGCCAGGCGGCGCGACTTTGCAGGAACGGGATCTTGCGCGTGCGGATCATGTGGACGATGAGCGTCTGCGACAGCAGGCCTTCGACGAACCAGCCCGACTGGAACAGGGTCTGGTGTTCCGGTGCATTGGCCTGGAATACGTACCACATGAGCGCATAGGTAGCGATGTCGAATATGGAACTGATAGGACCGAAAAACACCATGAAGCGGCCCAGGCCATCTGGGTCCCACTGCTGGGGCTGCTTCAGCAGTTCTTCGTCGACATTGTCGAACGGAATCGCCGTCTGGGAAATGTCGTACATCAAGTTCTGCACCAACAAATGGATGGGCAGCATCGGCAGGAACGGCAGAAAGGCGCTGGCCACCAGGACCGAGAAGACATTGCCGAAATTCGAGCTGGCCGTCATCTTCAGGTACTTGAGCATGTTGCAGAAGGTCTTGCGGCCTTCGATGACACCGTCCTCCAGCACCATCAGGCTCTTTTCCAGCAGGATGATGTCGGCCGCCTCTTTCGAAATATCGACCGCCGAATCCACCGAAATGCCCACGTCCGCCGCCCGCAAGGCCGGCGCATCGTTGATGCCGTCGCCCATGAAGCCCACGGTGTTGCCCTGGGCCCGCAGGCTGTGCACGATGCGTTCCTTGTGGGCCGGCGTCAGGCGCGCGAACACATTGGCCTCGCGCACGGCCGCGGCCAGTTGCGCCTCGTCCATCGCCTCGATTTCGGCTCCCAGGTAGACCTTGCGCACCTCGAAGTCGACCTCGCGGCAGACCTTCTGGGTCACCAGCTCGACGTCGCCCGTCAGCACCTTCACTTCGATGCCGGAGTTCCTGAGCGCCTTGAGCGCGGGGGCAGTGGATTCCTTGGGGGGATCCAGGAAGGCCATGTACCCGACCAGCACCAGGTCGGACTCGTCGGCCACGCCATAGGTTTGCTGGGTGGGCGGCATTTCCTTGACGCCTACCGCGATGACGCGCAGCCCGTCGCGGTTCAGGTCCGCCGTCACGCGGCGGATGTCGGCCCGGCGGGCATCGGTCAGCAGATGCTCTTCGTGGCCCACGCGCAGGCGGGTGCAGGCCGACAGCATTTCCTCCAGCGCGCCCTTGCAGATCAATTCGTGGTGTTCGCGGCCGTTTTCGGTCTCGTTCACCACCACCGACATGCGGCGCCGGGAAAAGTCGAAGGGAATCTCGTCGACCTTGCGGTACTTCGCCGCCAGATCGAGCTTGCGTTCAACCTCGGCGTGCTGCAGCACCGCCACGTCCAGCAGGTTCTTCAGACCCGTCTGGTAGTAGCTGTTGAGATAGGCGTAGGCCAGCACGTCGTCGCTGCTGGCGCCGTACACATCCGTGTGGCGTTCCAGCACGATGCGGTCCTGGGTCAGCGTGCCGGTCTTGTCGGTGCAGAGCACATTCATCGCGCCCAGGTTCTGGATGGCATCCAGCCGCTTGACCACCACCTTGCGGCGCGACATGCGCACCGCCCCCTTGGCCAGCGTGGCCGTGACGATCATGGGCAGCATTTCGGGGGTCAGGCCCACGGCGATGGCCAACGCGAACAGCAACGCCTCCATCCAGTCGCCCTTGGTGAAGCCGTTGATCAGCATGACGATGGGCGCCATGACCAGCATGAAGCGGATCAGCACCCAGCTCACCCGGTTGATGCCTTGCTGGAATTGGGTCGGGGCCCGGCTGGTCTGCGTGACGCGCCCGGCCAGTTGGCCGAAGTAGCTGCGCGAGCCGGTGGCCACCACCAGTGCGCTGCCGGAGCCGCTGACCACGTTGGTGCCCATGAACGCCATGTTCTCAAGTTCCAGCGCGTTGGCGGTCTCGCTGCGCTGCGTGGCGTACTTTTCGACGGGCAGGGATTCGCCCGTCAACGCAGCCTGCGCGATGAACAGGTCCTTGGCGCCCAGGATGCGGCAGTCGGCGGGAATCATGTCGCCAGCGGACAGGAGCACCACGTCCCCCGGCACCAGTTCCGCCAGCGGCACCTCCACCTGGCGCGAGCCGCTGACATGCAGCGTGACGCCAAAGAAGCGGCGGGCGTCGCCTTCGGCCTGGGTGGCGGGATCGCTGCGCAGCACGGTGGCGGTGTTCTGCACCATGGCCTTGAGCGCCTCGGCGGCGCGGTTGGAGCGCTGCTCCTGCGCAAAGCGCAACACGGTTGAGATAAGCACCATGGCGCCAATGATGAACACCGCCGTCCAGGACTGGTCGTCCGGGACGGCCATGTGCACGTCGGTGAGCCAGGACAGCGCCGCCAGCGCGGTCAGCAGCAGGTTGAACGGATTGCGGTACGACAGCCAGAGATGGGCATACCAGGAGAGCGGCTTTTCATGGTCGACCTCATTGGCGCCGTAGCGCTCGCGCGCGGTCTGGGCCTGGGCTTCCGACAGCCCGCCGCGGCTGCTGCCGAACAGGGCGAACACGGCGCCGAAGTCCATGCGCGACAGGTCCAGCATCTGGCGGTTGGCTTGGCGCGCGGTATCGGAAGAGGCGGCGGCCGCTGCGCCTTGTTCGGGCATGGGCGAGCGGCGGAAGTGCCTTGCGGTTTGCCGCAGGCCAGCCGCGGACGTAAAGAAGGACTTGAGGAACTTGAACATCGGAGTGCTCCGGTTGTACGTATCGTTGTCGGAGACACGGACGACCCTGCCCGCCGCGCCCGCGCGCAGGCAGCAGCGGGCCGCGGCTTTCGCGCAGAAAGCCATCAAGCCGCCACGTACAGGCGTGCGCAGGCACCGGAGCAATGTTGCCGGTGTCCGGATCGCATCGAAGTGCGCCGGGTGCGGAAAACGGAAGGGGAAGCTAGCGGAGGAATCGGTACCGGCGGCAAGGGCGCACAAGACGTGGGCCAGGCCGGGGATTCTTGGCTGCGGACTCCGTACGGGCCAGGATGACTATCCTGCCTGTCGGCTCGCAGCGAGTAGACAGGTCAGACAGGCATGCCGGCGCCGCGCACTGGGCGCAATCGAGGCTCGGGGTCTAAGGCACTAGGCATGATCTCTCCTGTGGAATGAATCGGGCGGGCGTCAGGCCAGCGCGGCTTGCGCGGTGGCTTGCGCGCCGAAATGCACGTGGCGCACGGCGGGATTGGCGCTCAGGCGGCGCGCCTGCGACATCAGTTCGCCGCGCAGCTCCGGCGGGCAATTGACGGTGATGCAGGCCGATGCCATGCCAGGATCCCGGCCCTGGTCGATCTGCACTTGCGAGACATCCAGGCCGGCGGCGCTGAAGTCCAGGCAGATCTGCTTGCGCAAGGCGCCCAGCTCGTCGCGCGGACAGATGACCGTCAGGCGCGAAGTGCCGCGGCGGCGGCCCAGGGCGGTGGCGCGGTCCACGCCGGCGCGGCGTAGGAACAAGTCGAAGAAACGCATAACGACCTCCATTGCAAGAATGGGGAGCGTGATCGCGAATACGCGCGCACCCGCGCGGCGCTCGGCGGACAGGCACGAAAAACGTGCGCGAACGCTGACGCTGCGGCTAGCGGCGGTTCTGGCGGTTTACGTTGGGAAGGATCCCGGCAAGCCGCTGGCTTGCGCGATTGCCCCGGCTTTAATCTGGGGCTTGGGATACGACCGCAACCTGTTCAACAGGCTGCGGCAGACGGAGTTCTGCGTGGACCTGTTAAACAGCGACGTCGATGCAAGATCGACTACTTTCGCCGGAATCGGTATTCACGAAGACTGCTCCTGGGATGGATAACAGGCAGGATTTTACGCGGGTTTCCACTTATGGACAAGGTTTTTGCCACGGAATGGGGAGGAATGTGGCAAAAGCCGGCGAGGAGGCAAAAGCCCCCTCGCACAAAGCGCCGTCAGACGTAGAAATGCCAGCCCAGATAGGCGGCGAATACGGCGTACAGCCCACCCACCGCGGACAGGGCAGGCACGCTCATGGCTGAGCGGCGGAAACGCAGCCACAGGAGACCGATGGACAACATGGTGAACAGGCCGGCCGCCAGCAAGGGCGCGTCCAGCAGCCACGGCGTCATGAAGATGCCCAGCGCGCTGGGTATGGTCGCCTGGATCATCATGGCGCCCGAGATGTTGGCCAGCGCCAGCCGTTCCTTGCCCTGGCGTACCCAGATCAGCGCATTCATGATTTCCGGCAGCTCGGTCGCCACCGGCGCCAGCAACAAGGCGGCGACGTGGGGCGATGCGCCCATGGCCACGCCCAGCAGTTCGATCTGGTTCACGAACACGTGCGATGCGCCGGCGATGACCACCAGAGCCAGGATCGTCTGGGCGACTGCCCAGGACATGGCGGGGTCTTCGTCGCGCGGACGCAGCTTCAGCGGCTCCAGTTCTTCGGCATCCAGGCTCGCTTCGTCGCGACTGAGCTCACGCTTGACGTAGAGGCCGTAGGTGGCCAGGAACAGAATGCCCAGCCAGGGCTTCCAGGCAAAGGCCAGCAGGCCCAAGCCCACCTTGAAAATGAAGATGCCCATGAACCAGGCCTGGTCGCGGGCCAGCCGGCGCTGGTCCGCGTTGATACAGTTGGCTTTTTCCGGCTGGCCTCCACGGCGGGCGCGCCACAGCGCGATGCCCACCACGGCGTATGCCAGGGTCGCCAGCACCAGCGGGCCGCCCATGGCTGCGCCGACGCCGATGTCTTTCTGTTCAGGGGTGTCGCCGAACACGACGGCCATGAAAGTGACCGCGCTT
>NZ_DATCUY010000102.1:0-1881 GCF_036567245.1 Achromobacter sp. | reverse complement strand
CCGGAGTCGGCCAGCATCTTCTTGCCGAGTTCTTCGTTGGTGCCCTTCATGCGGACGACCAGCGGCACGTTCAGGTTGACGGCCTTGCAAGCAGCGATCACGCCTTCGGCGATGACGTCGCAGCGCATGATGCCGCCAAAGATGTTGACCAGAATGGCCTTCACGCTCTTGTTCGCGAGCATGATCTTGAACGCTTCGGTGACCTTCTCGGCCGTAGCGCCGCCGCCGACGTCCAGGAAGTTGGCCGGCTCGCCGCCGAACAACTTGATGGTGTCCATCGTGGCCATGGCCAGGCCGGCGCCGTTCACCAGGCAGCCGATGTTGCCGTCGAGCTGGATGTAGGCCAGGTCGAACTTGCTGGCTTCGATTTCAGCCGGATCTTCTTCGTCCAGGTCGCGGTAGGCGACGATTTCCGGATGGCGGAACAGGGCGTTGGGATCGAAGTTGAACTTGGCGTCCAGGGCGATGATGTTGCCCTTGCTGTCGCGGTTCAGCGGGTTGATTTCGACCAGGGAGGCGTCGGTGTCCATGTAGCACTTGTAGAGCTTCTGGAACACGTCCACGGCTTGGGCGGTGGAATCAGCGGGCAGGCCGATCGCATTGGCGATCTTGGTGGCTTGCTCGGCCGACAGGCCGGTCAGCGGGTCGATGTATTCGGTGATGATCTTCTCGGGAGTGGAGTGGGCCACTTCCTCGATGTCCATGCCGCCTTCGCTGGAGGCGATGAAGGCGACCTTCTGGGTGGCGCGGTCGGTGACCAGCGACACGTAGTATTCCTTCTGGATGTCAGCGCCGTCTTCGATGTACAGGCGACGGACCTTCTGGCCTTCCGGGCCGGTCTGGTGCGTGATCAGCTGCATGCCCAGGATTTCCGAGGCCAGCTTGCGGACGTCGTCCAGCGAGCGCGCCAGCTTCACGCCGCCGCCCTTGCCGCGGCCGCCCGCGTGGATTTGTGCCTTGACGACCCACACCGGTCCACCCAGCTTTTCAGCGGCAGCCACGGCCTCGTCGACGGAAAGAGCGGGAATCCCGCGCGGCACGGGGACGCCAAATTGCTTCAGCAGTTCCTTGCCTTGATACTCGTGGATTTTCATGTGTTACCTGTCAGGACGTATGAGAAAAAGAAGGTGAATCGGAGGACGAATCGGCCGATGCCTCAGCGCTACCCCCGGTGTACCACTTGGGATAGTGCTCAGCCACCACCGGGCCGCCGGTGCTTAACGCGTGGCAACCGTCCAATTGGAATGGACGCCGGTTCGGGTTGTTTTCCTGCCGCCGGCGGTTGGCCATGGTCTGGACCGCCGCGGTGGGAAGCACCTGCGACAGTTCGGTCATGTGGGTACAGCCCTCCACGTGCCCGAACCGCTCCTTGACCTGTCCGCGGAACCCCTTGAGCAGGTTCATGCCGATCAGATCAGTGTAAGCCGGTTCGATGGCCATGCAATGCTCGCCGTAGGGAGCCGCGTCATAGACGGCCTGCGCCGCCACGATCGAGAAATTCTCGTCGATGGTGATGCGCAGATGCATGTGGTGAATGGGTTGTCCGGCTTTGAACATCTCGCCGTCGCGCTTGGGGAAATCGTACGCTTTGACGTCGATCAGCTCGGCTTCCAGGTCCCAGAGTCCGTCTTCGCGCGCATACGACTGCACGCGTATGGAACGCGTATGCAATGGTTGGCGAGGATAGTCCGGCGGTGGCAAGGGCATGCTGGGGGCCTGCGGGGCGAAGATGCCTGCGCATGGTGCGCGGCAACAAAACCTTCAAAGTATAGCGCAGGCAGCCTGCGATCAAGCCCCCTGCCCGGCGCCTGGCGCGCCGCCGCAGAGGGCGGCGGCAGCCCACAAGCCCTGGTGCCGGACCTGGCTGGTGAGGCGGGCGGC
>NZ_DATCUY010000101.1:0-11991 GCF_036567245.1 Achromobacter sp. | reverse complement strand
GCGGCATCGCCGCGACGGCGGCGAAACGGCGTTCTCAGCTTGCGGCCTCGGCCGCGGGCACCCGACTCGCCTTCTGCTGCCGGCTCACGCGCGGCGGATTCCGGCTGGCCGTTGGAAACAGCATCATCCGAACGGGGATTGTCGTCCTGCATTGCAGTATTCGTTGTCACTGGGACAGCTCCGAATTTCAAACTTGGGTAGGCCTGCCTGCGGCAAGCTCGTCATCATCTGGGGACGCCGACTCTCGATCAGCCTCGGGCCGCTCGAAGCCTGCCTCGTCCGATTCCGGGGAGGCGGCATCCGGGCCAGGCCGAACAGGATCGGCAAAACCGGAAGCGGGCGCATGCCCGGCGGCGCCAGGCGCCGCAGTATCGGTCTCGTCAATCGGGTCGGTCGGTTCCGCGTGTTTTGCGTTCTCGACGCTTTCCTTTGCAGCACCGGCTTCTGGGGCATCGGCGGCCATATCGGAAATGTCGTTGTCAGCCGCGTCGTCGGGAAAACCGGACATGGCTGACGTATTGGACAAGCCTTCGGCTTGCTCCCGGACGGTGGATTCGTCTGCGGGATCCGCGCCTTCTTCTGTGCGCGAAAGCACGAATTCTACGCTATCGGCGGGAGCTATGGGTACATCCTGTTCCGAAACAGACAATTCCGCAACCGGAATACTGACTTCGGAGTCCCCGCCCTCACCCGGCGCGGCGGCTTCCTCGCCGTCGCCAGGCGCATCGCCCTCGGCCGCGGCAGCGGCTTCCTCACCACCCAGCACCTGCTGCACTTCACCCAAATCCAGCCCGGCGAGCGCAGCAGCCGCCTGCGCGGATTCCAGCGCGGGCAATTCGTCCAGGGCACGCAGCCCCAGGTCATCGAGAAACTGGCGCGTAGTACCGAACAGCGCCGGACGGCCCGGCGCGTCGCGGTGGCCGATGACCTCGATCCATCCCCGGTCCTCGAGCGCTTTCACAATCTGCGAAGACACGGTAACGCCGCGGATATCCTCGATATCGCCCCGCGTCACCGGTTGGCGCCAGGCCACGATGGCCAGCGTTTCCATCACGGCGCGCGAGTACTTCGGCGGCTTTTCCGGATTCAGGCGCTCAAGGTAGCGCTGCATGCGCGGGCGGCTCTGAAAGCGCCACCCGGTAGCCAATTGCACCAACTCCAGGCCGCCGTCGGCCCAATTGGCCTGCAGCGTTTCCAACAACGTACGCAACGCGCTGTTGTCGAATTGTTCATCGTTCCCGAACAGCTTGCGCATATCGGACAGGTGCATCGGCTGCGCCGCGCAAAGCAGCGCGGTTTCCAACACGAGTATTGCCTCACTATCGTTCATCGACATTCAAATTCAAAAAGGGCTAACTTGCGCTAGGTTGAAAATAAGGCTACTATTCATTTCTCAGACGCGGGGTGGAGCAGTCTGGCAGCTCGTCGGGCTCATAACCCGAAGGTCGTAGGTTCAAATCCTGCCCCCGCAACCAAATTGATCTAGGCCTGGCGCATTCGCCAGGCCTTTTTCATTTGCGGCGCCGGAAAAAATCCACAAGCACGGCAAACCCGCCGGCTCACACAGCTGCATGCCGGCACGCGCACCCGCCGCCAGACCGGCAGCCTTGGCGGCTCGCCAGCAACAGACAGCATTGGTTTGCGAATTTTTCACTGGATTCCTGTGTTTACCGCCATGCGCCCCGGATATACGTACCCCGGACATGTGCCGAAACGACCGCGCCAATCGGGATTGGGCGGAATGCCTACCGTGACCTGCACGGCAAACACTCAAGCAAATTCTGGAAAAGCCGGCAGAAATCGCCGGCCAGCCCGCGGAGCACGCCGACAACCCGGCGCCGTCTTCCTGCGGCAATCGATATCAAGGACCTGAATCATCAAGGTTCGGGCAGCGCGGACAGACCGCGGCAATCCATAAACCCGACACGCTTCCCCTGGCGCACGCGGAAACAGGTTCCGCGATGCCGCAGCTCACCCGAGCCACAACCGCGATTCTTGGATGTTTTCTGAGACTACACGCTGACAGGCCTAAGCCCGCCACGTCAAACATGTTCAAGCAGTTGTTCGATTATACCGCCATATACCCCGCCCTCAAGCTCGCGCGACGCCGAACGCGGCGCGAAAACTACGGCGCAGGCTTGTCCCATGGCGTGGATTCCAGGCGCCCCACCAGGAAATCCAGCATGGACCGCAAGATCAGTGGCATCTGGCGGCGCGAGACGTAAACACCGTAAATACCCAGCTCCTGAGGCTTGCTTTGCGTCAGTATGGCCCGCAAGCGGCCCGACGCAATGTCGTCCGCGGCGTAGTAAGTCGGCAGCATGGCGATGCCCGCGCCCTCCAATGCCGCGCGCGACAACACCGACACCTCATTCGCACTGATGTTGCCGCTGACGGGCACATCCACCGGCTCGCCGTCGCGCTCGAATCGCCACAGGCTCTTGCCAAAGTACGAATGGGTCAGGCAGTTACGCAAGGACAGATCCTCGATGCGGGCCGGCACGCCTTCGCGCTGCAGATACTCCGGCGAGGCGCACACCACCGAGCGGCAGACCGCCAGCTTGCGGGCAATCAGGTTGGGATCCAGATCATTGGTGATGCGCACTGCCAGGTCCACGCGCTCTTCCACCAGATTGACGGCGCGGTCCACCAGCATCAAGTCAACCGAGGTGCCCGGGTGCAGCTTGACGTAGTCGGTGATGGCGCTGGCCAGATGGCGGGAGCCGAACGACATGCTGGTGGTGATGCGCAGCAGCCCCCGCGGCGTGTCGTCAGGGGTGGATACCGCATTGCGCAGATCCCCCACCATGTCCAGCATCTGCCGGCAGCGCGGCAAGGTTTCAGCGCCGGCAGGAGTCAGGCTCAGGCGCCGCGTCGTGCGATGCAGCAGGCGCACCCCCACCCACTGCTCCATTTCCGCCAGATAGCGCGACACCATGGCACGCGACATGTCCAGATGAATCGCCGCCGCCGACAGGCTGCCCCTGTCAGCGACTTCCACGAACACCTGCATGGCCTTCAAACGATCCATGATTGTCTCGATTCTTGCACCAGACTGCTCCGGTTATACCGTATTTCGGTGCAACACCGACATCAAAATCGCTGACATCACCCGGAAGATCCAGGCCTTCAGCACGGACAATCAAGGGACAGGCTGCCCAAGCGCAACCCCCAAGGCGGCTCGCACCTCCGCCACCCCAGGCCCGCGCAAGATGCAAACCAGCCGCGATATCCGATCGCCGTCCGGCCACTGATCGAGCTGACTCGCTGGATAGAGTTCGCCATGGACGCCATGCACCTCGCACGGCAGCGTCTCGCCCTCGAAGCACACCAGCCCCTTCATGCGCAGCAAGCCTTGCCCATAGCGCTCCAGGATCTGCGACATGCCGGCAAGAAACGCGCCCCGCCCGACAGGAGCGTTCAAAACCAGCGAGAAACTGCCCACATTTCCGTGACCGGCCGCCCGCGGCTGTGCAAACGGCCGCAGCCAGCTCGCCAAGGAGGCGCCATCGCGCCTGGCCTGCATATCCAGCCCCGCGCGCAGCGCGCCAGCAAGCGGCGCATCAGGCCATTGCACACAGCGCTGCGCGCCGGGGTTGATGTCGGCGACCGCCCGCTCCAGGCGATCCAGGCTCGCCGCGTCCGACAGGTCCGGTTTGCTGAACACAACCACATCCGCCAGGGCCAGTTGCCGCGACGCCTCGGGTTGCCGTTCCAATTGATCCAGTCCGTAGCGCGCATCCGCCAGGACGATCGCTCCCCGGTATGCATAGCGCTCGGAAAGGAAGCGGTCGTGCTTGAGGGTGAACAGGATGGGCGCGGGATCGGCCAGTCCGCTGGTTTCGATGAGCACGCGGCGAAAGGGTTTGATCTTGCGGCTGAGCGCCTGCATGAACAAGTCGCGCAACGCGTCGACTACCGCGCCACTGACAACGCAGCACAGACAGCCACCCTCGACCAGGACGATGTTGTCGCGCGCCTGCCGCACCAGATGATGGTCGACGCCCACTTCGCCATATTCATTGACGATGACGACCGCGTCGGCGTACGCCGGATCCCGCAACAGCCGGTTGAGCAACGACGTCTTGCCGCTGCCCAGAAAACCGGAAATCACCGCCACGCCTATGCGCTTGTCGCCCATGTCCGATCTCCATGCCCGCCATTCCGATGCGGCAAACCAAAAGGGCCACTCACTTGCGTGAATGGCCCTGAATTCTTTGGCTCCCCGAGCTGGGCTCGAACCAGCGACCTGCGGATTAACAGTCCGTCGCTCTACCGACTGAGCTATCGGGGAACTGCTAAGAAACGAGATTATGAACTAAAAAAACAGACTGCGCAAATCGCTGAGTTTTTCCGGTGTTTTGTGCGCACGGTTTCCCATCGCCAAAAAACTCTGATATGATCTCGGTCTTTCCGGATCGGACCCCATAAATCAGGGCCAAGAGACGGGGAAAATCAAGATGTTTTGCTTGCGGTTCCAGCATCGCGGGAACGAAGCAAATGGTCTTGCCGGCATAGCTCAGTTGGTAGAGCAGCGCATTCGTAATGCGAAGGTCGTAGGTTCGACTCCTATTGCCGGCACCAGATTTCAAAAGGCAGCCCTCTCGGGCTGCTTTTTTCATTTCCGCGCCCTTCTTTCTACGCCCCCCCTTCCACACGGAATCCCCGCCCGGGAACTCCCGCCCGCCACCACGCATCCAACCTGCTGGACCATCCTGGCGGACACGACATGCGCATCCTTCTTGTTGAAGACGATCTCATGATAGGCGAGAGCGTGCTGGACTGCCTGCGCGCCGAACATTACGCCGTTGACTGGGTCAAGGACGGCAACGCCGCGGAACTCGCGCTGCGCACCGACACCTACGACCTCATGCTCCTGGACCTGGGCCTGCCCAAGCGCGACGGCCTGTCGCTGCTGCGCGACCTGCGCGCGCGCAAGGACCGCACGCCGGTGCTGATCGCCACCGCCCGTGACGCGGTGAGCGACCGCATCGCGGGCCTGGACGCCGGCGCCGACGACTACGTGGTCAAGCCCTACGACGTGGACGAGTTGCTGGCCCGCATGCGCGCCCTGATCCGGCGCAGCGCGGGCCGCGCCGAGCCGGTGTTCGAACACGAGGGCATCACCATAGACCCCCAGTCCCACGCCGCCATGGTGGACGGCACCCCCGTGACGCTGACCGCGCGCGAATGGGCCGTGCTCGAACCGCTGATCGCGCGTCCCGGCATGATCTTCTCCCGCGCCCAGCTGGAAGAAAAACTGTACAGCTGGAAAGAGAGCATCAGCAGCAATGCGGTTGAGGTTTATATTCATGGCCTGCGCAAGAAGCTGGGTCCGAACCTGATCCAGAACGTCAGAGGCGTCGGCTATGTCATCCCCAAAACATGAGCATTCCGCTTAGCTACTCACTGAGAGCCAGGCTGCTTTTTTTCCTGCTGGCCGCCATCGTGGTCGGCGCGCTGGTGCAAGGCGCCATCGCCTACCGCAGCACCTTGGCGCAAGCCGACGACATCTTCGATTCGCTGCTGCAGCGCACCGCCCTGTCGCTGGGCACCGGCGATGGGCTGCTCAGCACAGGCCCGACGCACGCTCGCGGCGCGGGCTCTCCGGTCGCTGATGACCTGATCATCCAGATCTGGACGCCCGACGGCGTGCGCATCTTCAATTCCCGCTCGCGCCGCCCGCTGCCGGACCAGATCGTGCTCGGTTTCTCCGACGCGAAAATGGAGGGCAGCACCTACCGCGTGTATTCGCTGGCCACGCCCTTCCAGGTCATCCAGGTGGCGCAGGACATGGGCGTGCGCACCAGCATGGCGCGTGCGCTGGCGCTACGCACCATCGCCCCCATCGCTGCCGCGGCGCCCCTGCTCATGCTGATCGTCTGGTGCGTGGTCAGCTGGTCGCTGCGGCCCGTGAAACGCGCGCGCGCCCAGGTCGCGGCGCGACAGCCCGAGGATCTCTCCCCCATCAGCGTGCAGGGCTTGCCCGACGAGATCCGGCCGCTGGTCCAGGAACTGAACCTGCTCCTGGAACGCATGCGCGGCGCCTTCGCGCAGCAGAAGCAATTCGTGGGCGATGCGGCGCATGAGCTGCGTTCGCCGCTGACGGCGCTACGCCTGCAACTGCAGGCCCTGCAACGCGCGGGCGACGCGGATGCGCGCCAGCTGGCCGAACAGCGACTGGCCGCCGGCATCGACCGCGCCACGCGCCTGGTGGAGCAGTTGCTCTCCATGGCGCGCCATGAAAGCGCGGCAGGGCAGACGCCCGCCGTAGCGGTGGACCTGGCCGACGTGCTGCGCCAGGCGCTCTCCGAAATGCTGCCCCAGGCCAACGCCAAATCGATCAGCATCGAGCTGGACGGCGCGCCGCAGGCATGGGTGCAAGGACAACGCGACGCGCTGACGCTGCTGGTGCGCAACCTGCTGGACAACGCGATCAAGTACACCCCCACGGGCAAGCGCGTCCGTCTCCATCTGGAACAGGCCGCCCACGAGGCCGCCCTGCTGATCGACGATGAAGGCCCTGGCGTCGCGCCGGACGAGCGCGAACGCGTGTTCGACCGCTTCTACCGCGTCGAAGGCAATGCGCAGCATGGCAGCGGCCTGGGGCTGGCGATCGCGCGCAGCATCGCCGACCAGCACGGCGCCACCATAGAACTGCAGGACACGCCGGCCGGCGAAGGCCTGCGCGTGAAGGTGGCTTTCCCGACTTAAGGCTCGCCTTTAAGGCTCGCCTAAGTGTCAGGCCCGAAGATTGCGCCATGTCCTTCAACATGAACGCAGGAGCCGACATGAAGACCACCCAAATGAAACCCTCGCGCCTGATGCTGGCGCTGCTGGCAGCCGGCGCCATAGGCGGCGCGGGCGCAACCGCCCTCACCGGCGGCGTTTCGATGGCGGCCGACGCGCCGGCCATCACCTCCTCCCTCCAGGCGCCCGGCACGTCCAGCCCGCCCAACTTCGCGCAAATAACGCGCGACTTCGGCCCGGCCGTGGTGAACATCAGCGTCAGCGGCACCCGCAAGGTATCCGCCGACGAAGGCGATCCCTTCGCCCAGTTCTTCGGCCAGATCCCCGGCGCGCGCGGCCAGATGCCCTCGCGCGAAGTACCCATGCGCGGCGAAGGCTCCGGCTTCATCGTCAGCGCCGACGGCATCATCCTGACCAATGCGCACGTGGTCCAGGACGCCAAGGAGGTCACGGTAAAGCTGACCGACCGCCGCGAATACAAGGCCAAGGTGCTGGGTTCGGATCCGCAGACCGACGTGGCTGTCCTCAAGATCGACGCCAAGAACCTGCCGGTGGTGAAGGTGGGCGACGTCAACCAGCTGCAGGTGGGCGAATGGGTACTGGCCATCGGCTCGCCCTACGGCCTGGAAAACACGGCCACCGCGGGCATAGTCAGCGCCAAGGGCCGCTCGCTGCCCGACGACACCTCGGTACCCTTCATCCAGACTGACGTGGCGGTCAATCCCGGCAATTCGGGCGGACCGCTATTCAATGACCGCGGCGAAGTCGTGGGCATCAACTCGCAGATCTACAGCCGCACCGGTGGCTTCCAGGGCCTGTCGTTCTCCATTCCGATCGACGTGGCCTACAAGATCAAGGACCAGATCCTGGAACACGGCAAGGTGCAGCACGCCAGGCTGGGCGTGACGGTGCAGGAGGTAAACCAGGACCTGGCCAACTCCTTCAAGCTGGATACGCCTTCGGGCGCGCTGGTGTCCAGCGTGGAGAAAGGCAGCGCGGCCGACAAGGCCGGCCTGCAGCCCGGCGACGTGGTGCGCAAGATCGACGGCAAGACCATCGTGTCCTCGGGCGACCTGGCCTCCACCATCACGCTGGCCACGCCGGGCGAGAAGATCAAGCTGGACGTCTGGCGCAATGGTTCGCAGAAGGAACTGGTCGCCACCTTGGGCGGCGTGCCCAAGGACAAGGCCCAGACTGCTGCAGGAGACCAGGAGGTGCAGCGCGGCCAGCTCGGGCTGGCACTGCGCCCGCTAAGCCCGCAGGAGCAACAGGCGGCCGGCGCCGAGGGCCTGCTGATCGAACGCTCGATCGGGCCGGCCGCCAAGGCCGGGATCGAGCCTGGCGATGTGCTGCTGTCCTTGAACGGGGTACCCGTGCACAACGTCGCGCAGGTCAAGGAAGCGCTGTCCAAGGCGGGCAAGACGGTCGCCCTGCTGGTACAGCGCGGCGAAGACAAGATCTTCGTGCCGGTGCAGATCGGCTGAGCCGGTCCGCACCGGTTTGACGCTACTCCGCGTCGGGCTGCTTGCCCGGCGCGGCTGCGTCGAAGGCCGGCAGCGCGCGGCAGGCGGCATCGATGCGCACGACATTGGGCATGGCCGACAGGTCGCAGTCGAAACGCTGCGCGTTCGCCACCTGGGGCACCAGGCACAGGTCGGCGATCGTGGGCGTATCGCCGTGGCAGAAACTGCCAGTGGCGGACGAACCCGCCAATTGCGCTTCCAGGGCTTCCAGGCCCTGATGCACCCAGTGCTTGTACCAGGCGGTCTTGGCGGCCTCGTCCACGCCCAGGGTGTGCTTCAGGTACTTCAGCACGCGCAGATTGTTCAAGGGATGCGTGTCGCAGGCGATGCCCAGCGCCAGATCCCGCACCCGCGCGCGGCCTATCGCGTCCGCCGGCAGCAGCGGCACTTCGGGATGCGTTTCTTCCAGGTATTCAATGATGGCCAGCGACTGGCCGATGACGGCGTCGCCGTCGACCAGCGTGGGCACCAGCGCGGTCGGGTTCACCTTGCGGTAATCCGCCGACAGCTGCTGACCGCCATCCTTCAGCAGATGCACGGGCAAATACTCGTAGGGCAAGCCCTTGAGATTCAGGGCAATGCGCACCCGGTACGCGGCCGAACTGCGAAAGTAGCTGTACAACTGCATGAAGTCTCCTCGGTGTTCTGAGGCAGCGCCGCGCTGCGACGGCGCCCGCCTGCTTATTCCAGCGATTCCGTCTGCGCCGACTTGCGGGACAGGCCCTTGGGCAACGGGAAAGCCACATTCTCTTCCAGGCCCGGCATGGTGCGCACCGACACCGCGCCCAATTCCTTGACCCGGTCGATGACCTGCTGCACCAGGATCTCGGGCGCGGAAGCGCCCGCCGTCACGCCGATGCGCTTGCGATCCACCAGCCAGGCCGGGTCGATGGACTGCGCGCCATCGATCAGGTAGGACGCCACGCCCTTGCGCTCGGCCACCTCGCGCAGGCGGTTCGAGTTGGAACTGTTGGGGCTGCCCACCACCAGCACCAGGTCGCAATCCGGCGCCATCACCTTGACCGCGTCCTGGCGGTTCTGGGTGGCGTAGCAGATATCGCTTTTCTTGGGCTCGACGATATTGGGGAAGCGCTGCTTGAGCGCACGGGACACGGCTGCCGCGTCGTCCACCGACAAGGTGGTCTGCGTGACGTAGGCAAGGTTGTCAGGGTTGGTCACCTGCAGGCCCGCGACGTCCTCGGCGGTCTCGACCAGGTACATGCCGCCCTGAGCCTGACCCAGCGTGCCCTCGACTTCGGGATGTCCCTTGTGGCCGATCATGATGATCTCGCGGCCGGCGGCGCGCATGCGGGCCACTTCGATATGAACCTTGGTGACCAGCGGGCAGGTGGCGTCGAACACGCGCAGTCCGCGGGATTCGGCCTCGGCCCGCACCGCCTTGGAGACGCCGTGCGCCGAGAACACCACGATGGCGCCAGCGGGCGCGTCGTCCAGCTCGTCGATGAAGATGGCGCCCTTGGCGCGCAGGTCTTCGACCACGTAGCGGTTGTGGACGATCTCGTGGCGCACGTAGATGGGCGCGCCGTGCAGTTCGAGCGCGCGCTCGACGATGTCGATGGCGCGATCCACGCCGGCACAGAAACCGCGCGGCTGCGCCAGCAGGACTTCGGCGTCGGCGGCGGTGACAACCTGGCTCATCAGAGGACTCCCAAGAGCGCCACGTCGACCCGCAAGCTGATGCCCGCGAGCGGGTGGTTGAAATCGAACAGGGCCGATTCGTCGTTGATTTCCTTCAGGATGCCCGAATAGCGTCCGCCATTGGGCGCGGCGAATTCCACCAGGTCGCCCGGTTCGAAGGTGGCGTCGGCGCCGGCATGCTCGGCCAGCATGGCGCGCGTAACGCGCTGGATGAGCTCGGGGTTGCGCTCGCCATAGGCGTCGGCCGGCTCGACCGTGACGCTGAAGCGCTCGCCTTCGGCGCGGCCGACCAACGCGGCCTCCAGGCCGGGTGCCCATTGCCCGCTGCCCATCTGCAGCGTGCCGGGACGGCCGTCGAAGGTGTCGGCGAACACGGAATCCTTGCCCGGCCCGGAGGCCAGCGTGATGCGGTAGTGCAGCGTCAGGTAGGAATCCGGACGGACAAAAACGTTCACTTCATTAGAGGCGATGCTCAAGATCTGCCACCGTATATGCAATTGAATAAACCTTGATTTTAGAGCCTCTTATGAAATTGTCCGATCGGCTGCCCAAATACGAGCGCCCCAGGGAGCGATTGCTGCGCCATGGCGCCGGATCGCTCCAGGACTCGGAGTTGCTCGCCATCGCCCTGCGCACCGGCATTCCGGGCCTGGACGTGGTGCAATTGGGCAGCCAGCTACTGGCCAGATTCGGCGGCCTGCGGGGCCTGCTGGGCGCGACGCCCGAGGAGCTGACCACGGTCCCGGGCCTGGGCGCGGCCAAGGCCTGCATGCTGGTCGCCCTGCTGGAACTGGCCAGACGCGCCATCGAAGAGGATCTGACCCGCAATAGCAACCTGGCTCACCCGATGCAGGTAAAGCAGTATTGCAAGATGGCGCTGGGACACCGCCAGGTGGAACACTGCATCGCGCTCTATCTGGACAACCGGCTGCGCCTCATCGCCACGGGCGAGCTGGCGCGCGGCACCCTGTCCCAGGCATCGGTCTACCCCCGCGAGGTCGTGCGCGAGGCCTTGCGGCACCATGCGGCGGCCCTGATCATCGCCCATAACCACCCTTCCGGCCTGGCCGAGCCCAGCGCCGCGGACCGCGGATTCACGCAGCACCTGAAACAGGCGCTCGCGCTGGTGGACATCCGGCTGGTGGACCATCTGATCGTCGCCGCCGGCACGGTCATCTCCATGGCCGAACTCGGCGGCCTGTAGGGGCTGCGGCCGGCGCCCGAATTCGTTAGACTAGCGCCCGCAATTGTTTTAGGCTTAACGCATCTTCCGACCCATTCCGCCTGACATGAAACGCTTGTGGGACATCTCCCCGCCCGTCTCCACGGCGTCGCCCGTCTTTCCTGGCGACACGCCGTACCGCCAGCAATGGAAATGGTCGCTTGCGCCCGGCTGCCCTGTGAACGTCAGCGAAATCACGCTGTCGCCGCACATCGGCGCCCATGCTGACGCCCCCTTGCACTACCAGAACGGCGCCGCCGCCATCGGCGCGGTGTCCCTGGAACCCTTCCTGGGGCCCTGTCGCGTCATACATGCCATCGATTGCGGCCCCCTCATCACGGTGGACCACCTGGCCCATGCGGCCTTGAACCTGCCGCCGCGCGTGCTGGTACGCACTGCCAAGCATGCCGCGCAGGACTGGTGGACCGACGACTTCTCCGCCTACGCGCCCCAGACCATCGAATGGCTGGCCGAACGCGGCGTCATGCTGATCGGCCTGGATACGGCCAGCATCGACCCCGCGTCCAGCAAGACCCTGGACAGCCACCATACGATCTTGCGGCATGACATGCGGGTACTGGAGAACCTGGTGCTCGACGATGTGCCGGAAGGCGATTACGAGTTGATCGCACTGCCGTTGGCGCTGGTCCAGGCCGATGCCAGCCCGGTTCGCGCCGTCTTGCGCGAACTGTAGGCTGGTCCGCTGGCCATGGGCGGCCGATCCGAAATCGGCCGCCAGTTCTGGAAGCACGACCATGAAACACCATTCCGATCTGCATGCGGCGCCTGCCTGCGCCCGCCCGCAGGCGCCCTCGTGGCGCGCCCTGCCCGCCTCCG
>NZ_DATCUY010000100.1:0-4169 GCF_036567245.1 Achromobacter sp. | reverse complement strand
GGCCGCGCGCTTGGCGGCGAGGGCGGCGGCGGCCGACAGGGGGGCTACCCGGGTGCCCTGGCGATCGGCGATCACGTAGCCTTCGGCGGTGAGCTGTTCGTAGGCGATCAGCACCGTGTTGCGCGAGATGTCCAGGTCCTCGGACAGGGCGCGCGACGAGGGCAGCTTGCCGCCCGCAGGCAACTGGCCTGCCAGGATGGCCTGCTTGAGGCGCTGGATCAGCTGGCGCTGGCGCGGCAGGGCGCCGGGGCCGCGCGTGAGCGGGCTGGACAGCAGGGCGGTGGGGTTCATCATGGCCCTATTAAAATACGGGATCGTGGTGCTTTTTATGATGCCACGATTCCGATATCGTGAGGGCATGCGTATTGCGTCCGCCCTGGCCGGCGGCGCGCCAACCTGAAGAGGCCTCGTAGCATGCAACCCCGCGTCAACGCTTACCAGCAACCCATCGGCCCGGACATGACGGGCTGGACCGCGCGCCCGCGTCCGCCCCTGACTCCCATCGTCGGCCGCTATTGCCGGCTGGAGCCGCTGTCGGCCGAGCGCCACGCCGAGGATCTGTACCAGGCGTTCAGCCAGGCGCCGGACGACAGCGACTGGACTTACATGTCGGTTGGGCCTTTCGCGGACCTGGCGGCTTACCGCGAGTTCGCGGAAAAGGCGCAGGCCGGCAACGACCCCCTGCACCACGCCATCATCGATCTGGAAACGGGCCGCGCCATCGGCACCTTGGCGCTGATGCGCATCGATCCGGCCAACGGCGCGATCGAAGTCGGCTTCGTATCGTTCTCGCGCCAGCTCAAGCGTACCCGCATCGCCACCGAAGCGCAGTTCCTGCTGATGAGCCGCGCCTTCGACGAACTGGGCTATCGCCGCTACGAATGGAAGTGCGACAGCCTGAACGCGCCATCGCGCGCGGCGGCTGCCCGCCTGGGTTTCGAGTTCGAAGGCATCTTCCGCCAGGCTACGGTGTACAAGGGCCGCAGCCGCGATACGGCCTGGTTCGCCATCGTTGACGGCGATTGGCCCGCGCTGCGTACTGCCTATGAACGCTGGCTGAGCCCGGACAATTTCGATGCGCAAGGCCGGCAGCGGCAGGGCCTGTCCGAACTGACCGCAGAGGCGCGCGCCGCGTGCGCCTGATCCCGGTTGCGCTGGCCCTGTTCTGGGGCCTGAACTGGCCGGCGGTGAAGATCATCCTGTCGATCTTCCCGCCGTTCACGCTGCGCCTGCTCGGCCTGGGCAGCGGCGCGGTGCTGCTGTTGCTGCTGGCGCGCGCCAAGCGGGTGCCCTTGTTGCCGCCGCGCGCGTCGTGGCGGGGCATCGTCGTGGGCGGCCTGCTTGCCGTCGCGGCCTTCAATCTGCTGGTGGCCTGGGCGCAGCTCAGCACCAGCACCTCGCGCGCGGCGGTGCTGACTTTCACCATGCCGATGATGTCGGCCGTGCTGGCCTGGGCGGTGCTGGGCGAACGCCTGGACCGGCGCAGGGCGCTGGCGCTGCTGCTGGGCGCGGCTGGCGTTTCCATCCTGGCCTGGCCGGTGCTGCGCGCGGTCTTCGGCGAGCACGACGCGGCTGCGGCCAAGGGCCTGGTGTTTCCGCTGGTGGCGGCCTTCGGCTGGGCCGCCGGCACGGTCTACCTGAAGGGCTGGCCGGTGGCCGGGAACCGCATCGTCGTCACGGCCTGGCAGTTGGCGGTGGGCGCGGCCTGCGCCCTGGTGGGTGTGCTGATCGCGGGTGAATCCTTTCCCACGCAGGGCTGGAACGGCCGCGTGGCGGCGGCGCTGTCGTTCCACATCATCCTGGGTACCGCCGTCGCCTATTGGCTCTGGTTCGTGCTGAGCGAGCGCGTCAGCGCCACGGTGGCCGCGCTGACCACGCTGATGGTGCCGGTGGTGGGCGTGTTGGGTGCGATGGCGCTGGTGGGCGACCGGCCCGCCGCCATGGACTGGTGGGGCTTCGCCCTGGTGCTGGGAGGGGCGGCGCTGATCGTGCTGAATCTGGGCGCCGCGCCCGCGCCGCGAACCAGGCCATAAGCGCGGGCGGCTCAGCGGGCGCGCCGCAACTTCTCGCGCAGCAGTTCGGCGCCGCTGACCAGGGTAATGCCGGCCAGCACCAGCAGGGCGCCCAGCACGAAGCCGCCGTCCAGCGGCTCGTCCAGGATGAGCACGCCGAAACTCACGCCGAACAGCGGCGTCATGAACGACAGGATCGACAGGCGCGACGCCAGGTAGCGGCGCAGCAGCCAGAACCACGCCAGATAGCTGGACAGGGCCACGACCACCGACTGGAAGACGACGCTGAGCACCGCCGCCTGCGTGTAGCGGAAGCCGGCGTTGCCGGTGACCGTCGCGAATGACAGCAGGGTGATGGCCGCGACCGCCATCTGATAGAACAGGGTCTTGGCGGGCGCGGCTTCCGACAGCGAGGTCTTGCGGATCGCCACCGTGGTGGCGCCCCAGAACAGGCCCGCCAGCAGCCCCATCGCGTCGCCCAGCAGCATATTGGGAGCGGCGGCGGAGCCCTCGGGCTGGCCCTTGCCCAGGAAGGCCACCGCGATACCGAAGAACGCGATGGCCACGCCCAGCCACTGCAGCGGCTTCAGGCGTTCCTCGGGCAGCAGCCAGTGCAGCCCCAGCGCGGCGAAGATGGGCGCGGTGTACAGGAACACCGACATGTGCGAGGCCGTGGTGTAGACCAGGCCTTGCGCCACGAACAGGAATTCCCCGGCGAACAGCAGGCCCACGATCAGGCCGGGCAGCGCCGTGCCATCGGTGAAGGCGCGCAGGCCTTCGCGCCGCCAGACGGCTACGGCCAGCACCAGCGCCGCGAAGGCCGAGCGCAGCCCGATCTGCATGATGGGCGAGACGTCCGCGGCCACCAGTTTGATGGCGATCTGCTGGAAGCCCCAGCAGACGCACAACAACAGCATGGCGCCGGTGGCCAGTCCGTCCAGCGGCTGGCGCAAGGGTTTGGCGCCGTTCACGGCAGTTCGGCGGGGTAGCTGTCCAGGGCCAGGCCGATCTGCTGGCGCAGGTCCCATTCCGCCAGGGTCGATTGGACCGGGCCGAAGAAGGCGCCGTCGCGCGTCACGAACATGGCGGGCAGGTGAAAGACCTCGTAGCGCTCGACCATGCCGCGGTTGTCGCCGGCGTCGACCCAGCACACGCGTTCCACGGGCAATTCCAGCTGCGGCAGCTGTT
Organism: Achromobacter sp.; assembly: GCF_036567245.1. GTDB lineage: Bacteria > Pseudomonadota > Gammaproteobacteria > Burkholderiales > Burkholderiaceae_B > Achromobacter. The sequence goes on along the minus strand of NZ_DATCUY010000100.1, from coordinate 969 downwards.
CGCGGGCGATGCGGCAGGTGCCGCAGGTGCGGCTGTGGAAGACCAGCAGGGACAGGCCGGGCGCGTCCAGCAGGTAGCGGTCGGCGGTGCTGTCGTTGAGTTCTATCTGTTCCATTGGGGGCAGGGCTGCGCAGGGGCGCCGGTCGCGGCGCGAGGCGCCCATTATGGCAGCGCGGCGCCCGCGGGCGGGAGATACCCGCGGGCCTGGAGGGGACGCCCCGGGCTTAGGCGGTGCGCAGCTTGCGGTCCAGTTCCAGCACGGACTGGTACAGCACGCGGGTGCCGTCCAGCAGTTGCGAGGGCTCGATCCACTCTTCCGGGCAGTGGCTGCGGCCGTTCAGGCAGGGAATGAAGATCATGCCGATGGGGCCGGTGGGCGCCATGTAGACCGCGTCATGGCCCGCGCCGCTGGGCAGGCGCATGGAGGCATAGCCCAGTTGGTCGGCGGCCGCCTGCACCGCGTCCATCACCAGCGGCGTGCAGTCGGTGGGGCGGGCGCGGCTCAGCTGCGTGAAGCTGGCGGACAGGCGCAGCGCGGTCAGGTCCGTGGCCACGCCGGCCATCAGCGTTTCCGGAAACGCGTCCAGCACGGCATCGCTGTCGCTGCGCATTTCCAGCGTCAGTTCGACGCGCCCCGGCACCGCGTTGGCGGCGTTGGGCGTCATGGACAGGCGGCCCACGGTGGCAACCACGTAATGCGGATTGCCGCTGGCGGCGCTGGCCTGGCGGTGGGCGGCGTCGATGATGCGGGCCGCGCCCACCAGGGCATCCCGGCGGATGTCCATGGGCGTGGTGCCGGCATGGTCGGGCTGGCCTTCCACGGTGATCTGCACGCGGCGGATACCGACGATGTTGGTGACCACGCCGATGGGCAGGCCGCGGCTTTCCAGCACCGGACCTTGTTCGATATGCAGTTCGACGAAAGCCGCGGTGCCGCCGGGGCCGCGCAGCGGCGCGCCCAGCGCCGAG